>CAZGAW010000029.1:0-43867 GCA_964523645.1 uncultured bacterium | reverse complement strand
GTTCGGAGAGTTGATACGGTATCCATGTCTCCGGGTTGAACGGATTCGGATAGTTGGGCAGTAATGCTGTTTCTTCTGGAATCAACGATGCTAAGAGACGTTGAAGGTTGGCGATCCCCTGTCGGAAGGCGATAGAACCGTCGTTTTCAACCTGTGCTTGTGCTATCCACGCTTGTATCATCTTAGGATTCAGTTTCTCTATGCTGTTCATCGTAAGTATGGAAGGCGCAGCCGAGGCGGTTGATTCACCCATGTGTTGTGCCACAACGATAAGATCCAAGATACTGATGATTCCATCTCGGTTCACGTCCACTTTCGAGTTGGCAGACGCAGCAGAGCCCATTTCCTGGGCTACCAGAATCAGATCCAGAATGCTTACCTGTCCATCGGCATTTACATCCCACGTCGGTCCAGACTCAACAGTGATAGTAAGATCGCGCACGCCAGCGGGGATAACATCACCGGTGTTGGAGCCGAGTTGAAAGTTACGCAGGGTCAATTCGCTGTTCCCATCCGCCTTCGCGGAGAATGTTACCGACAACAACGTTCCACTGCCTGTAATACCACCTTTGGAAATCAATGCCGAACTGACACCAGCAATTTTACCTGCGGCGGTATCAACCACGCCTTTCTGAAAGAAGGTCGTGCTACCGCGTCTTTTCAGAAAACCCTCCTCTTTGACTTCGACGACTTCAAGCACATCGGGATCAAATGTAAGGTCGAACTGCCATCCTGCTAAATCCGTGACCTTTTCAGCATTAACGTGGACAGTAAAAGTATCGCCGACGCGGACACTCACAGTATCTGTCGAAAGCGCGAAGCCAGTCCCAGGGGATACCACTGCATACTCCGTATCAGGTTCAAATCCCAAAGAAACATGACGCGACGGGTGGCACACGACTAACAAGACATTTTGTCCCTGTTGAAGCATAACAGGATAAAAACCTGTGTAATCAGTACCTCCGAGATAACGATGATTTTGGTGAATCATGTTCCCATTGAACCAGACCTTGAGTTCATCACCACTGCCGACGTATATTGTTGTATCCTGTTCGAGCGGTGAATATACGACTATAGAACCATAGGCGGTTCCGTCAGATGTGTGAGGTGCCAAGACATCTGCGATTCTTCGCGTAGAGGGAAGTTTATAGGAAGTCCATACGTTCCTGCCGACAGATTGTCCCTCTATTGCGCCAAAAGTAGCAATCCCTTTTTCTGTTACGGTACCCTCGCTCTGTTCTGATAGTAAATCGGCCTCGCCCCACGGATCCGCCTCCGGTAATATAATCCACAATCCCGGCCCCTCTATTTTTGCTCCTCCTTTTGGAAACCCTGGATTATCGTGCCATAGAAGGGTCGTTATATTCTCACGTATCCCATCCAAAGACGAAAAATCAGATATGTTATTGCCATTGACTCTTAACTCCTGTAAGTTGGTTAATCCTGCAAGAGGTGATATATTGGATACGTTGTTGTGCCTCACTGACAACACATTTAACCAAGTCATTCCTGCAAGGGGTGATATATCTGATATTTTGTTGGCAGCAAGAAACAGTGATTTCAAATTTGTCAAACCGACTAAAGGTTTAAGGTCTGGTATATCTCCACCACATATGTCTAATGTCTCTAATTTTGTTAGTCCCGACAAGGGTGATAAATCGGAGATGGGATGGCCCCAGAACCAAAGCCATTCCAAGTTGGTTAACCCAGCAAGTGGCGACAGATCGGATACCTGGCCCCCGTTTGACCACAGTTGCCTGAGATTTTTTAATCCTTTCAAGAACGATAAATCAGACCCAGGAACGTTGCTTAACCCGAGTGTGTGGAGTTCCATTAGACCAGCTATTGGGGACAGATCGAAAATCTCGTTGTTACTCAAATCCATCCATCCTAAATTGGTTGCAAATTCAAGGCCCGTCAGATCCTGAATGCTCCTGTCTTGTAAATCAAGTTTTGTCAGTGTTTCTATCTCCTTTTGTGTAATAGCAGTACCAGGTCCTTTGCCGAGTGCTTCTGCTATTGAGGCCCGCAAATTTGCATCAGGGATGTAAACGGCGGCCCCAGGAATGCGTTCAGTTCGAGGAACAACAGGCTGAACTATATCGCTGTCAGGAAAACTCAGCATCGCAACGATTTCACTGAAATTCGATGTCCATGTATCCCTTTTCACACTCCCACTTACACCTGTCAGCACCGTCAAACCTAAGTTTCTCAGACTTGCATTCTCGCGAACCTTCTGGAGGAAATCTGCCGTTTCTAACCCAACTGTCGCTGCAGCATGTGCGGCATCAAGCGGTCTTTGAAACGCCTCATGAAACCTCTGAACAGGCTCAATCCCACCAAAGACATCACCGGTTTTTTCAAGTGCCTGCCGATAACGGTCAGTATCCTCATCTATAAAAGCATCCATCGTCCCCTTCTCTGCATAGAGACGCAACGCTTGTTCTTTGTTAAACAGCGGATTTGGATTCTTCTCAACAACAGCGCGCACTTCATCTTCAAACGTCTTCATCCCCTCCGTATGACATCCGATGCAAGAAAGTCCATTGCGGACAGTCGGATCACTTGCAGCGGGGTTTCGGACAATTTTTATCGGCGCTTCGTCCAGCCGGTTACCTCCAGCATCTACCAGATAGTACGCCTGCAGACCGTTCGGCAGGTTAAAAATGATCTCGCCGCCATCATGTTCAAAAGAGAGTGGGTGTGTGAAGATGTTCTGTGTCTCAACGCTCCCCGCGAAGTCGTAACTTTTCCAATACGCACCATAGCGCGAGAGATGCCGTTCGACAACACGATTGTTATTTGAGACACCCGAATCATTGAAACCCGCACGCCAGACGCGTCTGCCTGCGGCGTTTCGGAGATTTTCAACGACATTCACCTCAAGGCGTGCCTCTAACTCCCGATCGGTCTGTGGAAGGTCTAAGATGTCATGATAGAGGGGCGGCAAGGAGGCAGTTGCGAGGAACCAATCCACATGAACGAACGGCACCTCACAATCCAACTCTTCGCGCAAACTCGCCAGTTTTTCACGGAGTGCTGTCTGTGTTGGCGCGTTGAATTCAACCTGATACGGATATTCCGCCTCAATCAGTGTCCACCGATTGGTTCCGATCTCCCATTCATAGTCTCGGAGATCAATGTAGAAGATTGTTTCTTCTGGATCAATCGGCTGTGGTTTGATGACCTCGCGTCCCCAAGAGAGACTGTTGACGAGTTTCGAGAGGGCGCGTTGATAGGCATGGCGTGCTTCCGCGCTTTCACCGGCGTTATAGAGATGCGTCATCGTAAAATAGCGTGTGAAGACACGGTCAAACGGCGATAGCGAGTTGACGTGCTTCTCAATCGTTTCAAGCATTTCCGTGGGGGTGATGAAGGCGGTGTCTTGTTCTGGAGGCTGCCAATCCGGCGCGCCGGCTTGAATCCAGTTGCCAATCGTCAGAATCGCCGCTGGTGGAAGTTGTGGTTGACCCAGCGGCATCCGTTTCGCAGAATCGTTTACAAGCAACCGTTTATAGAGTTCGGACTCAATCGGTTTCCCCGGAACAACGGCTCCACTTTCGATGAGTGCTGTGTGATCAATGATAATTGCTTCAGTATACGCGCCGTGTTCCCCATGGCAATTGAGGCAGTTTCGTTCAAAGATTGTGTATGCCTGTTGTGCCAGATTCTCTTGGGCATCAACGCTATGATAAATGCCTACACTGAACATCAACAGACAACTGATTGCGATAAAATTTTTCCCGCTGTTCATGCACGCTCCACTCCTTATATTAGGGGTTCGACGGATGGGCCCCTGACGACTTAAAGCTTAAGTATTCGGTTTTTCAGGTTTTTTTATCCGGACGATTGGTAAATTTATGTATTTTTTTTTGCCTTCCTTCATCTCCTTTTCCTGTTTTTTCGTCATAAATTCCATATAGGTCTCCAAGTCTCCAAAAAGTGCGACAAGACGCGCTTTTGCATCAAGGCATTCTTTCAAAATTTCATCATTCATGAGAGTTCCTCCATTATTGCCTCTGATGTATCAATACGCGGTATTGAAAAACCCGCGTCGTGACAAACCTGTTGAATTTTTGGTATAGTACGCGGATTGGCAAGATGCGCGAAATTCCATGTAGCCAGATAAGGGATAGCATGTATCGCTGATACTGCTATATGGACAGCATCCGTAAAGGCAACTTGCGGTAGTGCCCCTTGGTCAACCAAATGTTGCGCGAAGGCTCGGTCAGTATTTTCTACAATTACAATCCTGAGTCCTTCAACCGCTTGCCGTCTATCTGCCGCTTGATCATTGTCCCCGACTGATATTTCGTTAATAACATAGTTAGACAAAATGAATTCAAAACCGGAATCCTGCCAAAATGCACGCGTGATTTCTTGTCGTTCCGCAGTCTTAGCAACACGGCTCGGGTTAGAAACCAGATAACTCGGAATTGTCGCGTCAATGTAAATTCGGTGCTTCTTTTCTTGAGAATGAGTTGCCATATTTTATTATGATAATACACCTTGTCTTGAAACGCAAGAATTTTTCAGGAGAGTCGGGAATCGGAGTGTTTTTGATAGGGGTATTTGCAAACGCTGAAATCCAATCCGAAGAAAGTATTTCTGCGGATTTCTTCCCTCCTACAGGAGAGCTCAATGCCCTCAGGAGCACTGGCGAGGTTAGGAAACCTCGTCAGCACGGAGAGGAAAATTGAATGCCCCTATGTCTCCGAAAAAGATTGCTTGCTAAAAAAGGGTTAGACATGGCATACTAAAAGACATATAAAAATGAAACATTTTTGACCCAAAAAATGCGAATCGATTGTCAGAGCCACATATTTCCAGATGCCTATACCGAAATCCTCGCGCAGAATCCATACCCGCCGCAAGTTATCCGTCGCGGCAGTGATGCTGTCGTTACGTACGGCGATGTTCAGACGTTTCGCCTGCAAGACGCAGCCTACGATCCGAAACAAAAACTCAAAGATATGGACGAAGCAGGGGTCGATATGGCACTGCTCAGTACGAATATACCTCCCCCGTGTATGCTTATCCCTGAATTAGGACGCAAAGGTGCCCAAGCGATCAACGATGCCATTGCTGCACTCGTGGACACATACCCAGATCGATTCGCAGGGTTGGCATGCCTCCCTTGGCAAAATCCAGATGAAGCCATCACAGAAATGGATCGAGTCAAGCCGCTCGGATTTCGTGGGATCATGCTCTATTCCCATATCGGTGGCAAACCTGTTGACGCGCCACAATTTGAACAGGTCTATGCGCATGCCGAAACATTGCAAATACCGATTGTGATGCATCCCACCGTCCCTACGTGGGGAGAGGCGATCAAAGACCACTGGATGATCGGTATGATGGGGTTACAGGTGGATAACAGTTTCGCGCTGTTGCGACTGATTCTGAGTGGGATTCTTGAACGGCATCCTAACCTACAAATCGTGATGCCACATGTTGGTGGTATTCTACCCTATATGAGCGGTAGACTCGACCATCAAACCGAGGTATTGGGGAGAGCCAGAGAGAACATAACACAACCGCCAAGCGCATATCTGCGACGTATCTATCTGGACACCGTGTCGCCATCAGTGCAGTCATTGCAGTACGCGTATGAATATTCCGGGGGAGACCGCCTGCTGTTCGGAACAGACCATCCGTGGGTGGATATGCCGCGATTTGTCCGTTTAATCGAGGAGATGTCTATCTCTGAAGCAGATAAAGCAAAAATTTTGGGTAAAAACGCCATAGAATTGTTCGATTTATAGTAAAGTATACAACGACTTGAGCGTTGTGGCGAGGTTAGGAAACCTCGCCAGCGGCGGGGTAGTTTTACTTTGTGCGGATAGGAAACTACCGAAGTAAAAAGTTAATCTTCATCAAACCTTGCCAGCGAAGATGATTTAGACTGAAAAGCGAGACGTTGAGTACCTCGCCAGCGAAAAAGAGGATGTACTGTATGTCACACGAATTGACTGATGCTGAAAAGTTTTTCTTTCAAAACAACGGTTATCTCGTTCTGGACAATTTTCTTGAGGCTTCGCATGTTAGAACACTCAGAAACGCCCTTGCCGAAGTCATTGAGAAACGGCGGGAATGTGAAGAGAAAGGGTTAACTCAAACCGGTATGACCCACATTCACGGCGAGAAGAGTACCCGTATCTTCTATATCCTCGGTGATCATCCAGCGTTCTTAGAACTCTTGGATTGGCAACCGATTCTACCGTATGTCACAGGTTTGCTCAATAAGATGCCCCACCATCACGCTTCCGATGCGATCGTTGAACACGCATCGGATTTAATGGAACGTTCGATGGGATGGCACATCGATGGACACGATGAAGGCTATCGTAATCTACGTCCAATCCCGTTCTTACAACTTAAAATCGGCTACTATCTGACAGATATGACAAAAGGCGGACAGGGCAATCTGTGGCTCCTACCGGGAAGCCATACGGCGATGTACGATCCGAACCATGAAGATCTACGGTATCCGTATGAATATCCGGGGGCTTTGGAGGTCTGTGCGCCACCGGGAAGTGCGATTCTATTCCATAACGCCGTCTGGCATTCGGCTGGGATCTTCACCGAACCGGAGGGCTGCCGTGAAATGCTGTATTACGCCTATGAGCATCCATGGATGATCGCCTCACAGGAACATTGGGGATACCCTAAAAATTTCTACAACAAGGCACTCTCACCCGAACAGCGGAAGTTTTTCCACGGGTTTGTCTTCGATCCACCCGAACAGCGATGGGGATAGCACACAACGCAAGGAGGACGCTATCATGCGTTTAACCGAATCTCAAGTTTCCTTCTTTTACGACAACGGATATTTACTGCTTGAAGATGCGCTTGATGAGAACGATCTGGGTCCTGTTATTGACGAATACAAAGGAATTATCGCTGACCGCGCCGAGAAATTGCACGCCGAAGGGAAAGTTACAGGCACACACGCCGACAAATCGTTCACGGAGCGATTGCTCCACCTCTCGAAAGAATCACCGGAGATAACGGCGAATTTGGACATTATGCAGGCACGCGGCAAAGCAACGTTCAACTTCCTCAAGAACCCCAAAATCCTCGACATCGTGGAGTCTTTCGTCGGTTCCGAGATTCTCTGTAACCCGATCCAGCATATCCGTGCTGTTTTGCCAAAACGGAGCTCACAGCGGGGACCGACCCCTTGGCATCAGGACGCGGGTGTGTGCTGGCCGGATACCGACCCCTACTTCATGCTAACTGTCTGGATTCCGATTGTGGATGCGACGTTGGAAAACGGATGCCTACAGGTCATGCCGGGCAGCCATAAAACGGGCCTCCTCAAACACGATTGGAGCGAGAATGGATTGGAGGTACTATCGGAAAATCAACCTGATAATCTCACACCGAAAGCGTTGCCGATCCGCGCTGGTGGCGTTATTCTGTTCCACAATTACACGCTCCACAGTGCGAGACCGAATGCATCGGAGAGCATCCGATGGAGTTTCGATCTGCGCTATCACGATGTCTATCAACCGACCGGCAGACCCTTCTATCCTGCGTTTCTCATGCGGAGCCGTATGCGTCCGGAAGCTGGGAATACCAAATATGAGACGTGGTGTCAACGGTGGGAATTTGCGTTAGCGAATTCTAAGGGAGCGCAAGCCTATCGGTGGCCCAGAGAGTAAAAGGAGAGAACGTGATAGAGATCTCAGACCTACCAACGGTCAATGCGACGTTGAATACCATAAGCGGTATTCTGTTGACAATCGGATACGTGCAAATCCGACAACGGAAAATCGAAGCACATAAAAAATGTATGCTCGCAGCGTTTGCTGTGTCTGTGCTCTTTCTGGTGAGTTATGTTATCTATCACTATCACGCTGGATCGAAGCCGTTTACAAAGCAGGGGTGGATTCGACCTGTCTATTTCACTATCCTGATTTCACACATTATTTTGGCGTTTGTGATCGTGCCGTTGGCGTTACGTACGCTCTACTTAGCGTGGCGTGAGCGGTTTGAGAAACACCGTCGTATCGCGAAGATTACCTTCCCGATCTGGTTATACGTTTCGGTAACAGGCGTGCTTATCTATCTGATGCTGTATCAGTTGTAGGAGCGGAAAAAACCAGCTCCTTCAGACAATATAATAAGGTCGAAAAATATATGGACATTTGTAGCATTACCTTTTATAGTAAAGCCCGAAAACATGTGAACACTTTAGAAAACACAAAATCCCACTTCGCTGGCGAGGTGTTTTTGATAGGGTGTTTCCCTCCTAACCTCGCCACATTAGAGAGTGTAAACTTAATTGTAGGCTTTACTATAGTTTGTGCGGGGATGGGGCGCAAACTGGAAAGTTTGCGCTACAATAAGAGTGTCCAAGTAATTGTGGACTTCATTATAAAATACCCGTTTATCAAGTAGAATAGAGGGGTTGAAGCTTGAAGGAACGAGTTTAACCCTGCGAATCAAAGGGACGGAATCCTCGCAACATTAAGCCTCGATCGCTATTGGCTTTCTGCGCTTCTTCAGCAGCAGCTGCGCGCTTCTCAGCTTCCGCTCGATTCGATGTCGTTGTTCCACCGATGATTACAAAATCGTCTGTTCGACGGTAGCGGTTGATAAAAATTGGACGCGGTTTATCCGACATATTCTGTTTGGAACCGTGAATGGTTTTGACGTTAAAGAAGATCGAATCGCCGGCTTTGCCTTCGACCGGGAGTGCGCTTTCCCAGGGCCATTCATCCTCCGCCAGACCGAGGTGCGAGAACGTATCAATATGCTTAAGTTGTCCGAGTTGGTGCGAACCCGGCACGACATGTAACGCCCCATTTACCAAATCGGTATCCACAACGTAACTCAGGATACCGACGGGTCCCTGATAGCGGTGTTCAAAATACGCAGAATCCTGATGTAGATGCTTCGGATGTCCGCCGACAGGTTCCTTATAGAGGCACTGCCCGTTACCGAAGATCTCCACATTCGGTCCCAAGATTGCCTCCACAATATTGACTGTCGTTTCATCGAAAGCGGATTGGAAAAACGCCGCACTCGTCTGATAGCCTATCGACAGTACCATAATCTGTTTGTCGCGTTCGTAGCCTTCGGGTGCTGGTAAGAACAGCGTGCCGTTGGGTGTGCGCCAGCCTTCAACAATGCGTTCTGCCTTATCAAGTAGTGATATGGATTCCGCTGCGGCAGCCTCGATATCCTCATGGAGTGCTTTAATGTAGGGTGCCATCAGCCCGCGGACAACAAGACATCCGTGTTCATCAAAGATGTCTGCGGCTTTTTGGACATCTAATGCATCCACGGACACCTCAATATCTTCAACTGTTACGTTAGGTTCCTGGTTCATGAAATACCTCTTTAATTTATTTCTTTAGATGGATCAACAGCGATAATTCCTTCGGGCGCGTAACGGGTAAAGTCTTGGATGTTGAAAGTTAAAATATGGGTTACGTCATGGACGAGCATTGTAGCGGCCAAGCGTGCATCGTGGACTTGAACACCTGACACATCATAATCCACTACGAGTTGTCGCCATATAGGGTACACATTAGCCGAATCTGGTAGCAGTGGGAAAAGTCGTTCTATGCGCTGTAATATCTTGTCGGTTTCAAATGGTATTTGCCCAAAACCGTTTCGATCAGTAGGTCGAGTTGACACGTTCCAAAATTCCGCGAAATTTTGCGATGTGGTCTGTAGTTGATGCCCCTTTGCCAGCAATTCACTCACAGCAGGTCGAACGACTCAGTAACGTGGATCAGCACGGTATGAAAATCCCAACAAAACATTGGTGTCTGCCAAATAAATCATAACTATGGATGATCTTCATATATGCTTTCACGGCTCATCGCGTAATCCGATAACGGTGGGCAATTAGGACCGACAAATTCCATAAATTTTTCTGCTAATTCGTCCGCCAATTCATCAAATTCCTCAAGCGATAACTGTCGATTGTTCCCTACTAACGGCTCTGCCATATAGTCAGGAATTTCTATAGGCACACTCTTATTCGCGTAGATATAAATTGTAATTGCCATCTGCTTTATCACCTTTCATGAGGTATTCTTGTCTGTAGGTGTCTCCGCATTTCGCGCTTTTTTCACCAACTCATGCTCTTCCTTACTGACGACTGTGTTAAATTCTTTTAAGATTTGTTGTTGAACTTCACGAGGGAGTTGATCTATCCGCTTCTCCAACGAACTCGCGCGCTTTCCTATGCGATGCTCATCCAGCGGCTCCGTAAGGATTATCGGTTTATAAACACCAGTCGTTAGATGATGTAAATTTCTCTTAATACTTTGAGCAGCCTCGGCTATCTCAAAAAGCGGAGGTTTGCCAACCCGAGCGTACCCATCATTCTCGCCAAAATCAAGATGAAAGGCACGTTGATATACCTTTTTTAACGTATCTGTATAGGTAACCCCGATCTCAATCGGTGTTTTTTTGAGGTCATCTAATTTGTCGATAACACTCACCAAAAAATGTTCCTTTTTTTTGCCAGGACCGAGGTAATCAATGCCATTTCTGAGGAAACTCACATCCTCAAAGGCTCTCTCCCCATCAGGTTTAAAAGAGAGATTTGTTTGGAATCGGATATTCCGGGCAGCTCCCGTTCCTATATTCTCTATGCAAAGCATAACACAATGAATATGTGCCTCGTGCGGACATAGAGATACCGCAATTTCGGGTGTATCGTTAACTTTCAGTAGCCGCCGCGTCAGATAGGCATAATAGGCTGTAATGCCCATAAGAAAAAGCGTAGCAATCCCTATTATAGCACCATGATTTGCATTTAGCCAATCTATGATTTCCATTACTCTTTTTCGCCCCATGTGGGTTTTCTGCCGGTTAGCTCTTCGAGATATTTTGCGGTGCGATTTACTTCTGCCTTGAGTTTCCTATTCGATTTCTGTCTCGCGGAAGCCTCAGCGGCGTATGTTACTCGGTAAGTGCCTTTTTGGGCTTGCAGTAGTGTAAATTCGCCCGGGATATTCCTGTTCACATACACAAGCATGTCATGTAGTAGCCAGTAAACATCGGTAGACGTATATTGAAGCGGGTTCCGTTCAGACTTTTCGCTGACGCTGTCTAACGTCTGTTTTACAAGGTTAATAACCTCAGAAAGCGAATAAGTTTTATCCTCTGGCACTTGAATATGATTCATTTTTTTACCCCGCTACTTTAACGGTAGGCATTCTTTCTGGCGGCGCGTCAAAGGTGTGAACAGTCTCAGCAGCGTTGCGGATTTGGATGAGCTGCGATACGATACTAACTGCAATCTCCGGCACCGTTTTCGAGTTAATATCGAGTCCGATAGGGGCATAAACGCGTTGGAGTCTCTCTTTAGAAATCCCAGCCTCCAGTAAATCATCGAATATCAGTTTAATTTTGCGGCGGCTGCCGATTAAGCCGATGTAACGGGCATCCGACTCAACGACGCTGTGGAGTGCGGATTCATCGTGCTGATGTCCGCGCGTGACAATCACGACATACGTCAGCGGGGTGATCGGGTAGTTTCGAAGTTCCGTCGCGATATCACCGATGATAATTTGATCCGCCTCTGGCAACCGTTCGGCGGAAGCGAAGTCGGCACGGTCGTCAACAATAGCGATGTCGAAATCCAACCAACTCCCGAGATGGCAAAGCGCTTGACCGACATGTCCTGCGCCTGCAATGAGCAATGTCGGTCGCGGTTGTAGCGGTTCCAAGAAGACCGAAGCCGTCTCGTTCTCCTGAAACAAGCCGGGACTATTTCTCTCAAGCACCTCAGCTGTCTCTGTTTCTATCGCTGCTTCTAAAGCCGAATCGCCTAACGTGCCGATGCGTTCACCCGTGTTAGCGAAGATCATTTTCATACCAACATCAACGCCCTGTTTCGCACTCGTTACAACCGTGGCACAGACGAGCGGTATCTTTTCGGCGTTCAACGTTTGAAGTCTCGCAAACATGTCGGCTTCGGCGCGCGTTTTCGGCAGATCGATGAAGATTTTCATATTGCCGCCGCAGATAAGCCCATCATCCCAGCCGTAATCGCTATCCAATTGAAATTCAAGCAGGCGCGGCATACCGCCCTGCATTAATCCGATGGCTTGCCGCCGCGCTTCAGCTTCAACACAACCGCCACCAAGCGTCCCCACGTTCCGTAAATCCGGGAGAATCAAGAGTTTTGAGCCTGGCTTTTGGGGTGTCGAGCCTTTCGTCTCTACAACAGTACAGTAGGCACCAACTTGGTCGGACGCAATGAGCTCTGGAATTTTTTGGTATATTTCTCTCATCTTTTCGTAGTAGTCAGTTGTCGGCTGTCAGCAGTCAGCAGAAAGAACAGCAAGTTATCCACCAAATTTATGAAGATTGGTCCTCGGCACTCTGTACGACTAATTGTTTAAACTGCTCGCGTTGTTGCTCGGTCAACTCAAGCGGAACAATAGAAGCGACACCGTCGTGTCCAATCTGTGCAGGAACATTCAAATAAACCGATGCTGTCCCTGCTGAAACACGGGTGCCGACACTCATCACGCGCTTTTTATCAAGGGCGATGGATGAAACGACCTGCAAAATATGGCTTACCAATGTCCATTCGCCGCTCATGGTATAGGGACAACGCTGTGCTACGGCTTCACTGAGGTTTTCAATGTCAGCTTCGGACATCAATTGCGCGAGCGGGATACCGTTCACGCGACAATATTGCGGAAGCGGGTACGTCTGTTGATCATTCCCAATTGCCAGAGCCGTTACGTCTTTCACAGAAACCCCAACGCGACTTGCGATTTCAGAGGCTAAATGCGCTGTAGCAGTCCCGTTTCCGAGACCGATAATCTGTCCTTCGCCGAGCGTTTGATGTATCCACGCGCTGATGTAATTCGCAGGAGACGCTGCCACCAAAATTTTTGCATCGGCGGCATATTGCTGGATTCCGGTTACAAACCGTCGAGCAAGCGAGATTCCTGTCGTCTTTGAGGCTTGAGGAGATCGGAAACCGGGTTGTCCAACTGGTGGCAACAGAACAACCACGTCGGCATCCACCAACCCTTCCAACGAATTGAAAGCGGAAATCGCAGTGTCACTTGCGATCAAAGCGGTTGCTTCAAGAAGGTCCCGAAGGCTTCCCGGTGCGCCTTCCTTCGGGTGAGCAAACCTACTCTTGTTCGACGCTGTATCCGACACAAAAGCAACTTCACGCGCCGCCTCCGATTGACATAAGCCCCAGGCAGTCGAGACGGCTAACTGACTGTTGCCCAATAAAGCTACTCTCATCTATTACCCTATACAAGATTTACAAATGGCTGCCAGACTATTAGCAGTCAGCAGTCAGCAATCAGCGATCAGAAAAGAGGTGCTCTGGAACGTTGCGTCTTTACTGATGGCTGAAAGAGTTGCGTAGCAACCCGACCTGACGGCTGATAGCCTTCCCGCCGAGAGCCGATACAAAATTAGAAACCTGAAAATTAGACTAAAAGCGTTTCAACGATTGCCTGAAATTGTTGCTCAATGTATTGACGATGGTTGTCCATTTCGGAACCCGCTGCCAGTTTCGTAGACACGAGTTCATCGTAACGTTCAACATATTCAAGCAAGGTATCAACTTCCTTTTCATAGCAGATCGCCGATGCCAGGACCTTTTCCTTCAATAAGAGCGGGAGTTCGGCTTCGGTAATCTGCGTTAATTCCCATCGCCACACCTTTTCGGAGATATAGGTAACAAACTGGTTGAGCAGATCGCCCTTAAAATCGTCCTCTTGAAGTGCTTTAACCTCTTGGATGAGCCCTAATACGTGATTGAAGAGTTCATCGGGAAATTGCTGCCGCAATTCCATAAGCAGCCTGCCGGTTGTTGATACGGGAAGCTGATTTTGCAGGAGGAACACCCGCAAATTTGGGTAATCTTCAACGCTCTTACTATCACCGAGCCACGTCTCGTCTATCGCTGGCAAATCACTGACATCGAAACTGAGTACCTGCTGTTTCCGAATCTCCTCAAGGTTAATGGCGAGTGGGTCGAGTCCGGCTGTCGCTAAAGTAGTGATAACTTCTTCTGGGCGGTAAGGTCTCAAGAAAGCCATCAATTCCTGAACCTTTTGCTGTTCTGCCTCAATCGCTTCAGTGTTCACAGCACCGTTATTTCGCGGTTGTCCACGTTTCCGTTTCTTGCCTTTTTGAGGGGCATTCGTGAGTCTACTTACCCGTTTTGCCAAAGTGTCGTGGTACCCCAGTAGCTCCTCATAAAGTATCGCAAGTAAGGTGTCTCCATGGATAGCAAGCATCGCTGCTGTCGTGACATTCGCCAATTCGTGTCCGGTTCTTGAGATAATTGCCCGGTTCAGGTTCCGCTCTATGACCTTGCGATCTTTTTCAGCTTCGATAATAAGCGCGCTTCCCAACATAAGGTTGATTAATCTTTTCGTCTGGTCAGGCACACTGAGATTAATATCACAAGTAGGTTGAACATCAGCAAGGAGCCGCTCACGGAGTCTACCATCAAACACTAACGCCCACAAAGTTGCATAATGCTGCTGCTCGTCCACTGTTGAAGGCACATTCTGTAGCCACTGCTTTATAGTTGGCAAATGCAGTTTAACATGATCAAGCAGTTGCTGAAAAGTATCATCAGGAATTTCAAAACCTGAAAAATTAGGAGCACCGCCCCGCTGCTGTGCCTGTTGATTGCGGCGCTGTGTTTGTCCCGTTTTAGCAGCTAATAGTAGATTAACTAACGGCTGAATAACGGTTTCAAAATCCTGCCTGTGTTGGCTTGCGAAGTTTGCAAGTTCCAGCAACTCCAACCAGATAGTCGTCAAACGTTCAACTTGGGTAGCATGTAAAGTTGAACGAAGCGTAAGCCCTGCCATTTTCTCACGCACTGTCCCACGTGTCCATTGCGGCAAGTAGATTTCGTTCAAGCGTTCGTTATTCTCAAAAGTTAAAAGCTCGACCAGTTTGACGAGTTCCGTGTTAATGAAGTCTTGTTCAAACACCAGATCGTGAAACAGTCCAGCAGCCCGATCCAGCACCTGATTCGCGAGTTTGTAGGAAGATTGAATGAGATGATTCAGGGTTAGCTGTTGATTATCCTGCAGTTGCCAAAATTCTATCATGGGATCAATATTCTCTTTGAGTGCGTCCGTTTTCGCTGCTGCGACTGATGCCTCAAAATGTTCAGTGAGATATTCCCCATAAAACTCGACAAAAGCGAAGATAGTATTCCGTAATTCACGGATCACCAAGTCATCCCATACCTTATTGTGGACACGTTGTCCGGGTCCAAGCACAAGTGCTCTCAAACGGGTTTCTACGCCCTGTTGGAATTGCGCCATGAGTTGGTAGGCGTGCTGATTGGCTTTCACCGTGTAGGTTTCGATTTTTTTCAAACTTTCGCTAATTGCGCTTTCAATCTCCTCGGCGGGCGCGTTGAATGCGATAGGCACGAATTGAAGCTGCTCGGGTTCAAGAGGATCATAAACTGCCGCTGTAGCAAGCACTTGAATCGGATCAAACGCGTCTTCAATTGTCTCCGATGCCTCTGCCTCTGGTTCGTCAGATACATTAGACAGTCGGGTATGAAGTGTTAAACTGTACCCCAAATCGATCAAGTCTGGGTACTGCTTAATGTGAGTTCTCAGGACGACAAGGAGTAGGTTGTAGTCCTTCGCGAGTATTTGCTGAAAAAGAACATCTTCATTGAGATGGACGCGATGAATGTGGGTCTGCTCTGGAATAATAACAGATGCCGTAGGCATCACTCCAGCCTTCGCGTCATCAGTTTGTGCGAGCACATACCCACCTGTTTTAATCGTGCTCGGTATTGTCAAACGTGCTTTTAAAACTTCTTGAGTGAGTTCGGAAAGTGTTAGGGATTTTCCCAGGTTCTGAATAGCAATGTCCGAGACAATACCATCGGCGAAATCTGTGATCTGGCGCGCATTTCGCTCCAATTCCTGTATGCTTCTGTGGACCCGGTCATAGTCATCTTGCGTCTCTGCTGTGACTTTTGCCTCGTCAATCCAAGAAACCCATGCCCCTGGACGGGGTCGCATCTTTACTGTAAACTCGCCATCTTCCGAGTCAAAACCGGGTAGAATGTCGCCCTCTGAACTCTCTTTTGGTGTCCAAACGATCAGATGTTTATCCGATTTTACACCAAGCCCTAAGCCAAAGGTATCCCCCCAACTCATCCGTCCCTCAATACTGGATTTGATTTTATCAGTTAACGCGAAAAGCGTTTCCGAACGAAAATTAAGCGATAATCCTTGCATTGGATCGATTTGTCGTATGCCTTTCAAATAAATTTAGGCAAATAAATTTGTAAATGACCGGTAAACATAACGGTTCAATGTTCGCAAAAATCGCTATGCCCAGTCAGTTAATAAATATAGGTTGATAACACATATAACACGCGGTGCTATATTTTTCTTTTACACAAGCCTCCATAGGAAACCTGCGGGGCAATGTAACGCTTAAAGTTGTGACGATTATGAAAAGTCGTTGATATTAATGCTACCTTAACTTTAAGCAGAAGCACCCTTTGAAGTTCGTGTTTCGCGTTTATATCAACCGTAAGTAATAACTAAAAAATAATATTACTGCACCCGCCTTATTAGTTAAACTCATGTACCAATCGCACAGTAGACCGCCACGAAGTTAATGAATTTCGAGTCCCCATGCGTCCCAGCCTTGGCACCGTTTTCGCGCGAACAATTCAATCTTACATTGGCATGGAAACATTTTTTCAATCCGTTCACGCACGGCATCGGGTTTTTCAGAGTGGCGCGTCCGTTTAACCTGAACGAGTTGCTTCATATTTCTGGCACCTCGCGGTTTCGGAATTCTACCACGTTTAAAAACGAGGCATAGTTCACATTGACTCATCGTGTAGAAACCGGGGTTTAGGCGTTGCTTGTCCCAAACGAAAGCGATTGTTGCCCACTGAAACCCCCACGTCTTGCCAAGTTGAATCGCCTGATCCAGATGCGGAGAAGAACTCCACATAAAAAGCAGGCAATTTTCTTCGCTGATCGAAGCAATATCCCAAGTCTTCATTTCTGACACTGGAACAGTCGGATAATGTCGAATTGCACCACCACTATCCTTGCCGCCACTTCCCGTATGTTGGAGCTGCCCCCTATAATCCCATGGCGGATCTGCGTATATAATGCTGTACTTCTTATTCGGGAAGGGCGCGTATGATGTCATCAGTTGCCTCAAACAATCCACCTACTTCGCTTCGACACTTAGCCCTTCCTGTGGAATGTCGTTGTTAGCAACGAGCATATCTCGATCAAAAATGAAGTCACTGCGGGAACTTCCAAGACTTTCTCCCTCTTTCTGACGTTCACGGAAATATTGAGGAAGCGTTAACCCCGTCATCCGAATCGCGTCTTCAGGGCACGCCTCAACGCAATACCCACAAAAAATACAACGGAGCATATTGATTTCAAAGACATCGGGATATTTTTCGCGCTGATAGCCTTCCTGGGTTTGCCAACCTTCCGGGGCTGGTGCCGCTTGAATTGTGATACAATCAGCAGGACAGGCAGTCGCGCACAGGAAACATGCGACGCATTTAATCTCGTCTTTTTCTGTTACCGTTAGTTTGTGAATGCCGCGATAGCGATCATTCCGTTCATCTACACTCCTTGGATCTTCAGGATATTGATACGTCAATTTCTTTTTTGGGATATGTTTCAGCGTCGTAAACATGCCCTTAATCAACGCAGGGATATAGAGTCTATCCCAAAAAGACATTTCTTCGTTAACTTTCATTGTTCTAATTATGGACCTCCTGGGTTGGTTGTCAGTTATCGGACAAGAGGTTTTGCTAAACGATACCTTACTTACCTGAAAACCGACGACCGAAAGGATTTTGAAAAATCCGAACTGAAAACCACTTTTATAGTTCTGGAGAAAAATTCGCTACTGTGTAATTCGATGCTTCCGCGGTAATATCAATATCGTAAGGATGATTTTCGGCGGAAAACATCGGAAATTTTGGTCTCCATCGGAATCGTCTCCTTTATTGCGGGTCAAGATGGATAGGATAGGTTCAGAAACGGTGCTGAGCAGCATCGTTTGCGAGGTTCCCATATCGCACACTTACGTAAAAAGCACTATTCTCCAATTCCCAGATATTATATTTTACCTCTTTTCTTATGTCAAGACATCTAATTTTGTGAAACACATAATACTTTCTTATATTTAATTATATCTGAAAACGAAAATTATATCAACCAATTTTTTCCCTCACAAACTCACATCTGTGATATAATATCTTCAATTATCTGTGTGCGTTTGGATTTTTTAATACGGGCATGATAAGTTATGCCCATCAGCACTTACGGAACACAAAGGAGTCTGAGAATGGATAACTTAAACGTAGGAATCGTTGGGCTCGGTTGGGTAGCCGGTGCCCACATCGAGGCATTCAAAGCCATTACAGGTTCGGATGTCACTGCTATCTGCTCACGTCGCGAACACGATGAAGCCGTATTAGCAGAAACATACGGGACACCTCTCAAAGCTTACACCGATTTTGAGGAAATGCTTGCGGATCCAGATATCCATATCATTGATATTTGTACGCCACATCCATTTCATGCCGAACAAGCCATTGCTGCTGCCGAAGCAGGAAAACACCTCATTATAGAAAAACCGATCTGCCTGACCTACGAAGAGGCGAAAGCCATCCGTGATGCTGTCAAAAGCACAGGTGCCAACGTCTGCGTCTGCTTTGAATGCCGATACAGCGCGCATTTTACGATGATTCGCTCTGTAATCGACAACGGCTTGCTCGGTGAACTCCATTACGCCGAAGTCGACTACTACCACGGCATCGGACCCTGGTACGGACAATACGAATGGAACATTAAAAAGAACTTTGGCGGTAGCACACTCCTCACTGCTGGGTGTCATGCGCTGGATGCCCTCCTCTTTTTTATGGATGGCAGCGTTGAAGAGGTAACGGGTTACCACACGCAATCTACAGGTGCCGATTTTCAACCGTACGAATATAAAACAACGAGCGTCAGCCTCCTGAAATTTGAAGGTGGCGGCAAGATCGGAAAAGTCACCTCCTGTGTTGATTGTTTACAGCCCTATTACTTCCATATTCACCTTGTCGGAAGCGAAGGAAGTCTGCTTGACAACCGTATCTATTCGGCGAAGTTCAAAGGTATGGATAAGAGCAAGTGGAGTACGCTTGAGACTTCACTTATTGATTCTGGTGATGTTAGCGATCATCCGTATGAGCCTCAATTCCAAGCGTTCATAGATAGCATCAGACGAAATGAACCGATGCCGCTAACGGATTTCGACACGGCATTTGAAACGCATCGTGTCGTCTTTGCCGCCGACATGTCGGCGGAAGCAGGTGGCAGAACCGTTAAACTGTCCGAACTTGATTAAATTACCACCGCATTGCTGCCTCGCGATAGAGTTGAATCTGTTCCATATTGCGAGGCACAGCAATTTGGATAGACTTGCGCTTCCGATTCACATCCCTGATTACAATTGGCGCGCGAAGCATATTTGTCATTGTAACAATGCCGGAATGATAAAAAACCCACATACGTTGTTCCGTGTAAGGGTTTAGGACGTACTCTGAAGTGTGTTCGGAAGGATGTGCATCTACGTCGACAAAGAGATCGTGTTTCGGATACTCAAGTTCAACACTTGAATCCTGTCCCTGTAGAAGCAGCTTCTCAGGGGGCGGTTTGGGTGAATATCCACTCAGTTTACATTTCCGAATTCGGATGGGCGCGCTCGATTTGTTAATTAGGTGCAACGACACAACGATGGCAAGGCGGTGGTTGTCATCGCGGTTGATAAACCACGTATCTTCTGGAATAATCTCCGCCGTTAACCCCGGAATCTGTTTTTTTCTGTTATAAACAATCGCCAATGCTACAAAACTGATTAAGCCGAATATAACCCAATTACCGGTGGGAGTGGCTAAGAATTGAAGCAGTTGCTTTAACGCTTGTTGTAGCACGCAAACTCCTTGGCGAGGGTTTCTTCCGAAATCACACCGTGCCGTCGAACAAGTGGCGGTGAAACAGAGATGTCATAAACTGTTGACGGTATGGGTCCCGGCGTTTTACCGCCATCAACGATCAAGTCAATTCGAGATGCGAGTGCTTCACCAATTTCTTGGGCAGAGGTGGCTGGCGGTTCTCCAGAGAGATTCGCGCTCGTTATTGCCATCGGTCCGCCAAACGCTTGGAGGATTTCCAAAAGTAGCGAATTGTTTGGAATCCGTACGCCGACGGTGCTGCCCCCAGCCGTCAACACCGGCAGTAATCCTTTGCTTTCAATCACAATCGTCAAACCCCCGGGCCAAAACCGATCTGTGAGATGGAAGAAGAAATCGGGTAGGTTCTGAGAGAAGCGGTGGATATCCGCAACTGAACCGAGAACGAGCGGAATGGGATTTCCATCGGGGCGCCCTTTCACTGTATAAAGTCTTTGCACGGCACTCGGATTAAACGGGTCGGCTCCCAACCCATAGACGGTATCGGTAGGGATAGCAACAATACCACCCGATTTTAAACATTCTACGGCTTCTAAACACACATTAGATTCCACAAATCCGACTCCTTAGAGTGAACTTAACAATTAAGAATACATCAGCAGGGTTACAACCCCCCAGCGAACGAGGGCGCGGGCACCTCAGTTAAACATCCACAATAGAGCCGTTTGGGGCAGCGTTCAGAGAAAGTCCATCTCGGAGGCCTTGCTGATATTTCTGGTAAGCGATTCCAGCGATCATTGCGCCGTTATCCGTGCACAAACTCATTGGCGGATAGTAAACTTCGGCACCGATTTCCGCGGCAGCGGCTTTTAATGAAACGCGCAACTGGCTATTCGCAGCAACGCCGCCCGTCAATGTTATGGCTTCAGCACCTGTGGCTTTTGCTGCGCGTAGCGATTTGTAAACAAGCACATCCACGACAGCAGCCTGAAAACTCGCAGCAATGTCTTCGACGGTTATCATATCAGGGTTTGTCGTCTCCGCATTCACTTGTCCACTTTCTACAAGCACACCTGCACGTCGCGCTTTCTCCACAAAGTAACGCACCGAGGTTTTGATACCGCTAAAACTGAATTGGTAGTCATCGGTATTTCGCATCGGTCTCGGAAATTTTACGGCTGAAGGGTCGCCTTTCTGTGCAAGATCGTCAATCACTTTTCCACCGGGGAAACCGAGTCCGAGGTACTTCGCGACCTTATCGTAGACTTCACCGGCGGCATCGTCTTGTGTACCCCCCAATACCTTATATTGCCACCCCTCGTGAACTTCAACGAGTAGTGTATGCCCACCAGAAACCGTTAGACAGATATGCGGAAATGTTAAGGCATCATGCACCATGAAATTAGCATAGATATGTCCTTCAATGTGATTAATACCGAGCAACGGTAGATTGTGGCAATAGGCAAGACTTTTCGCAGCGGCAACCCCGACAAGCAACGCCCCTATCAAGCCGGGACGGTTCGTCACGGCTATTGCTTCCAAATCCTTGAATGTGACACCCGCTTCTGCCAATGACCTACTTACGATGTAGTTAATCGCTTCAATGTGTTTGCGCGATGCGAGCTCCGGCACTACACCACCATACTCTTGGTGTGCCTCGACCTGTGAAGCAACAACATTGGAAAGCACTTCCTGGCCATCAGCAACAACCGCAGCAGCAGTTTCATCACATGAGGTGTCAATCCCAAGTATTTTCATATTTTTAATTATGGGCACCTGGGCCGTTCTCCATTCCATTACGAACGGGTTTTTGGTTAATTTTAACTGTCCATAGCTATGAAAGGTGTCTTTTTAAGATTCCTGGTTTAACTGCAAACGGGCGGAAATCGGTAAATTAAAGAGTTCATCGCGCAGCAACCGTGTGGAGAAAAACAAAACTTCAAGATTTTCAATATCCGTCGTGTCTGGGTTAAAACGCGCTATGATTTCGTCAGCGAGCTCCTCGCTTTCCTGTTCTGGATACGGAGGGCAAGTATTCACATACAAAATATCGGCATCTCTATCATATTGGAAGGTTAAATTCGTTTCCATTGTGAAATAAGTTATCAGATATTTTTAGTGAATTGCTTCCCCGGCAACTGCTGCACAATTCCCTTAAGCTCCAGCATCAGAAGCACACTTGAAACCTGACCAATCGGGAGTTGTGTCGTCCGAACGATGGTATCAATATGAGATGACGGCACTTCGATAGCATCAAAAATCGTCTTTTCGTCTGGCGTTAAATCGGGTGGAGGTGGCGTAGGAACAGATTGCTGTACCTTAGGAGAAGGTGGTGGAGGCACAGGTTTAGTGTCATCCTGCCCAACAGGTGCAGGTGGCACTTGTGTAGGTTCCGCATGAGTATCTGGTGTCAGTGATGGTGGGACTTCGGATTGGATTTGATTTAACACGTACGGGGGTAGTTCATTGAGCAGATCATCTACAGTGTTGATGAGTTTCGCGCCGTCATTAATCAACTTATGCGTGCCTGTTGAGAGTTCAGAAAAAATTTCGCCCGGTACAGCGAACACCTCTCTGTTCTGTTCAGCGGCGAGACGTGCGGTAATTAATGCGCCACTACGGTTTGATGCTTCTACCACAACAGTTCCAAGTGTCAACCCACTAATGATACGGTTCCGGCGTGGGAAGTTTCTCGGCTTCGGTCTGGCTGCCATTGGGAACTCGGAGACTAACGCACCAGAGGCTTCAATTTTCTCAGCGAGGTCCCTATTCGTCGCAGGATAGATGACACTCAACCCATTTCCCATCACTGCGATTGTTCTACCGCCTGCTTCAAGGGCACCGCGATGCGCTGACGTATCAATCCCCTTCGCAAAACCACTAACGACCGTTAAGCCTCGCTGTACGAGTTGATAACTCAATCGGTAACTCACCTTTCGTCCGTAATCCTTCGCATTTCGAGAACCGACGAGGGAAACACTAAGCGCATCTTCCGGTGTGAGTTCGCCTCTTATATATAGCACAAACGGCGGTGTGTCAATCTCCTTTAAGGGCGGTGGATATGCGGCATCATAAAGCGTTACAACTTGACAACCGTATTTTGCTATCAATTCCAGTTCACGTTCTATTGGATACAAAACGGGTTTGTGAATTAAGAGATCACATACTGCAGGCGATAGCTGATCTACTTTTCTGAGTTCATCCGGTGTTGCCTGAAGTGCTCTTTCTGCGCCACCAAAAACGTCATGCAAGACTTGAACCGTCTTTAATCCCACGCCTTGAATTAGATTTAAATGAATTAGACCGATTGTCTCGTTAGATAGCATTTTTAATAGTTGTCAGTTATCAGTCGTCAGTCTTCGGTTAAGAGCCTCTTTCACCAACTTTTTCTGAAGTACTCATCAGTTATCCTTAGCAAGTACATTGGTAGCAATGAACTCTTTACCTGATAACTGATAACCAATAACTGACAACGACGCTGCTACTGTGCCGCAGTTCCCGCTTCCATAGGATCCGGTGGAAGTTCGTAATAGAGTTCGATTTCCTGAATCTTCTTATATTCCTGTGCGCTGGGTGCCCCAGTTTCACCACGGGTTGAGCGTTTCTGCCCACCAATCCGACGCGAATCCCAACGGCGTGGCACTTTGAGACGAAACCGAGTTGTCACAATTGGATTCCTTAGGGTGAATGTGTACACAGGACGCATGTTGTCTCGGACCTCTTTCACTGTAACCCATTCTTCCGCTTCGTTCATGTACTGAACGGCAAAAAATTCCAATTGCCCCGGTTCGGCTTTCACAACGACCTGTTGAATTGTCTGTGGCTGCCGCCATTTGAGGACAGCTTCGGTGAATTTATCAGATTCTGCTTGGGATGCTTCGTCCTTCTCATCTTCGAGAATAGGACCGGTCTCTCCGACCGAGTAGATATTGTCGTCATGGAATTTTGTATCCTCGCTTGTTGCGTCAAGTGCGATGTTCTTGCTTCGGTTAAAGGCTGGGTTTGACGCGAGAATACAGCCCGACATCCCAATCACTACACAGAGGGTTATTATCAATAATCCAAAACGCATGTATAGCCTCCTTGTTGCTGAAACGGTAAAAAACGCCGTTCCGTATAGTATAGAATTGCGGCGGCATTGTAGAAACAACCACCTTGTTGTCCAGTGCTATGTTACTCTAATTCGAGTAAATCATCAAGTTCTTTTTCACGTTTATCGGTTGCCTCTTCCGCCTCTACCTGTTCAGCGGTTTTATAGCCGTAAAGTTCAATTTCACGGATTTTCCCAACGGCACGCCGACTGCCGGTGTTCCATCCACGGTATCCGCCCGATCTCGCGCGCTGTTGCCGGTTCAGAAGTGCATCATCTTTCGTGCCTAAAACACGTAAACGAATGCGATCGGTTGGAAATGGAATCAGTAGTGAAATCTGAATTGGGCTGGTTTTGACACTCTTTACATCTTTTATCAGCTGCCAGTCCGCATCAACGGCGATGCTGCCCTTATCGGCGTAAATATCAAATTCCTGTATATTATCTGAATGTACGACGATTCGACGGATAGTCTTTTTCTCTGGCAATGTAATGATGACCTGCGAAGCAGGGTTCGCGCCCACGAAGCCTTGTGAACCTTCGGGGTGCGTTGTTTCACCGATAGTGTTCAACTTCCCATCAATCATCTGAGGGCTTGTCGATTGTACCCCTTCCATGAGGGCATAATTTTCGCTCCACTCCTGCTCCGAGAAAAGCGCTGCGCACCCTGCCAAAATAATGGCAAAACAGAACAGTGAAAAGAACGCTGTGAATCGATAAATCATCTTCTTACTCCTTTGATACGCGCGTAGGTACAAACCATCACGCTACGAGTATTCTGTTCGTTTATATACCAATTAGAACAAATCAAAGAGGCATTCGTTCGGATGCGTTTTCATTATTTCGTAGCCTTGTGCACCGCTTTGAGATGCCAGCCAGAGAAAAAGCACCGTGCCGTGTAGCAAGTGAACGTCTCTCTAACAAACTGTGGATTGCCAATCTGCTCAGTTACGCTATAATTTTCCAAGTAGTCCCCTCACGGGTGTCTTGGATTTCAATGTTGAGTTCTTTAAGTCTGTCCCGAATTTTATCGGATGTGTCCCAATCTTTGCGACCTCGAGCCTCCTGTCTTACCTCTAATAAGAGGTCAATGAGCTGATCGCGTTGTTCCACGTTGCTGCCATCCTGTGCGTCCATATTGTAAATGCCGAGCACTTGACAGGTTTCAGCCAACACCTGATAGGCTTGCGCGAAAGCGGAGGCAGCTGCTCGATTGACAGCACTGAGCGATCTGTTGACTTCACTAACAAGCGTAAAGATAGCACCGAGTGCCTGCGCGGTATTGAAATCTGTATCCATCGCATCGGTAAACCGCGATTTCATCGTTTCGATCGCTTGCTGAAGTGGCGAAGTCTCTGCTGCGTCGGCATCAAACTCCCCATCATATTTTTTCAAAGCGTCTAAACAATTGTTCAAACGTCTAAGTGCCCCTTCCGATTTTGCCAAACTCTCCGGATTGTAATCAAGTGGGTGGCGGTAGTGCGCCGAAATTAGGAAATGCCGAATCACCTCAGTCGGATAATGATCAAGTGCGTCTCGTAGCAGGATAAAGTTATGCTCCGATTTTCCCATTCGCCTACCATCAATCTTCAGAAACGCAACGTGCATCCAGTAGCGTGCGAAGGTGCATCCCGTCGCCACTTCGCTCTGTGCTATCTCATTTTCGTGGTGCGGGAACAGTAAATCTTCGCCACCAGCATGGATATCAATCGTCTCACCGAGATGCCTCATCGCCATGGCAGAACACTCTATATGCCATCCAGGTCTGCCTTTACCCCAAGGACTCTCCCAAGAAGGTTCACCCGGTTTTGCAGCTTTCCACATATCGAAATCACGAGGATCCTCCTTCCGCGTATCGACCTCAACCCGTGCACCAGCGAGTAAATCCTCTGGCTTTCGATTCGAAAGCTTCCCATATTCAGCAAAATGATTCACGCGGTAATAAACACTCCCATCAATGACATACGCTGCACCTTTGTCAATCAGCGTCTGAATTAAACTTATCATCTCTGGAATGTGTTCAGTTGCTTTCGGATGGACATCTGCGGGATGGATACCGAGGCGTTGGGTGTCCTCAAAGTAGGCTTCGCCATTTTGATGCGCAAGCTCCTTCGCACTAACACCTAATTCTGCTGCACGGTTGATAATCTTGTCATCAATATCCGTCAAATTTTGAACCAGTTTGACTTTGTATCCTCTATACACCAAATAGCGTCGAATGATATCTGTCACTAAAGCAGTGCGTGCGTTACCCATGTGAATGTAGTCGTAAACAGTCGGGCCACAACTATAAATGGACACTTGATCGGGATTTAGTGGTACAAAATCCTCCAATTGTCGGCTCAGAGAGTTGTAGATTCTGATTCCCATTTTTCCGTATTTTAGACTCCTGTTGATATCGCTCACAAAACAACACCTATAGCGGAGAAAGGCAGGCGATAGCGTGAGCAACAATCGCTTTTCCCTCACCGACAACGCCCAATTCTTCTGCTGTGGTAGCCTTAACGTTTACCTGTGCTACAGTAACATCAAGCGTTTTGGCGAGTTTTGCGCGCATCTCCGAAATGTAGGGTGCCAATTTCGGGCGCTGTGCGATAACTGTACTGTCTATATTTTCAATCTCGTAGCCACACTGTCTCACTTTCGTTGCGGCATCACGCAGGAAAATCTGACTGTCCATCCCCTCATAACGATCATCCGTATCGGGAAAATGTGCGCCGATATCACCAAGTGCGGCTGCTCCCAAAATCGCGTCAACGATTGCGTGTGTCAGGACATCCGCGTCCGAATGCCCTAACAATCCCAAATGATATGAGATTTCAACGCCACCCAAAATTAATTTTCTATCAGAAACTAAGCGATGAACGTCGTAACCGATACCTACTCTCATTTTTTCGTACATTTTCACTACAATAGACGCATGAAAAACAGTGGCACACAGAGAGAACATCTACTAAACGATAGTGTCCGAGACCAACACTTCAGCCACCTGTAAATCAATGGGTGTCGTTATTTTTAGATTCGCGTAACTTCCGTTCACCAACTTGACAGGAAAGCCGAGTTGTTCAACGAGAGAAGCGTCATCAGTCGCCGTGAGTTGGCGCGCTTGCGCTGCTTGATGCGCTTCTTCTAAAAGAGATTTTTGAAAGACTTGAGGCGTTTGCACTACCCAAAGTCGTTCGCGTGCAGGCGTTTCAACAATGAAATTGTCTTCGTTAGCGACTTTGATTGTATCTTTGACTGGAACAGCAGCAACGGCAGCACCATATTCATCCGCCGCGGTGAGGCAGGCGAAAATGATTTCATCCGTCACAAAAGGACGCACCCCATCATGGACAATCACAAAATCAACATCTGTTGACAGGGCACGTATACCGTTATAGACGGACATCTGACGGGTTTCTCCGCCAGCAACCAGTTTCTGTACCTTTTTAAAAGGGTATGGATGCAACACAGCCGCTTGACATTCACTAAAATCTGTCGGATCGACAATAACAAAGATTGCGTCCACAGCACTATTTTGCTCAAACCGCTGAATTGTATGTGCCAAAATCGGTTTTTCTGCCAATTTTAAGTAAGGCTTTTTAACCGAATCCGCCATCCGGCTTCCTTTACCAGCTGCGGGGATAAGCGCGCATACCTTGCTGTTCATCAGCGTCCATTTCATTTTCTTTTATTCGCGTGAAAATCATTTGTCCCGCACTCGTCCGTAGCATTTGTGTAACCTCAACGTTAAGCGTACTCCCAATGTACGGCTTCCCGTCCTCAACAATGACCATCGTTCCATCATCAAGGTAGCCAACGCCTTGATTCGGTTCTTTGCCTTCCTTAAGGAGAAGCACTTGGATCACCTCACCTGCGATGACAACAGGACGAACCGCATTTGACAATTCGTTGATATTGAGAACTTTCACACTTTGCAATTCAGCGACTTTGTTGAGGTTTAAATCGTTTGTGACAATCGTTGCCTCTCGCTTTTGTGCGAGATGAACCAATTTCGCATCAACCTCAGGCAAATGTGGGACTTCTTCCTCGGTAATCTCAACATCAATCGCAGGGTTGTTCTGAAGCGCGCGGAGGATATCAAAACCGCGCCGTCCCTTATTCCTTCGCAGGGGTTCCGTTGAATCAGCAATATGTTGCAATTCATTGAGAACAAACCTTGGAATCGCGAGCGTACCTTCAATAAACTTGGTTTGACAGATTTCAAGAATTCTACCATCAATAATAACACTTGTGTCTAAAATTTTTAAGTTACTTGTTGTTTGTGCTGGATCTGACCCACCGGGTCGGGTAGGCACTTTTGATCCCAATAGTTGTGTTAAATCCAGCGTTGTAGAAAGATAGTAACCACTCATCAGACCGACGTAACCCAGGCTGAGAACAACCACGATCTTTTGATTACTATCAAGTTGCGAAAGAAAAGATAGCATAGTAAGCGCAACCAACAAACCGACAGCAAACCCTATTAGACTTGCAATAATGCTACGTACGCTGGGTATGCGTAGACAAATTTCTGCCCCAACAAGAAGGAGGGCAGCGACAAATCCGACAACCGCCGCGAATAGGTCTCTGTAAACGATATAGCAGCTTGCCGTACTTGCAATTATAAAAAAGAGACGGAGGCCCCAAACTTTCATTTTTCACTCCAAGTATAATTCAAAAAAATAGTGCTGCCCTTTATAAACATGGATTTTATGCGTGTTACAAAATATCTTGGTTGTAAGTATCTACATTCAGATTTACGACCTATCCTGTAGTCACGCTAACCAACAACGCTCAAATTTAGATTTTATAATTATCAATAAATTACGAACCGTATTATAGTAAAGCCCCAAGGCTGTCATACACATCACTAACGCCCACAAGCTCAATATCTTCGTCAATTTCCAAGCCCTTCCGATTATATTCAGGAAAAATCACCCGTCTAAAACCGAGTTTCGCGGCTTCCCGAATTCGTCTCTCAACATGTGTTACGGGCCGAATTTCACCACCAAGCCCAACCTCTCCGATCACGACGGTCTTCCTATCCACAGGGAGATCGCGATGACTTGAAGATATTGCCATCATCACACCGAGGTCTATACCGGGTTCATCAATGCGTAACCCCCCAGTAATGTTAACAAAGACATCGGCATCTCCAACGTTAACGCCTACCCTTTTATTAAGTACCGCGATGAGCAAGGCAATCCGGTGTCTATCCACGCCAGCTGCAGTATTGCGAGGGTTTCCATGATTCGTAGGCACGACGAGTGCCTGGACTTCCATGAGCAGGGGACGGGTACCCTCTATGCTTGAAACTACGACGGATCCTGAAACCTCTTCCTCTCTATTGCTTAAAAAAAGTTCTGAGGGGTTCAATACATCGACAAGCCCTGTGCTTTGCATTTCAAAGATCCCAATCTCATTCGTGGAGCCGAACCGATTCTTGATCGCTCGGAGGATACGGTAAATGTGGTGTTGTTCGCCTTCAAAATAGAGAACAGTATCCACCATATGTTCTAAAACACGAGGTCCCGCGAGTGTCCCCTCCTTGGTCACATGCCCGACGAGAAACACCGGTATATTCCGGTTCTTTGCACAAATTAGGAGATGTCCAGCACACTCGCGAATCTGGGTAACACTCCCAGGAGCTGATGGGATACTCGATAAATAAACTGTTTGTATAGAGTCAACAATGACAACCTTCGGTTCCCGCGCCTCAATATATTTTTCAATCTGCTCCAAATTGTTTTCACATAGCACATAAAGCGTATCAGACGCAACACCGAGCCGAGTTGCACGGAGTTTCGTCTGGCTAACAGATTCCTCACCGGAAACGTAAAGCACATCTCCATAGCTTCGACTCAATGCGTCACTGGCTTGTAGTAATAGCGTAGACTTGCCTATTCCTGGATCACCACCGATAAGGACCACAGAACCGGGTACAATCCCACCGCCAAGCACTCTGTCAAACTCTTCCATTCCAGTTAGGTGCCGTTCTACTTCGTTCGCCGTAACTTGTGAAATAGGTTCAGGTTCACGAGATACTTGTCCGATATCACGATGTTTCGACAAGGTTGTAAGAGTTTCTATTTCCTCGGCGAAACTTTGCCAACTTCTACAGCTCGGACACCGTCCGAGTGTCTTTGGCGTTGTATATCCACACTCTTGACAGACAAATTTACGTTTTTCTCGTGCCATTCTTTTAACTATGGGCTCCTGGGCATCGCTTCGCTACATTACGCGATGGTTTTCGGTTAATTCCAACGTGACTGGAGATATGTATGCTATTTAAGAATTTCTTTTTTCGCTCCACCTGTCGTTAGTGCGATCTGAAATCGAGTATCTTCACTAAAAGACTATCGTAATACTACCACTCGCCACCCAAAAAGCGAAACCCTGTTGTCCAACGCCGCTCACCTGTCAAATTCTCTGCGCCAAGCAGGAATTGTCCATATCGGAAAAACCGGAATGTTATTTCAGCGTTCAACTCTGGTTCGCTGCTTGTCAATCCTACCCCCTCAACACTGAAGCCGAAACGTCGGGACCACAACCACAAATCTAGTCCGGCACCGACTTTGGAACGCATAAACCCCGCACGCGCCCGGAAAAAGTCTGTTATATCATGTGTATACTGAAACTCAAACCGAACTTCCTCATCCCGAACTCCTATTCCAAGTCTATATCGCGCGTTAGGTCCTTGGGAGAGTAAAAATGCCAATTCGTTGTAGAGTCGTTCTTCGAGACTTAGATAACGCAATTCATAATCCCAGCCAAACTGCGGTAAATCAAAATGCTCCAACTGCTCCTCAGTTTTCTGAGAGAGTTCCGTTACCGCGTTCATCGTTGCATCGACGTTTTGCAAGGTTCGCTGGACATCTTGAAGGGGTTCCGGTGTGTTCAGCAATTGCGCGACCGTCCCTTCGCCCTCGTTAAGTGTCGTCAAGAAACGATTGATACTTACTTCCAGCGCGGCAACCGAAGCAGTCGTCGTCTTTAGATTCTCCAAAATTGGTGCGATATTGGCTTCTCCGGTTTTAATAGCACGACTCCCTTGAGAAACGAGGGCAGAAATTTGAGTCGCTAATGCGTCAAAGTCTGAGCGAAAATTCTGTGTTATTTGTCGAAATTCCGATGTTGTTGCGCGAACATCAGTAAAAATGGTGTTGAGCTTCGGTGAATTCTGCTGCATAAGTCTCAAGAGTTCACGTGTAATATCACTTATCTGACTACTCACCATCAAGGAATCGGATTCTAACTGCGTTATCAGACTATTTACCTTTACGAGCGTCTCCTGAAACCGTCTATCGTTCTCTAATGCGAGTTGTGTTAGGGTTTGTACCGTTTCTTGAGAGTCAACGCTTAACCTTTCAATAGTTTTTCCCGTGAGCGCGACGACCTCACGAATCTCTTTGATAGCGAGTTGAATCGCTTCTTGGTTTGCTTGAAGCACCTCATTCGCAGCAGTCGTGAGTTCAATCGCTTGCGTCATACCTGCACTTGTCTGTTCAAGGAGTTCCAAGGCATTCACTGGGTCCTTTCCGACAATCGGCAAATTCGCTGGTTTTAAAGATGGGTTTCCGATCGGGCCATTGTCAAGAGCGATATAAATTTCACCAACAAACCCGTTCATAGAGATTCTGGCACTACAATCCTCCCGTAACCATTCAAACGCGTTTTTGACTTTCGCCTTGATATGCACATTATCAGTATCAGGGCGGAGTTCAATCGCCGTTACTTTGCCAATCGACACACCGTATAGGTAGACCCCTGCCCCGACATAGAGTCCATTGACAGAACGAAATTGAAATGTCACCTCATCGCCAGCAGTCGCCCAGGGCCAATTCTCAGCATTCGTCAGAAGAATTGTAAAAAAAATGATTGCAATTAGGACCATTATACCGACTTTTACAGAAGCTGTCCAAAAGTTCATGCTATCTCCCTAAATACTCTTTCAAAATGGGATTTTCCATGTTGAGAATCTGATCTGGGGCTCCAAATAGAATGAACTGTTGCAAAATGGGATTGTCGATGTTGATAATTTCATCTGGACGACCGTATGCGATCTGCTTACCTTCATGAATCATAGCCATTCGGGTTGCGACACTGAAGGCACTGTGCATATCATGTGTGACAACAACAGAGGTAACTTGCAGCCTGGCATGGAGATCTTTAATAAGTTGATTAATTTCTGTACAGGTAACCGGGTCAAGTCCGGTTGTAGGTTCATCGTAAAATATAACCTCTGGATCAAATGCCAGAGCACGCGCAAGCCCAACCCGTTTTCGCATACCGCCACTCAACTCAGCGGGTCGCAAGTCCTGGACACCCTCCAAATCAACGAGGCTGAGTTTCTCTTCAACCACCTTAAGCATTTCTTGCTTGCTAAGATTTGTATGCTGATCCAGCATAAAAGCGACGTTTTCTGCGACAGTCATTGAATCAAAGAGAGCAGATGACTGAAATAGCATTCCAATCTTTCGGCGGAGGAGATTCATTTTTTTACCGTTTAGGCTCGATATTTCCGTTCCATCAAACCAAATTTCACCAGAATCGGCGGACATCAATCCTGCGATAATCTTGAGGAGTACACTCTTACCACACCCGCTTCGCCCCATAATTACGAGGGTTTCACCACGCAGAATTTCAAGGTTTAGTCCGTTTAAAACGTTCTTGCCTCCAAAATTTTTAGTAACTTTTTTAATTGAAATCATACTTTTAAGTTATGGGATCCCCGCGCTGTCCAAGTGTTAATCGTCTAAAAAACAATTATACCATCCCCAAAATGTTAAAGAGTACATGATTCAAGACGAAATCTAAAACGAGAATCGTAATAAGAGAGATTACAGCAGAGCCAGTCGTAGCAATACCGACCCCCTCAGCACCCCCTGCTGTAGAGATGCTAAAACCCTTGTAGCATCCGACCGCAGCGATCGCCATTCCGAAAGAGGTTGCTTTAATTAAACTAATAAGAACGCTTCCGACAAATAGATTTTTCTGCACTTCCAAAAGAAAAAAGGAGCCATTCACATCAAACAAGGTAACAACAGCCACAAAGCCGCCAGCAATGCCCGCGAACGTCGAATAGATAGTAAGCGTCGGTAACATTATAGAACAAGCGAGGAAACGCGGTACAACCAAATACTTAACCGGATTTGTGCCCATTACTTCAAGTGCATCAATCTGTTCGGTAACCTTCATCGTTGAAAGTTCAGCCGTAATTGATGCCCCAATACGTCCAGCCAATACAAAGGCAGTAATCATTGGACCGAGTTCCTTCACGACCGAGACGCAGACAAACCTCGCCACGGAGCCTTCCACTGCATAAGGTTTGAGTTGAATGTACCCCTGAACACCTAACACCATTCCTGTGAAAAACCCTGAAACGATAACAACAGCCAAAGAATTGAAACCGATCAACAGCAATTGCTTAACTAACAGATCGAACTGAAAGGGAGGACGAAAAATTTGAATAAGGGTTTGAAAGAAGAGCGTAAAAGCGTGTCCTATTTCGGAAAGCACGCGATGCAACCGAATCTTAACCAAATCAAGGAAACCATTAGAGGTTTCGTGTAGAGTGGACTGCTGATCCATATTTTTTATCTAACTCGGATTTTCAAATCGCATCTGCTTTTTACTAAAATAAAGAACGACGGTTCCAGTTGGTCCGTTACGCTGCTTCTTAATCATGATGTTTGCTTCAACCCTGTCTCCGGCTTCTTCTTCTTCGTAATAATCTTCTCGGTACAAAAAGGCAACGAGGTCAGCATCCTGTTCGATTGCCCCGGATTCGCGCAAATCTGAAAGCTGCGGCTGTTTGTCAGGCCGACGTTCTACCTCACGGCTTAACTGCGAACAAGCGAGAATTGGCACATTAAGCTCCCATGCGAGAACTTTCAAGGCGCGTGAGATTTCAGAGATTTCTTGTTCGCGAGCGTTATATCTACCGGTGCCTCTCAAGAGTTGTAGATAGTCAACGATAATAAGTGCAAGATCACCGTGCTCACCCCTTAGCCGTCGTCCCTCGGCCCGTAGACCTTGAACGGTAAGACCGCGATTATCGTTAATGAGGATGGGTGCTTCAGCTAATCGGCTTGCTCCTTCGGTCAAAGGCCTCCAGTAGTCCTCACTGAAGTTACCGGTGCGGAGTCGCCCAAAATCAATCTGTGATTCAGAGGCTAACATCCGCATGACGATATCCTGTGCAGGCATCTCAAGACTAAAGATAGCAACAGGACGCTCTTGTTCAAGGGCGATGTTCTGCGCCATATTCAGCACCAGGGTTGTTTTTCCCATACTCGGTCGCGCAGCAATAATAATAAGATTACCGGGCTGCAACCCTGATGTCATATGGTCAAAATCCATAAAACCGGTTGGGACTCCTAAAAAACGATCCGTTTTGTGATAAAGTTTCTCTATCGCATCTATGCTCGTTGTAATCAACGGACGGATCGCTTGAAATCCTCGTTTGGATTCGTTTTGCCCGAGTTCAAAGACCGATTCTTGCGATTGATTGAGAATTTCCGCGAGTTCAATGGTCTCATCTTGAGCAAGCTCGCGCATCTGCACACCCGCTTGGATTAACTGGCGACGCGTTGCTTTCTCATACAAAATATCCGCGTAAAACTCCGTACTCTCCGTCTCCACAATAGGAGCTTGGAGTTCATACAGATAGCCAGCACCCCCCGTCCGATTAATCTGATTTGTCCGTTTCAACTCATCAGCAACAAGAAGCGGATCAGCATTGCTAACGCGATCATATACAGCAAGGATAGCCGAATAGATCAGCTGATGGTCGGTCGTAAAAAAGGCATCAGACGTATGCCCAAGCAACGCGATTACGCGCGGGATTACCGATTTTTCAGTCATCATCGCGCCGAGTACTGCTTGTTCAGCGTCCTTGTCAGAGAGGGAGTCAACCGTTTGCGCTTGCATAATTAACTGAAGTTGTCATCTATTATAAACATAGCACTTTTTTCCGCTTGCAGCTGCTTAAATACGCCGTTTTCTACTCTCACTGCGAGGTAAAATCGCCCTGCTGGAATGCGAAAAAAGTCTAAATCCATCGTTGGAACGTTCAAAATTTGTTAGTAGCAACTTCGGTATAATTACATAACGAACTACTCTTCACGTTCAACAACGACACGGAGTTCAACAACGACATCCGTATGCAATTTGACCGGTACCATAAATACACCGAGTTCACGAATCGGGTCTGCGAGTTCAAAGAACCGCCGTTCCAAATCAAACCCCTGCGTTCGCAAATTCTCGGCGATATCCATAGAGGTAACTGACCCGAAGAGACGGTCATTTTCACCCGCCCGCCTGCTCAGTGTGCATGTGACCCCTGTCAACTGTCCGGCGATTTCACGTGCCTGTTCTTTATCTTTCGCCTCTTGATGATCGATTATCCGTTTTTCATGATCTAAGTGTCGGCGGTTTCGCTCCGTTGCGTGTACTGCTAATTGCATAGGAAGCAAGTAGTTACGCGCGTAGCCATCTGCGACCTTCAGCACATCGCCCGGTACACCGAGACCTTCAACACTTTTCTTTAGAATCACTTCCATAATTGAAATCCTAAATTATTCTTTCTAGGGAAATCAGTTCTGAAACCCCACCATTATCGCGTAAACGGCAACAGTGCCATATTACGCGCGCGCTTGACTGCGCGCGTTACCATCCGTTGTTGTTTCGCCGATAACCCAGTGACCCGGCGACTCACAATCTTGCCACGTTCATTAATAAATTTTCGCAGCGTATCAATATCTTTGTAATCGAAAGATTCAATTTTATGATAGCGCTGCCTACGACGGAATGCCATATTAATTCTTTTCCTTTTTTGCAAAGTGTTACGCATCAGAGTGCTTCTGATGCGCTATATTCGTAGGGAGAATCAACAATCTATCTATTCAGAAATTAGACAAGGGAACGCGGGAGAACCGCTGTTTAGCAATGGCTCTCCCACGAATACTGCTCTTATTTAAAATGGAATATCGTCCGTTGTTTCGGAAGAAGCGTCGCTCGTTTCGGGTGCGGGTGTGTCCTGGTAAGACGCCGCCTGTCCCGATGGAGCTGCAGGTTGCGCATCAGCATAACCGCCACCCATTTCATCACCATCGCGTCGTCCACCAATTAATTGGATCCGAAATGCTGTAACAGAAAGTCTGTTCCGTTTTGTTCCGTCCTCAGCTTCCCAAGAGTCAAATTTAAGACTGCCTTCAAGAAAAACAGGGCTGCCTTTACTCAAATACTCGTTTGCAACTTCTGCTTGTCTCCCCCAAGCAGTTATCTCAACAAAACAGGGAGATTCCTTTTGCTCACCTGTCTGTCGGTCAGTATATCGCTCGTTCATAGCGAGTCCAAAATTCGTAACAGCAGTCCCACTTGGTACATATCTCATTTCGGGGTCTCGGGTAAGATTTCCCATCAGAATGACCTTGTTGTAACTTGCCATGATTTCTCCTATTTATCTGTAGGTTCGGACCTGTTGAAGTCGCCTACAAACTAAAAGTTCGTTTAAGATTTGGATAACGCTTATTTCATGCAGATTCTGTTGTATCTTCAGCCTCTGCGTCATCATCTGTTGTGTCTTCAGCCTCTGCATTACCCTCCGATGTCGATTCCTCATCTGATGTCGATTTTTCGGTCTCGGTTGTCTCAGCGGTTAATTCGGCTTTTAACTTATCAATATCATCTTCGTACTGGACGACCATATAGCGCAAAATCGCTTCAATGACATGTAGGGACTGATTTAATTCCGAGACAAAACTCGGAACGCACTCAAAAATATAGAGTACATAATAGCCTTCACTCCGTTTCCGGATCGGATAGGCGAGTCGTTTTTTTCCCCAAGGATCAACCTTCAGGAGCGTCCCACCACCTTCAATGATGCCCTTTACTTGATTCGTAAGAGCCTCTGCTTCGTTTTCATCGTGGTCGGGCGTAATGATAAGCAAGAGTTCGTAAGGATTCAAATTTTCATGCCTCTCTTCGGACTGGTGGCTCCATTGCTGTTGGAATAAAAGCAAGGAGCAGAGATTAATTAAGTGAACCCCATCTGATAGCTGCGAATCGGCTTTGAATCAAATGGGCGATTACAGGTTAGACGGAATTCCCTTTGTTAATTTTAGTTTACATAATTATACCACATTTCGATCTACATATCAACCCAAAATACCATTTTTCCCATCAGTCTTTATAAATCTGAAGCGTGATACTTTATTTAATTTTAATGTCTCTGTATGGCTAATTATACTGTAGTTTGACTTATAAACCAAACTGAAATCCATAGTTAACGACACATTGGCGGGTTAGGCCCCTGCGAATAAAAGAGAAAGCGGGTTGCTGCCCCTAAAATTCTACACACTCCCAGATTTTACCATAAAAAGAAATTTAGGTTGGAAGCACTGCATACGCAGTTATATGGAGCGGTAAGAAGAATGGACGTTTCGATATGAGGACCTCTTGTCGGATCCGGGCGGCTAATGTATCCACATCTACCTCCTCCGCTGTCACAAGTCCGTATTTTTCTAAGAGTGGAAGAAGACTTTGGAAGATAGTCGCCATATATCGGTAACCCGTCCACGTTTTGGCAGCACCTATAGGAGATTCAAGATGCATCGTTGGCGGCGGTAAGCCCGCATCAACAAAAGCGCGATAAAGCCCAATGCCCATGTCAAGATGCGCTCCCGAATGTTCAAACACTTCCAAAATCCACCTAATGAGTTGATTCATCAGAGGCGTGTTCGGATGCAAGAGTGCTGGGTAAAGCGTATATTCGGGTTCCTGAAATGCAACGATGCCACCCGGTTTTAAATGCGTTATGAGCTGAGCGAAGGCTTCCCCGGGGTCCGCCATATACATCAACACGAACCGTCCAACGATCGCATCAAATTTGTCAGAGAAGTCAAGTGCGCGTGCATCACTTGCAATGAATTCAACGTTCCGTGTGGCGGCATCGGTTGCCCGCTGGCGAGCGGTGTCAAGAATTGTCGGATTAACATCCACACCGACAACCTGCCCCTCTGGACCGACAAGTTCAGCCAGCATAAGGGAAACATCACCCGCACCGCTACCGATTTCAAGGACGCGCATCCGCTGAGCGATACCGGCGCGTTTGCAGAGACGTTGCGTTGATTCCCCATAGATTCTTGACTGCTCAATGAGGCGAGTTGTTTCGTGGGAGGTGCGTCCTAACGTATAGGTGGCATCGCGATTTGACGCGTTCAAACGCTCTGAGTGATCTTTCGTCATACACGGGCCCCTTTTACGTCGGTAGGGCGGCATGCGCTGTGATGTGCGGGGGCAACAAGAGCGGTCGCTTTGATGTTGTGACTTCCGCTTGAATCCGGGCCGCGAGTGTGTCGATGTCTATCTCTTCAGCTGTGGCAATGCCATACGCCTCCATCAGTGGGATAAGACTCCGAAAACTATTGGCAAGATACTCAAACCCCGGCCAGCCCTCGGGGCCGCCCATGGGTGCCTCAAAGTGTAACGTAGGTTCAGGCAAACCAGCATCAACAAATACGCGGTAAAGTTCCATACCCATGTTGAGATGTGCCCCTGAACGTTCAAACACTGTGAGCCCCCATTCAACCAACTGGTTTATCAAAGGTGTATCCGGATGTATAACCGTTCGATAGAGCGTGAGTTCAGTATCCTGAAAGGCGACAATTCCACCGGGACGTAGGTGCGTTGCCAAATGCCTCAGGGCATCCGTTGGGTCTGCCATATAGAGTAGGACAAGCCTACCGACGATGGCATCAAAGTCGTCTGGAAGTTCAAGCGTTCGGACATCCCCGGCAATGAATTCAACATTTGTAAAGCCTGCAGCGTCGGCTCGTTCTTGTGCCGTTTTGAGAACATCAGGATTGACATCTACGCCGACAACTTTTCCCGCGGGACTAACAAATTCAGCGAGGGTGAGGGCAACATCGCCGGCACCACTCCCAACATCAAGGACTTTCATCCCTTTTGCAATACCGCTTCTGAGAAAAAAGCGTCGCGTTACATCATCATAGAGTTGTGATTGTTCGATTAAGCGTTGTGTCTCTTCCTCACTGCGCCCCATTGTATATTCTGCATCTCTGTTCTGATTGCTCATTATTAATTGCCTCACTTTCAAAAATTTGCGAGGTTCAATAACCTCGCGTCATATAATTGTTAAATATTATGGTGTAATAAGGCGATGGAACTGTATCTTTCCATCTGTAACAGTGTTGATAACAAGACTTTTGATTGCATGCCGATTTTCATCAAAGTACGATAGCACTGTTGCCCCCTCGTAATTCCGAGTCGCTTCAATTTGATCCCGAATTGCCAATGGTGTTATATCAGTTGCTCGACGCATTGCCTCAATAACAACGGTGGTAGAATCGTATCCGAGTGCTGCAGGTCCATCAGGCGCGATACCAAATCGTGCGGTATAGGCATCAATAAATTGGCGCGCTGCATCGCTTAATGGTCCCTCGTGTGAAAAGTGATTCGCAAAGAAACTACCTTCAATAGCCATTCCACCGATCTCAGCCAAATCGGGTCGATCCCAACCATCTCCACCGAGAAAGATAGCAGAAATACCGATATCGTCAGACCTTGCCTGCTTAACCGCTAATGGGAATTCGGCTCCCAAACCCGGTAGAAAGATAACATCAACGGCAGGTTCAACAGAGGCAATCGCACTTAATTGCTCTGTGAAATCCGTTGCATCCGTCTCATAAAACTGATGAACAGCGATCGTTCCGCCTTGCGCGGTAAAGTTCTCAATGAAAACACTCGATAGTCCTTCTGAGTAAGTTTCACCTGTTTCCGTGAGGACAGCGGCAGTAATCGCTTCCAAGTCTTGTATAGCATAATCCGCTATTATACTCGCCTGATACGGATCAATGTAAGCTCCCATGAACGTAAAATCCCCGTTTCGAGTGACCTGCTGGTTTGTCGGATAGGTGGTTACCATTGGAATGCCGTGCTGCTGAACAATTGCTCCTACCTCCACTGCCACATCGCTATAGTCAGGACCTACAATTGCTGACACGCCAGCCGCGATTAACGCCTCGGTGTGCTGGATACTGAGCAAAGGGGCTCTTTTATCATCTCTAATGAGAAGTTCTATTGGTAGCCCGTTAATGCCTCCTGCTTCATTCGCGAGGTCCACGGCTACTTCAGCACCATTCCGAGTTGTTCCAGGGTCTGGTGGACTATAAATGAAACCGATTTTGACTGTAACTATGCCATCAGAAACGCCTACCTTCCCCGGAACAACAACTTCTTGAATACGATCACAACTTAAAAAGAAAATGCTCATTGAGAAGAATAAGCTGAAAACGCCGAAAATAGTTATATATCTAAGCATTTTTCTGTTTCCTTGAAATAGCACGAAAATTTCTTTCACGTTAGGAAGCAGCTATTAGCCGCTTCCTCATACACATTAAGAATCACATGATTCTTAGAAACTATAACCGACTTTGGTATACCAGAACGCGCCGCCGAATCCATAAGGGCTGTACTCACCGAAGGGCCTGCCAACGATTCTGGCAGGAAACTCTTTAATATCAAAAGGTACTTCGGGGCCCTCTGCCTCAGTAATATTATCAGGTTCTACATTGAGAACATTATTCACACCAATCGTGATTCCCAAATTCTCAATGAGTGCGTAACTCACTTCAAGGTCTACCAGAAATGCACTACTGTAGGTTTGCGCACCTACGGCATTCTCGTACCAAGGACCGTAATAATTGACCCTTCCCAATACACCTAAACTATTGCCGATGGCTTGCGTCAATGTCACATTACCACGATGCCGAGGAACGCCTTCCTGTATGAGTCGGATACGGACCTCGTTGAGAATATCAGGATTGTGTTTGGTTACCTCTGTTTCAGTATAGTTGTAAGCAACACTGAGTGCACCATCCAGTATGGGTGCCGTGAGAATCACATCAATTCCCTGGGTGCTCGTTTCAAATTCATTGGTAAAGAATCGGAATTCCTGCAAGTTCCCTGCACTCGTGATACCCTCAGCCACGAGCTGCTGGATCTGTGCTTCAGTGATATCTGTACCACGGTTGAAGTCCCTTGAAGGTGCCAATCGATCCTCGACTGTGATGTTGAAATAGTCAAGGGTGATACTCGCAATAGCGTGACTGACGATGGTTCCAACCGTGAAATTCTTTGATTTTTCGGGTTCAAGTGCTTTACCGCCGACGAAACGTGCGGCACCGTGTGTGGAAGGAATCGTCCCTTTATTGACCAGCGTATTGTTCTCGCCAAATTCCGTTGTGACGTTAAAGGCGTTCTGCTGTCCGGGGGTAGGTGCCCTGAAACCGGTGCTATAACTGCCGCGCGCTCTGAAATCAACCATCGGATCAATCGAAAGCAATTCTTTGAGTGTATCAGCAATACCATAATTCGTTGCGATCTTGTAGTTGATTGTGCTACCAAAATCGTCAAAGTATTCACCACGGACAGCAGCATTAATCGCCCAAAACTCAACAGGTCTCAACTCACTTTCTAAATAGCCAGCAAAGTTGGAGCGAGTCCAGGTACCTTCGGCAATATCACTGAAACCGGGGAATCCATTGGATCCCGAACTAAATCCTTGACTTGCTAACGGACCGATTTCCCAAGACTCAATTTGTCCTGAGATAATCTCAAAGGTCTCTGTCCGATATTCCAGACCCGAAGCGAGGAACACCCTATCGTGTAACGGATAGGTCAGATCGAAATTAATATTCGTATCCGCTTGGATATAATCACCAGGGTCAAATTCAGTCGGTGTGTCTGGTCCAAGTGAGGCATTAACAGTATTTCTAATAAAGAAATCCGAAGCGTGCTGTCCATAGGAAGCACTTAAATCCCATCCCAAATCCGCCGCAATGGTTCCTTTTAAACCAACGAGGAGTGAAGCATCTTGGGTATCAGCACCGAAGCGAGGGGTAAACCCACCCGGAAAGAGTTCTTGGAATGTGAAAAGATTTGGGTCACTGACAACCTGTTGTAAGGCAACAGGATCAGGAACGTTGTTGGTTATCGGGATATCGTCAGCATCGTGCGGCGATAGTTCGGTAAACTCCTGTCCCGCAGCCTCTGCTGCTGCCTTTCGGGCTTCCCACTCCGCCATTTCCGCTGTTAAACCTCGCAAATTCCCGACGAGTAAGGTTTCGCCACCACTATTACTAAATACGGCACCTCGGGTATTGGGATTTCGGAAGTAGAAACCGCCTTCAACTTCCTTCTGGGCGTAGTTCGCATGACCGTAGAAGTTAATGTTATCGGTAATGCTTGCCCCGTAGTTCGCAAAAAGCTTGATGTCGTTTCTGATAATAGGATGTCCCCACGGTTGAGCAGGATCAGCAACATCGGTGTTTCCAGCAGTTATGAGTGCGGCGGCATCATCCCGCTGTATGGAACGATCCGTCTCATTCATGCCCCCGTATTCCACACTGAGGTTCGTCCAGAGCTCTTCCGATCCCAAACCGATATTCCCAGCGAGCGCGTATGTAAGACCGTCCCCCGCTTGAAAAATACCGGGCTTGATTTCAAAGGATCCGCCTGTGTAACTGTCTTTGAGCTGCAGATTCATGACCCCTGCGATTGCATCGGAACCGTATTGCGCCGATGCCCCGTCTCGTAGCACCTCCACCTGCTTTAGTGCAATGGAAGGGATAGGGGAGAGGTCGGGGCCCTGCGCCCCATCGGACACCCCATTTCCGAGCCAAGCAATTACGGAGGCACGGTGGCGACGTTTGCCGTTAACGAGCAGTAATGTGTGATCTGGCGCCAAGCCCCGCAGATTCGCTGGACGGACGACAGTCGCTGCGTCGGCGATCGGCTGTGCATTGACATTGTAAGAGGGCACCAAGTTTCTCAACAGATCGGGTAAATCCGTACCACCCTGTTTGACGAATTCTTCACTCGGTAACACATCAATAGGCACTACAGATTCCAGAACGGAGCGCGGTTCTGCCCGCGTCCCAACCACGACCATCCCTTCAAGCGTTACAACCTCTTGTTCAGATGTTGCTTCGCTTGCTTCCATTTCAGTTTCTTGTGCCGCTCCCATAGACACCATACTTATAAAAACTGCTAAAACAACGTGTATCGGAAGCAGCACCGTTTTAAAATCAAAAGCGACCTTCATAAATGAAACTCCTTCATTTTAACTAAAAGACACCTTCATCTAAAACATCTAAAACAGGACTTATAAACTTATAACTCACTATAATACTTATTATAATATGGACTTAAACAGTATGAATGGAATAGGCGCGGTTAAAAACCGCGCCTATTACGAAAAGCCTACATAGCACTTTTCAGAGGATAGATTTAGAAACTGTATCCGACTTTGGCATACCAGTATGCCCCATCAAAACCGAACGGACTGAACTGACCATATTTGTTGCCGACAGAATCAGCACCATTCGGGTTTTCATCGGGAAAGGTATTCAGGATATTTCTTCCACCGAGCGTGAGCAACAATCCGGAGCCCACGTTGTAAGTGGTTTCCAAGTCGAAAATAACCTTTCCAGAGTATTCTCCAACGCCTTCCATCTCTGGATTTTGCAAGTAATCTTCAGAATCGAACCAACCGCTGAAATAACTCGCACGCCCGAGCACGCTCCACATATCCGTTAGGGAGTAAACGCCAGTCAGGCTGGCACGGTGTGTGGGTAAATTCTCTTGCAGTTCCCTGATTCGATGATCGTCCAGTGTGTCGGGATTGTGATCGGTAACCGTGGTGTTCGTGAAGTTATACACAGCGATAACACTTCCGTTCGGTATAGGTACCGTAACGACAGTATCAATACCGTTGGTTGTCGTAGAGAAGTCATTGATAAAGAACTGGAATGTTT
>CAZGAW010000028.1:0-43937 GCA_964523645.1 uncultured bacterium | reverse complement strand
CCACCCTCGGCGCACCTCAAAATAGAGAGGCTGCCATTACAAGAATGTGAACTCGGTATGAAAACCGAAGCACTTGGGGCAAAATTCACATTCTATCTATACGTAGCAAGTTTCGTGCCAATCCTGAAAATAAAATACGCCCTCCTGTCGAACCCACTGAAATCAAGAGATCCTATTTATGACAATATGCCCAAAACATAGGCACACACTCGGTTTACCCAAAACTGTTCCCAAGAATAGAAGCTGCTTCCTATTCTCAAACGCTCTATTGTCACGTCAAATGCAGACCCATTTTGAACTATTCATTTTGATACAGTGCATCATATTGATACAGGAAACCCGCGTCATTCTATCTGCGTTTCTATACTCACGCGTTTTACGGAAGTGTTGTAGTACCATAAACTCAGAAAACTGCTGATACCGTTTACATCAGGTTAACATGCCTGTGTTTTTTTACATGGAAAAGGCTCCATACTCAAAAGTCAACATCATCTAAACAAATATTATATTTTTTCAACTTCCTTTGCAGCGTGCTTCTGCCAATCCCTAACATTTTCGCAGCTTGGGTCCGATTTCCATCAAGCGATACTAATACCTTACGGATGAACGTTTCTTCCACCTCTTCAAGTGCCATGTCGAGCAGAACCGTTACGCTTCGGTCCTTTTCAGGAACATTCACAGGGCGATTTTGATACGTTTGAAACGCTTCCGGCAAGTGTTCCGGTAAGAGCATTTGTCCTTTAGCAAGGTGAGATGCTCTTTCAATCACATTTTCCAACTCCCGCACATTGCCGGGCCACGGGTAACTTTTGAGAAGAACCAAGGCACTCGGGGCCACCGATGGAATTTCCGATTTATAGGCCTGGCAATGTTTTTTAAGAAAATGTGCTACTAACGCTTCAATGTCTTCGCGTCGCGCCCTCAGCGTTGGCAAGGAAATAGCGGCAACATTCAAGCGATGATAGAGGTCTTCACGAAACCTCCCATCTCTAACGGCTGCTGCCAGATCTTTGTTGGTAGCCGTTACGATTCGGACATCCACTGGAATCGGCTTTTCGCCCCCAACGCGTTCAATCTCAGATTCTTCCACTGCATGTAACAGTTTCGACTGCATAGAAAGCGGCATCTCACCGATTTCATCAAGGAACAGCGTTCCTGTGTTTGCTCTTTCAAACTTCCCGATATGACGGACATCCGCCCCTGTAAACGCGCCTCTCTCATGTCCAAACAACTCGCTCTCCAGTAAAGCCTCTGGTATCCCTACACAGTTAACAGAAATCATCGCTCCCGATCTACGACTGTTTTTGTGCAGTGCATGCGCGACTACACCTTTACCCGTCCCCGTTTCGCCGGAAATGAGGATTCTTATCAATGTCCCCGCGAAGTGTTCAATTTGTTGCAGGACTTCAAACATCTGCGGACCGTTGCCAATGATTTCACTATAATCGCCATGTAATGTATTTCTCGTCATTTAACTTGAGGTCCTCCCATCTACCTACGATAACTCAACATGCCATTTTTATCAAACACACGTTTTCTCTATAATCTAAGGACACAAGTGTCGGTCAAAAGGGTGCGTTCTTAAATTTAACGTGAGTTCGGTTTAAACATTACTCGCCCTTTTATAATTAAAGACACCGTTTTGGTCAAAAAGGGTGCATAACACAACTTGAGAAAATCGAATTCACATTACTTTACAATTCTTTACGTCTTACGCAAGTACTAATGAATATCTACGACCCGCACGCCGCTGGGCGAGGGCGTATGTGGAATTGTTATTCACTGAAATGTAAACTTATTTTTTGGCTTTACTATAAAGACTGCATTTTTGAGCCAAAAACGTGCATGCTCTGAAAAAAGAGTAAAAACATCTAAGGATAACACGCATCGGGAAAGACCCAATGCCAGAAAAAAACCGTTCCATCTCCGTTGAATGCAGCAGAGACAGAACGGACAGAAAGAAAACAGCGCAACGATACGCGCTGATACTATATTGTGAAAGATATGGGTTAACGTGTGCAAAGTGGAGGAGAGGGGCGTTGCTAACTCACCGCTAACATAGCACGTTATGGATGAGCGAAGCACCGATTAGTCCACAATATCCTTGCGGACATCATGGAGATGAGGTAGGGAAAACCGTTTCAGCGATGTTAATATTCATGTTGATAACTCGCCAGGACTTCCGCTATGGAGCGGGTATTTGGAAACCAGCCAACGATTTTCTGTAACACCTCATCCAGTAATACATCCGGGCAAGAGGCACCAGCAGTCAGCACAATGTCAATAGGAATGGCTGTCGGTTGTCGGCTTTCGGCTTTCAGTTGTTGGTTAAGAGGTTTTCGTTTAACAAACCCATCTTGCTGACCCCTGACCGCTGACCCCTGATGGCTATTCTCCTGACCCCTGACCGCTGACCCCTGATGGCTATTCTCCTGACCGCTTCTTTGAAAAAGCCAATCTTTTGTGATCTTCACCTGTTTTGTTTCCAACGCAAGGTGTCGGATTTCTTTAGGACTCAGGAGTTCATCGGCATCTCGGATAAAATAGGTGGGAAGACGTTGTTGACAAAGTTCGACGAGATGGCTCGTATTCGATGAATTATAGCCCCCGACGACAACCGCAATGTCGCCACCGTCAGCAATGAGGGCAAGCGTCGCATCTTGGTTTTCTTTAGTGGCATAACAGAGTGTATCTCTCGTATCGGCGAAATGTTCTGATAGCTCAGCGTCACCGTATGTCTGTCTGATCGCTTCTCGTAGCAAATCGGCAATCGCTTGTGTTTCGGTAGCAAGCATCGTTGTCTGATTGACAACACCGATACGTTTGAGATGAATAGTGGGATCAAACCCCGGAGAGAACCGGTCTGCAAACTTTTCAAAGAAGAAATCGGCATCTTTTTCACCCGATATCACCGTCGCCAAAGCTTGCGCTTCCGAAAGATCACGGACAACAACCACCGGAGCCCCTGCTTGTGCATGGGAAAACGTCGCTCGGGTTTCCTCATGGTAGCGTTTTCCGTGAATAACGACGGTGTAATCCTGCTCGCCGATTTCTTCACTCCGCCGCCAAACTTTTTCAACGAATGGACATGTTGTGTTATAGGATGTGAGCGTAACACCGCGCCCTTTGAGTGCCTGTTCTATCTCAAGGGTTGTCCCAAAGGCAGGGACAATGACAACATCATCAGGCATTAAAATATCAAACGGGAGAAGGGGTGTACCAGCAGTATCCATTAGGAACTGGACACCGCGTTGTTTCAGGTTCTCATTAACATGTGGGTTATGAATAATTTCAGAGAGTAGGAAGATACGTTTGTCTGGGTTTTCCGCTAACGCTTGATAGGCAATTTCGATAGCGTTTTCGACACCGTAGCAAAACCCGAAATGGCGGGCAATTTTAAACCGAACAGGTCCGAAATCCAATAAGGTTGGTGAAAGATCGCGCTTTCGAGCATCCGTTTCTCGACGCGCATGCTTAACGACAGAGATAATCGGACTGTGATAAAAGTGAGGGAGTTTAAAAGTCCGTGGCATTTTTCTAACTATGAGCTTCTGAGCATCGCACTATTACATCTCGCGGTGGTCTTCGATGTCCTTAAACAATTTCAGCCACCGCTACAAACACCCAATCAGTCCCTAAGCAGATATGTTATTTTCGCAAGCCCTTCTTTAGGCACTCAGGACTTTTCGCCCTTTTGCACGGCGGCGAGCAATCGTCTGTCTGCCATGCCGCGTGGACATCCGTTTACGGAAGCCCAGTTTATTCTTTCGTTTCCGACGATGCGGTTGATATGTGCGCTTCATATTTTTAATTTTCCTTGCGGTTCGGTCAAGAATAGTTATCAGTTGTCAGCCCAGATTTTTTAATCCGTAAAAAATCCTTTCAGTTTTCAGAGCGGGACGGTTCCTTGTAGCTGCCCCACTTGTGCGGATTACAAGAAACTTCAGCACTACCAGATCCCGCTTTAACTGATAACCCAAAACTGATAACTGATGACTCTGAAAAAATGTTTTTGCCAGAATGATGTTCCTTTTGGCTTTAAAATGATACCTCATTTATCAGTGTTTGTCAAATTTTTGCTACTTTTTCTAAGGCTTGTCTGTCTTTATTAAAAATGGGCTTGATAAAATTTCGATTTTAGTCCAGAATATTTTGTCAGCAGAAATTAAGCATAAACTGGAAAACTAAAAAGGTTTCCTAACAAAAAGTGTTGACTTTTCTGCAATATAATAGTATGATATTTCTTATACGAATTTATAAAAATGGTATCATGACTTTATCATACATTTCTCATAGGAAATACCCTTATGCGGCACACCCCCAACGAAATCTGGCTGGAAATATTAGAAAAACTCAGTGATACAGCGCGACAGGATGTCTATCTTCACCAAGCCGTCCCACTTTCGATTACAACAGATGCTTTGAACATAGCTGTCCCTTCTGCGTATACGCGCGCAAGAATTGAGGAACGCTTCCGTGCTGATATCCAACGGGTGTTGGCGACACTCATCGGGGCACAATGTGCCCTAATCCTTACCGTAGACGAACCCACATCTGAAGGCAATGACGACTTTAGGGAAACACAAGATGAACGGAATTTTAATCAATTGTCCAATTCACAACGGACATCGGACAGTCAAACCTCTGTGCCATCAATACAGCATGAAACAGGACTGAATCCGAATTATCGGTTCGATAGATTCATTGTTGGTTCCAGCAATATGATTTGTCATGCGACAGCCTTAGCGGTTTCAGAAAACCCAGGACGCGACTATAATCCACTCTTCATCTATGGTGGCGTGGGATTAGGAAAAACACACCTGCTACATGCCATTGGTAATAGACTCTTAGCAAACCAACCCCATAAGAAAGTCCTCTACGTCACATCAGAAACCTTTATGAACGAGTACGTAGAGTCCATCGTCAACCGAGGATCGGCACAAGGATTTCGTACAAAATATCGAACCGCAGACATGCTCTTGATTGATGACATACAGTTCTTACAAGCCAAGGAAGGAACACAAGAGGAATTTTTCAACACCTTTAACGCCCTTCATATGAACTCAAACCAGATAGTCATGAGCAGCGACCGGACACCAGACAATCTCGAAAACCTCGAAGAACGCCTCCAATCTCGGTTTCAATCAGGCATGGTAGCCGAGATTAGCATGCCACAATACGAAATACGTATCGCTATCCTTCGGCAGAAATGCCGAGACCAAGGGTTGGATAACCTCCCTGATGATGTGCTTAACTATATCGCTGGAGTCGTCACAACGAATATCCGAGAACTCGAAGGGACGCTCGTGCGACTCATCGCTCAAGCGACTATACTTAAAGAAGATTTGACCTTGGACTTCGCACGACAGGTCCTCAGTGATGTCGGAACACCTTTACCTATTCGATATCGAAAAACCGCAACCTCAAAAGCAATACAGACAGCTGTCGCCGATTATTTTGGAATCGAAATAGAGGTCCTCATATCTCAGAAACGGACAAAGAACTTGGTGCAACCGAGGCAGATCGCTATGTACATGTGTAGAGAATTGACGCAAATGTCATATTCAAACATCGCCCAAGCGTTTAATAGGGAAGATCATACCACTGTTATCCACGCCTGCAGACAAATAGAAAAAATCATTCAGGAAAATAGCGAAGAGCAACAAATGGTTCTTCTATTACTGGATCAATTCCGCTAACCAAATCTGCCGGCACTACCGTCTCCAGGTTACACTTTCGTTTACACTTTTCAGTTCTTATTTGCCCCTTTTCCGGTTTTACAAAGCATTTTAAACCTGTGGATAACCTGTGGATAACCTGTGGATAACTCTATTGTCATTGCACATAAATTGTGGATAAATTGTGGATAAGTCACAAATTTTTCGTGTTTGTGGATAACCTGTGGATAAGTTGAAAAGTTATCCACAGGTTATCCACAGGGGAATTGTCAATGGTGACAAGGGTTCAGACGAGTTATCCACTTATCCACAGCCCCTATTACTACTACTACAATTTTATATATATATCGTAATTAGTACAATTATTAGGAATTGTGGATAACTTAAGAATTGTGGACAGCATCAAAAAGTTATCAAACAACACCCAAAGGCTAAAAAAATCAGACCATCAAACAAATGCTGCTAAATAATATTGTTCTACGCAACTTCCGCAATTATGTCGATTGTGAAATAAGTTTTTCCAAACCCGTCAATCTGATTATCGGTGGGAACGCACAAGGAAAAACAAGCCTGCTTGAAGCGATCTATTTCCTTTGCACTGCTGAATCGCACCGCGCAACTCGAGATGGTGAGATGATTCGACACAACGAAGCAGGATTTTATCTGAGAGGTACGCTGAGAAACGGTAGCAACGATGTTATGTCGCTTGAAGCGATGAAGCGAACACGCGGGCAATTTAAACTAAAAAAGAATGGTGTACTTCAAACGAAACGTTCCGAATGGATTGGGCAGTTTAATGCTGTGCTCTTCTCACCGGAATCACTGATATTGGTGAAAGGCGGTCCCGCAGAGCGTCGTCGGTTTTTGGATTTGCTCATTTCACAAATCGACAACAACTACCTAAAAAACTTACAGGAGTATAGGCTGGTTCTCAAGCAACGAAATGAACTGCTTAAACAAATTCGCACGACTTTCGTGGATGCAGCGCAGTTAGATGCCTGGGATAAACTCTTAATTGCGCATGGTACCGCGATTATTATAAAGCGGTTAGATATTTTTCACGAATTAAAAGTATATGCCATGCAAAATCACCAAGAGCTCACTGGCGGTCAAGAGAGTATTGCATTGACGTATCGTTCCGCATTAAAGCCGGATGATACGTCAATGCCTAATGTGGAAGATAAAAATACGGAGAATCTAATAGGCGAATCAGAGATTGGGTTCCTTGAGGTTAAAACTGAAACTGAAATAGCGAAGCATTTTGACGAAGTTCTAAATGCTTCGCGTGGTGCTGATTTACAGCGAGGCACGACCCTCGTTGGACCACATCGTGACGATTTTCTCATCGAATTAGAGAACGCTTCCGGAATATACAGTCCTCATGCCGAAAGTGAAAATCGCTCGGAAGCCACGGATATCGAAAAAGAAGAGACGGTATACGAACAGTCCGAAAGTCAAAATTCACCCTCAAAATCCGAAGCCGGGACCTTTCGAGAGGGTGCGCGAGCCTACGGATCGCAAGGTCAACAACGGACAATCGCCTTAGCACTTAAACTGGCAGAATTAGAGTTAATCCGAGCCGTGACGGGTCGAGATCCGATCGTCCTTCTGGACGATGTCACTTCAGAATTAGATTACAGGCGGACAGAGTACTTATTAAAAGTCCTCCAAAATTTGAGCGCACAAACGTTCATTACCGCAACACACGCTGAACCTCTCGTGCACCATCTCAACCAACCAAACGTTCTAACAGTAGAAAATGCCCAGATAAACCAAAAGTCTAAAATCCACTATACGCCTGAAATTAGCATCCCCCAGAACACTTAATTGCCCGGCTCAAACCCAAAACCCCTTTAATAAAGAAAAATGGAGAAAACCCGAAACCTACACCACCTCCTTACAGAACTTATCGAAAAATATGACCTGGAGCCAATAATACTTGAACAAAAAGTTTTTGCTCTTTGGCAGCAACAACTCGGTGCACCACTTGGCACAAAAACCGTCCCTGTATCACTGTCAAATGGTATCTTGAAGGTCTATACAGAATACCCGCCTTACAGACAACACCTATCCCTCCTTAAACAGAAAATTTTAGATGACCTAAACGCCGAATTGGGGCAACCTATTCTTACAGACCTCCGGATAGAACTACGTCAAGTGCACGCAGCAAGATCTCGCGAAACAGAACATCCACCGTCAAACGAAAAAGCACCAGAAGCACCATCAAAAAACTTTGTAACACCTGAACAGTTAGAAAAAATTGAACAAGCACTCACCAGCGTGTTGGACCCACAGTTAAGAGAATCCCTATGGCAACTATTCACTACTCAGAGCGAGAACACACCTTGACAAATTTTTTGAAATAGGTTACAATTTAATGTACGTTAAGTAACGTTAAGGGCACGCCTTATTCATTAAATTTATATTAACCCATAAGGAAGCATACAAGCGGAGGCACACAAGGTATTTTCCAATAAACCGTTAACCCCACAAAAAACAACAACCGTCCCTGTTAGGACAATTTATAGCGAGGCATCACAATTAATGTCAAAAGAAGCACGAACATATACAGCAAGCGATATACAAATTCTTGAAGGTCTTGAAGCTGTCAGAAAACGCCCAAGCATGTACATCGGCAGCACCGGTCCCGCTGGACTGCACCATCTCGTTACAGAACTGGTTGATAATTGCATAGACGAAATCGGTGCGGGTTACGGAACAAAAGTTGAAGTTACGCTTCACCCCGACGGCAGTGTAACTGTTGCCGATGATGGACGCGGTATTCCTGTTGACACTCACAGAACAGGTGTTTCCGCCCTTGAGGTCGTTATGACCACACTGCACGCTGGCGGTAAATTCGACGGTCGCGAGCAGGTTGGCTACCAAACTGCTGGCGGCTTACACGGTGTTGGTGCTTCCTGCGTTAACGCGCTTTCTGAATGGCTTCACGTCCAAGTCCAACAAAACGGTTCAATTTACGAACAACGCTACGCGCGCGGTGTCCCGCAAACAACTGTAGAAGAAACTGGCAAGAGTAAGAAAACAGGGACACAAACCACATTTATGCCGGATTCCGAAATATTTGACACACTTGACTTTTCACACGATGTTCTTCGCGACCGGCTTAGAGAACTCGCCTTCCTCAACAAAGGTGTCCGTATCCAATTCCACGACACACGCGATGAGGAAAATTCGCAGCCGATTACCTTTCAATACGATGGCGGTGTCGCTTCTTTTGTTACCTACTATAACGAAAACAAAGAGGTTCTGCATGCCAACCCGATTTACATGGAAGGTATTGAATCAGAGATTGTAGTAGAGATCGCTTTTCAGTTCAATACCACCTATACAGAAAATATTAGTTCGTATGCCAACAACATTCGCACTTCTGAAGGTGGATTTCACGAAAGCGGTTTTAAGAGTGCGCTTACCCGTGCTTTCAAAACATATGCCACCGCCAATGACCTTATGCGGAGCGTTAAGATAAATCTCACCGGCGAAGATATTCGCGAAGGGATCACCGCAGTTATCAGCGTCAAAGTTCCCGATCCTCAATTTGAAGGGCAAACAAAGTCGAAACTTGGCAATACAGAAGTTGAAGGAATCGTTCAGAGTTTTGTCGGCTCCAGACTCAAAACACTTTTAGAAGAAAACCCGGCTGTTTCCAAACGGATTATCCAAAAGGCAATCCAAGCCGCGCAAGCGCGTGAAGCCGCCCGAAGTGCCCGCGAAGTCATTCGCCGCAAAAGTGTTCTGGACTCCGCTTCCATGCCCGGAAAACTCGCTGACTGTGCTGAAAACGACCCAACCTTAACCGAACTTTTTCTCGTGGAAGGTGATTCTGCCGGCGGGACTGCTAAACAAGGAAGAGATCGACATAACCAAGCTGTTCTCCCGCTTAAAGGTAAAGGCATTAATGTAGACAAATCAAGGCTTGATAAGATACTTAAAAATGCTCAAGTCATTGATATCGTCACCGCATTAGGAACGGGGATCGGTGCTGAAGAATTCACGCTCGATAAACTCCGCTACGGTAAGATTATCATCATGGCAGATGCCGATGTTGATGGCGCACATATCCGAACGCTACTCCTCACTTTTTTCTTCCGGCAAATGCCTGAACTTATCGCCGCCGGGAACCTTTACATCGCTCAACCACCACTTTACCAAGTGAAAAAAGGTAGAAATTCCCAGTATATACAAGACGATGAGGAAATGGAAGATTACCTCCTCACCTTGGCACTTGATACCGTTCAAGTAACGAATGATCGGAGGGGTGAACCTTATACAGCGGCAGAATATAGGACTATTGCTGGTGCCGTTCGTAAGATTCAAAGTCTCCTCGATCAAATTAATCGGAGCGGCATACCGCTTCCAAATTTAGCGAGTGAACCCTCAGATTCAGAAGACACGTCTGATAACGTAGATAAATTGCTTACTATGCTGGAAGTCGCCTCTGTGGAAATAGATGATCCGCTAAACACAGAGCAGGAACCCCCTGAACAACTACCTTCTACTGCTAACCCGCAAACTACGCTTTTTGGAGATGCTGGAAGCGGTTCAACAGACGAAAGAACTGGCGTATTGAACGCTGGAGACGCTACCCCACGCACTTGGCATCATGAATTAAAACGTGAATTGGAGAAACTGGCTGAATTTGACATCCAGGACACTGACTTCACTTCTTCCGGTGCGTCAAACAACGATAAATTGTTTAGTGTTCAGTCGGAAGATGGTGAGATTTACTACGCCGACAATATTTTCTTAGTGGTCCAACATATTCTCCAAATGGAACACCGAGGGCTCACAATTACCCGGTATAAGGGCTTAGCTGAAATGAACGCCGGGCAGTTACGGGATACTACTATGCGGCAAGATGAACGTATACTGCTTAGAGTGACGCTTGAAGATGCTGTCGAAGCCGATCGAGTCTTTACACTTCTCATGGGGGATACCGTTGAACCTCGACGAGCGTTTATAGAACGTTACGGAACGCAAGTGACCCTTGATTTATACGGTGCCTAAATCTTTTAGGACTTACACATTTCCTCTTAAAGTCCCCCTGATAAGGGGCGGGGAATGCCATACGGCATTCATACCCGGGGAAGCCCACACGGGCTTCATACCGTTGATTCTAATTCTTTAGCGGGTTAAAAATGTGAAAATATCACTTTTTTTGCGTCCAAATGTCCGATATTTGCTCAGTTTGCGTAAGTCCTGTCTTTTATTCTCGGGTAGCGGTAGTCTTCCTATACGGAATCATCAATTTTTATTAGCTTCCACTTTCATTTTACGTTAAGAACATCGCTTTTCTTTACAAGATTTATTGGATATCGCGTTGTAATTAGCAAATTGAGGGTAAGACTTCGTTGTTTATTCAAACATCAAGGGTCTCATTAAACGAATCGAATCAATAATCATTGTCATAGAAAGGAATAATTAGTCATAGATAATACAAAAAATAAAATGGAAAACATCGAAAACATTCAAGAACGCAACATAGAAAATGAACTGACAACATCGTATCTCACTTACGCGATGAGTGTCAACACCAACCGCGCAATACCTGATGTCCGAGATGGTCTCAAACCGAGTACCCGTCGGATTATTTACGCGATGGGACAGATAAATCTCACTTCCAACCGACCTTACGACAAATGTGCTGCTGTTGTTGGAGAAGTGATGAAAAACTATCATCCCCACGGTGATGGACCCATTTACGGTACCCTTGTTGGTTTGGCACAAGAGTTTAGTATACGCTATCCATTAATAGATGGACAAGGAAACTTCGGAAGTATTGACGACGACCCACCGGGGGCGATGCGTTACACGGAATGCCGCCTCGCGCTCATTGCCAATGAGATGCTCGCTGATATTGAAAAGCAGGTTGTTGACTTTCAGCCTAATTACAAGGACTCTCTTGAAGAACCTACAGTCCTTCCAGGACTTTTACCGAATCTGCTGATCAATGGCACGACAGGCATAGGTGTTGGTTACCTTACACGTATACCACCGCACAACCTCACTGAAGTTGTTGATGCGTTGCTCTGCAAACTCACGGATCCTAACGCTGATATAGCAACACTCATGGAGCATATCATTGGACCTGACTTTCCTACTGCAGGGGTCATTGTTGGTACGAGCGGCATCAAGAACATGTATACCACTGGTAGAGGAAGCATCACCGTCCGAGCCAAAGCAGTTATAGAAAGAGTTTCCGCCAGTGGCGCAGAACGTGAACAGATCGTCATAACTGAAATTCCATATCAGGTAAAGAAAAACCAACTGTTGGAACGAATGTATGATTTAGTTGTCAACAAAACCATTACAGGGATCAGCGATATTCGAGATGAGTCGGACGAAGAAATCCGCATCGTTATCCTTCTTAAACGCGGCGAAATCGCACAAGTTATTCTGAACCAGCTGTATAAACACACACAGATGCAGACGAACTTCAGTGCGAGCCTACTCTGTCTTGTAGAGGGACTTCCAAAGATTTTGACGCTTGAGGAAATCCTACGCCACTACCTTGCACATCGTCGGGATGTAGTCCGGCGGCGGACACAATTTGAACTCGCACGGGCCGAACGCAGAAACCACATCTTGGAAGGGTACCTCTTAGCACTGCAAAACCTTGAAGAAATTATAGAACTCGTTCAAACGGCTGAATCACCACAAGCAGCAGAACAAGAACTTCAAGGCACTTATCAACTCACGGAGCATCAGGCGAGGGAGATCCTCACGATGACGCTCCGACAGTTGACAGGACTCGAGCGCCAACGAATTCACGATGAATATACAGAACTTCTTGATCACATCGCTGAATTTCGCGCGATTCTTGCCGACGAAACATTGGTAACCGATATTATCCGAACAGAACTCGAAACTCTCAAAGAAAAATATGGTGACGATCGCTGCACCGAGATTACGGGCGAAGTCAAAGAATTTGAAATCGAAGATCTTATCGCTGATGAGGAAATGGTGGTCACATTGTCCCACGCCGGCTATATCAAGCGGTTACCTATAGACACTTATCGGAAGCAGCACCGCGGCGGCGTTGGAGTCAGAGGTGCTGCAGCAAAAGATGGCGATTTTCTGGAACATATTTTTGTCGCCACTGCTCATCAGAACATCCTGTTTTTCACTGATTTGGGCAAATGCTATACGCTGAAAGTCCATCAAATTCCCGAAGCCAGTCGCCAGTCTGCCGGACGGGCAGTGGTTAACCTGCTTCGTTTAGTAGATGGTGAGAATATCACAGCTTATGTTCCAGTCCGAACGAAGGTTATCAATCAAGAAACCGAAATGGCTGATGACGGGGCAGTTGCAGCGGAAGAATTTGTTTTTATGGCAACGCAGCAGGGCATTGTTAAGAAAACAGCACTTTCGAGTTTTGAGAACACGCTATCAAGTGGTATCATTGCTGTTAACCTTGATGACGGTGATAAACTTATCGGGGCACAACTAACAGATGGCGACTCCGATGTTATCCTTGTTACACACAAAGGTGTTGCGATACGCTTTAATGAAAAAGATGCCAGACCTCTTGGACGTAACACACGAGGTGTCCGTGGCATAGAACTTGCCGACGAAGATTTCGTCGCACAAATGGCTATTGTTAATAGCGAAGCATCAGAAACAGGCAAAAAAAGTGCTTCACGAAAAGAGGATACGCTTTTAATTGTTACAGAGAACGGGTATGGTAAACGGACGGCCGTTTCTGCTTATCGTTCACAGCGACGCGGTGGGAAAGGTATTATCGCCATTGGGAAATCTGCCCGCAACGGTGCCGTCGTCGCTGCAAAACGCGTCAGAAATACTGATGAACTTGTTCTCATTAGTTCAAACGGATATGTCACCCGAACGGCAGTCGGTGATATTCGACGTATTGGGCGGAACACACAAGGCGTACGAATAATGACACTCCAACCAGACGAAAAACTTGTTGATGCAGCCAAAATCGAATTCTCATCTTCCCTGCTTGAAGAAAAATTGAGTTCATAAGAAAAAACTGCTGATTGCTAACTAACAGGTTAGCAGTAAGAAGCAAGTTCCAGCTGAATATCAACAACTAATAACTCTCAACTATGCTGCCTATCCACTGATTTGCGCAGAGGGAATATAATGAAATATTTTAAAGAACTCTCGACCCTTGTTTTAATCATAGTAGGCCTCCTTCTCGGGTTCAGCCTGCAAGCTCAGACCGGAGGTGAAACACCTGAGTTAGTAGTACTCCCTGATGCTGATACGGGATTAAACACTGATATGACTCGTGTCGCAAAACTCCATACCGATCTCATGTGGGCAGCCTACTGCAGAACCCGCGAACACAACCTTCCAAAAAGCAAGGCACTCTACGATGCTTTGATCGCGGAGATTGAGGGATCTTCCGTGATTGCCGAAAATGGTTTCCTATCTGACCGAGAGATAAGTTTCATTTATGCTGAGCGTGCCTCCCTCCGATTTCCGAAATTACAGGATATCACAGGTGCAGGAGAAGATGCCAGAACAGCCATTAAATTTAATCCTGAAAATGTAAAGGCAACATGGGTTCTTGCCCAAATAGCAACTAACCGATTCATCTATCACATGGAACGGAACAGAAACGGCAAAATACCTGATATTTTGGAAAAGGAAATGTTTGACACTCTAAAGCGAGTGGTTGAATTAGATCCCGACCACAATACGGCATATTTCTACCTTGGCAGCATGGCGCGCGATCTCGGTAACGTTGAACTGGCAATTACCGCTTTCAAGGCACTTACACGCATTATACCTTATGACGACCAGTATCATAGAGAACTCGCTGAACTCTATGTAAGCCAAAATCGACTTGATGACGCTTTGCAGTCCTATGAAAGGGTTGTAACCATCCGACCCGAACAGAAAAGCACACGGAACCATCTTGGACAACTTTACCTTCAAACAGGCGATTATCCTGCAGCTATAGAAACTTTTCTTTCCATTTTGTCACCGCTTGAAGGTTTCCAAGAAGGACAACCAGAAACTAACAACGTAAGGGCGCACACCGGAGCAGGAGAACCTGAAATTGAGGCACACCATGGTATTAGCCTCGCCTACCAAGCGCAGGATGATTTCAAACGCTCCGAATTTCATATTATGCGTGCAATTGCTTTGTTGGAGGAACGGGCAAAACGGACTCGCACGGGGTTTCGGACCAGAAGTAGTGAACGTATCGAATTAGCTAAACGTATCCGAGACGCACGCTACACCCTCGGGCAAATTTATCTTAAATTCAATGCACCTCAGCAAGCCGTACAAACCTTTGAGAAAATTCTGGATGTTGATGACGAACATATCCCCGCACTTTCTGGTATAGGCATGGCTTATCAAATGCAAGGCGATGTGAAACGCGCAGAAAATTACCTGCGGAGAGCAATCGCGTTATCTTCTGAAGAAGAATTGCCAGAGGCATACAACGCATTAGGATATCTCTATGCAGAGCAGGGCATTAATTTAGATGAAGCCGCGACCCTCGTTCGTCGTGCCCTTAAAAGCGCACCGAAATCTGGAGCATATCTTGATAGTCTGGGACTCATCTACTTTAAGCAAGGGAAAATTGATGCCGCTATAGAAAATTTGGAGCAAGCACTTCATTATCTGCCTAATACACCTGAAATTCTCTTACATCTTGCTGATGCTTATCTCGGAAAAGGCTTGAAACAAAAGGCACTGCAAACTTTGGAACAAGCCGTTAGACTTGAGCCAAATAACGCTGAACTTCGCCAAAAGCTTGATGCCGTTAAATCGCGTTAATCTTTTTCAGAACCAGTATATGTGCTGTTTAAGCATCCTTAAAAGGCATTCCCATCCATTGCTGATGTTTTGTGTTGTACGTGGCTTGAGCCATGTCAATAACGGACTGGATTGATTAAAATGTACATCCCAAAAATTCAAGATATAATTAGCAAACAAAAATCTAAAAGTTGGATGCAATTAGTTGTGGTATTGTTGCTTTTGGGGATGCCTTACAGCAGTTCAGCATATCTCTGTGGGACACCACATCTTTCAGGTCCAAATGGTCCCATTGACGCTACAAACACCCCACATAGGTTTTTGCCACACAGAAACCGAACTGCCCCTACTTTGCCTGCTGCGCCGGCTTTGGCAATTGGTGCAGAACGCACCTTCTTTGCTCCTGATTTTAGAAGCATGCAACAGTACACTGTCTCTGCTGTTCTACGTGGTATAGGGAGTTTCTGCTATATCTTCGTTGAAGAAGCTGAATGGAATACGCGAGTTACTACGAGAACCGTGCAAGCGATAATCCGTGCTTTTGAAACGACTACCCCAGCGAACCCCCAGCAAGGAATTTATCCGACGTTAACGAAGTTTTTCGGAACTCCACCAGATATTGATGGAAATGGCAAAGTCATCTTACTTTTGCTTAATATTCAGGACGCCCGCGGGGCAGACCACTACACAGCAGGTTTTTTCAACCCAGTGGATCAACACCAAGGTTTACTTCGAAATCCGGGTTTCCGAGGGTTTCCGATTCGTAGCAACGAAGCAGAGATTCTATATATTGACACACAACCTCTCAACCCAAACAGTGAAAGAGCATACAATGTTATTGCCCACGAATTTCAACATCTCCTCAATTGGCACCATGATCCGAGAGAAGCAACTTGGGTCGATGAAGGGTGTGCCGAGTATGCTTCATTTCTCTGCGGTTATTCCTTGAATGAACATGTAACAGCATTTGAAAAAATGCCGTCTGTTTCGCTTGTAACCTGGCCCGAGGGTAATGCCGACTCACTTCCACACTACGGTGCCGCTTTCTTATGGATGCTCTATATTCATGAGCAGTACGGAGGTATAGGCACACTTATCGAAATTGTCCAAAATCGCGGCACATCGCTCACCGGTGTTTCAAACGCGCTCGCTTCTCGGGGTATCACCCAAACAATTCCCGATATTTTTATTCAATGGAAACTCGCTAATTACTTATCTGATTATCGTGCTGTTAGGCTTTCTCTTGCGCCTCACCGCTGGCATCATTCCTATCCAAGCGGGACCCAGCACGGACAACTCAGTAATTTTTCGGCGGCGTACATCGGTTTTAGAGAGGCTGGAGAGCTGACACTTGGATTTTCAGGTAACGCCTCAACGAGTAGTGCTGTCCATGCAATCAAATTTCATAACAGCGGGAGTATTGATATCAAGGAGATAAAACTATCAACTGGTAATACAGGTTCCCTTCTGTTATCGGATACAGTTGCAGAGGTGGTCCTTGTTCCAAGTTTACACGTGGAAGCAATCAACATCGATGGGCAAAGTTTAACCTATCAATATAGTGCCACGCGCGGTGCCCATATTACCTTTACCGCCGCTGCGCTTCCTAATCCTGTGCACCCCCGCTATTGGGACATCATCGCCGAATCGAATGAAACCCTCGTCGGACTCACTCCAACAATCACATTGATGCTCTCTGAAAACAAGGTGGAACGCCTTTACCAGGAAACGCAGGCAATGCATTTAATAACACGGGATCAGCAGGAAAGTCGCCTGTATCGATTTTCGCTCCTTCTTGAACCGGAAATAGCACCGAAATCTCTGATTTATCAGATTTCGCTTGATTCGAGACCTGTTGCTACAGGCTCTTTAACCGAGTAACTATAGACACGCGGAAGGTAAATAACCTTGCCGCCCACCGAAAACCGCTCCTATTTTTTATTACGAATTGGAGCTTTGAAAAAGGGGAAAAAGATGCAACCTACACTCTATGCCGGAACCATTGGACAAAGCGTATGGCGCAGTACTGACAACGGAGACACATGGAGCAGAGCAAGCAATGAGCTCTTCCCTGAAGCCGACGTTCGCGCCATAGCGGTTAACCCAAGTAATTCAGACATCCTTTATGCTGGGACAGAAAGAGGTATCTTCCGATCAGACAATGCCGCGGAATCATGGCATCGCCTCTCAAGTCCTATGGATGAATTGGAAGTTTGGGCAATCGCTATTGACTCACAAATACCAGACACACTCTACGCGGGTACGTGTCCTTCCGCGTTTTTCAAATCTACGGATGGCGGCGATAACTGGAAACAACTCAACGTTGACCTCGCACAGGAATGTGAGGGCGTTCCAATTATTCCGCGCGTCACAACCTTCGTGATTGATCCCGAAGATTCACAAACACTCTACGCTGGAATTGAGATCGATGGAATGCGCCTCAGCACCGATGGCGGTGAAACATGGGTAGAGCGTAGTGAAGGGCTCAGTAGCCTTGATATCCACGGACTCTGTGTCGTCCCCGGCTCACCGAAAACGATCATCGCTGCGACCAACAACGATGTCTGTGTAACTACAGATATGGGGCAACAGTGGACCCCCTTAAACGTCAAATCACACTATCCGTGGCCCTACTGCCGTGCCGCGTTTTTCCTTAATGGTGATGCCGGCCGGGTCTTTATCGGTGCTGGAAATGGACCTCCGGGTGATCAGGGTGGAATTTTCTCGACGCGTGATGCTGGACAGACATGGCGCCGAGCCGATATCGGTAGAACAGCAAATAGTACCATCTGGTGTTTTGCCCACAATCCACAGTTTAATGACTTTCTTATCGCTTGCAGCGTGAGTGGACAACTCTATCGTAGCACAGATTCTGGCGATTCATGGGCCAAACTTGATCACGAATTTGGAGAAGTTCGAGCATTGGCTATAGGATAAAGGCTTGACTTATTTCTGTAATTTATGCTATGCTGTTAGTAAAATGTAGGGCAAAGACAAATTGTGCGTTGATGGCACAGTTGGTCTCCAATATGTGGGCGCGATTCAGTGATCGCGCCCATGGTGAAACAGGTTTGCAACCCGATCACCGGGTAACCTAAATCTACCTTAGCCCAAGACATCGAATATGCTGGCGAGATTTTAAGCGAAGGCAATTGCATCAGAAGTCTCGCGCGTTGAATCTTACATAGGTTGGGATAAGAGACAGAATGCCTGATCCCAGTCTACAGGAATTTGGATTTCAAGTTACGCCCAAAATTATAGGAGGCACACTTCAGTGACACGTTTCTTTACACTTTTATTTATATCGCTTTTCTGCATCACAATGATAGGGTGTAGTGGTGATGGTGGTGATGGTTATGATAACATTGATATCCCACCCCCGATCAGTGATGCAAAGCGCATTGCGATTGTCCCATTCTTTGCGAAAACAGGAGCATCAGAAGACGTTGAAAAGTTAGCTGGACGCATCGGCGTGAACCTCGCAACCCGTCTGGAACTGATATTCAAAGAGGCAGAATGGGTTTATGACATCTCAAACAAGGTTCAACCGGTTGCAGATAAACTCACGGAATTAGGTTTAACGCCGGAGCAAGTCTATGGAGATCCGGCTTTGGCAGCGAAACTCGGACAGGCACTCGGCTCTGATATGGTTATCATCGGAAGGGTGGAAGAACCGAGGATAACCGATCAGGACTACAATCAACTTCTTATGAAACAGGGGAGACAAGGGGGGATTTCCGGTACATCCACCTATATTCGCACCCGCCTTACTGCCAGGGGACTGACTCGCGTCAGAGTCATTGATTCCAACTCCAATAAGATTATTTTCAACAACCGTGTCGGATCGTATCTCAAGTATTGGTACGCCTATCAGACCCAGCAGAGCGAACAGCAAATATTTAAGAGCCGGATGGATAGGCTTGCCGATTTAGGTAAATATATCCCGCTCAGAATTGCTTATGTTCTCCATCCAACCGGGTTAAAGTTAGAACCCGAAGAGCAGATTCTGCTTAAACCGGACATGGTGCTCAAAGGGACAGGCGGTATTGTTGAGTTTAACTAAAGCCTTGTCAGCTTTGTAAACAATCATCTGAAAAAATAGGCGCGGTTTATTTTATAACCGCGCCTATTTTATCAAGGCGAAAGGTTCAGGAAAAAATCTTCAAGTTGTCGGGTGTAAACTTCACCGTACTTCAAAAGCTGGAGGGAAGCATCATAGAGTTCTGAGGGCGCGAGTTCTTGGTAGGGATTAGCAATATTTTCATAGTAATCTAAAGCTTCCAGGAAAAAATCCATCGTTTCTCGATCAATAGCACCCTTTTGGTGTAAAGCGCGAAAACTGTGGTGCTTTTGTTGGGGCGGCGTCTGTCCACTAAATTCTATGATAACGTTGTTGATATCCACAGCGCGTTGAATGATCATGAGGAAGCAGCTTTTAACATAAGAATGTGTAATCCTATCCCCTTCAATATATTCCTCTTGCTTTTCAGGCAACCCATATCGTAATTGGTCAAAACACTCACTGATAGATTCTAACTTCGCTTTTACCGGATTGAATCGGCGACTCACGGATTTCTTTGCGCCTCTGACATTTCTTTTTCCCATTTCAACTTCCTCTACTTGTACAGTTTATTGTGTTTTCAAGCATTCAATTTTTTAGACGTTGACAAACTCAAAAAGTTGTAAGCTTACTTATTTTTTTTTGCCTTTTATAGTATGGTAAACCCGAAAAATAAATAGACATTTCAGGGAAACAATCCCCTTCTACCGCTGGCGAGGTGTTTTTGATAGGGGTATTTGATAGGGGTATTTGATAGGGTGTTTCTGCGTATTTCTGCGTATTTCTGCAGATTTCTGCAGATTTCCCTCCGAACCTCGCCAACTCAGCGTGTCTGATTAATTCTAAGGTTTACTATAAATCCGAAAAATAAGTGCACACGCTATAAATACGAGCACTCTTCTACCACCTCGCCTTCCCGTGAGTATATCGTTAATTGTGGGATTTACTATAAACATTGGTATAACCTTCCTAAATGTGCTAAAATTAGATGTAAAATTTAAAACCAGGAAGTGAAGTAGAAACAGTGAAAGCTATTATTAGAACACGCGATGGTGGACCAGAAGTCTTACAACTAGGCAACGTGTCATCACCTAAGCCAACAGAAACACAACTCTTGGTGGATGTCCATGCGACTGCTTTAAATCGAGCCGACATGATTCAACGCCGAGGTGGGTATCCTCCACCGCCAGGTGAATCTGAGATACTCGGCTTAGAAATCGCTGGCACTGTTTCAGCGATGGGCGATGCAGTGGAAGGCGTGGCTGAAGGGGACCGTGTTTTCGGACTTGTCGGTGGTGGTGGTTATGCCGAGCAAGCCGTTATTGATTATCGTATGGCGATGCCGATGCCACACGAATGGACTTTTGAACAAGCTGCTGCAGTGCCTGAAGTATTTTTTACCGCAAACGAGAACATTTTTACCTTGGGAAAATTATCCGCTGGTGAGACAATCCTAATTCATGCGGGCGGAAGTGGTGTCGGCAGTGCTGGAATCCAGATCTCGCATCATGCAGGCGCAAACGTCTTTGTAACCGCGGGGACCTCGGAGAAAATTGAAAAGTGTAAAGCACTCGGTGCTGTAGAAGGTATCAACTACAAAGAAAACAATTTTGTTGCTGAGATTCTACGTTTGACGGATGGACAAGGTGTTGATGTCGTTTTGGACTTTATCGGCGCACCCTATCTTGAACGGAATCTCTCCATACTTAAAACAAAAGGTAGATTGTTACAAGTCGGATTAATCGGCGGTTCAACCGCTGAAATTAACCTCGGCACCGTGATGCGCAATAGGCTCCAGCTTATAGGTTCAGTGATGCGTCCGCAATCCATTGACGAAAAAATTGCCATCACACAACGCTTTATGGAACGATGGTTACCCGAGTTGAAGCGCGGAACCCTCCAGCCAATTATTGACACTGTTTTTTCGCTGGCACAAGCACAGCAAGCACATGAATATATGGAAGCCAATCGCAATTTCGGTAAAATTATTTTAAAGGTGAAATAGGAAAAAGTGAAGGATATACACTTCACAAAACACTTATAATACAAGATTTGTATTCAAGATATTGGAGGAATAGTTGTCAGTCATCAACAAACAGCAGTCAGTAAAGCGGATATGAAAGTTAAAAAATAACCGCCTTGTTACAAAGGCTACTGAAAACTGAAAACTGAAAACTGAAAACTGAATGCTATTCTTAAGACAGATGGGAACGGCTCACAAACCTGTATACGCTCAATTCAGGTTTAGCATTATACTCGGTATCCAAGTTCTCACGCTTATAGCAGGGGTTTGTAATCCCGATGCTTTCGCAGAGATTACCCAAGTTACATCAACCAATGGAATTACCCTTCAGTTCACCTTACCGGAGCTGGCCATATCTGAGGTAGTCCGAGATAATGTCCGCTATCAAGAGGTGCGTTATGCTGACTGCCACTTCACTGGCGAACCGGGCAACCCCAAAGTTCCTGTCACGCGCCTCATGCTCGGCATACCCGCGGCAGCTACAATCGAAGCAGTTGATGTCTCTACTGCGCCTGCTGAGACGCGTACTCAGGTGCGTCTCGTTCCAGTACCGACTTTCGATATACATGAACTCGATTCACAGCATTCGGCTTCGCAGCGCTGGTCGGAAACTGGGAGTGCCTATCATTTAAAGGGAAATACAGGATTTGCCGAAAACCGATCCTACCCAGGACAACCCCTCGCTCGAATTGTACGTGAAGGTTACATCCGTAGTCAACGCGTTATCGCATTAGCAGTGTACCCTGTGCAATATCTGCCGAACACTCGCCAATTGCGTCTGTATTCACGTATCACTGTGAACATTCGCTTCTCCTATACAAATAGCCGTCAGCAAGAGAGAATAGGGTCACCAGAAAACCTCTTCACTGATAGCCGATTACTGATTGCTGATAGCCAACCTGTGCCGGAATCAGATGTTTTTGAACGCGCATTCTCACACCAACTCTTTAATGCCGAACAAGCTGCTCAGTTCCGTGCACCCCGTCCACTGGTGCCGGCAGCACCAACCCTCATTTCCAATGGTGGTAATGACACGCGCTATAAGTTATCTATCAGAGAAACAGGTATTTATGCAGTAACGGCAGCATCCCTACAGAACGACTGGGGTGTAGATATCATCGGTACGAACCCTGCAAGGCTCCGACTCACACAAGGACATAGAGAAATTCCGATCTACATCAGCGGCGCGGCGGATGGAAGTTTCGATCCAAACGACGCTATCTTTTTCCTTGGACATAAGCCTGAAAACCGGTATAGCCGTTGGAATGTCTATTGGCTCATGCTCGACAACAAGGGGCGCATTCCTGCACGGGTGCCACAAATTACCGCCAACCCCACCGACCAGACAGCGACACAGGTCCCTACCTTCCGATCTAAGGTGAACTTTGAAGAGGATCACCTGACGAGTAACCTCGAATTTGTCCATACCGAGACCGTTTCACCTGGTAACAAGCACGGTTGGTTTGATGCATTAGATTTCTGGTACTGGGATGGTATCAAAAACGGAGGCGATGCCGCTGAGATGCGCCTCGAATTTCCGCTATATGATGTCGCAAAAAGTTTCGACCCGCCACATATCTCTGTTGACCTACAGGGAGGCACACCGGTATCACATGAGATTTTAGTCGCTATTAATGGTGTCCGAATTGACTTCGCGCAATGGGAACAGCAGGACACACTCACTGTCGGACGGACCTTACGCACATGGGACACGCTCAAGGACAGCCTCAAAGGTGAACAGAACGTGTTGTCTCTCGCCAGGGTTGACAGCAACGTTGATGAAGACACAACCCGATATCCATATCATGTCTATCTCAATCGCTTCTCTGTCGAATATACTCGGCTTTTCCGCGCTGTTGCTGATGAGTTGTGGTTCAAATCACCCACTCCCGATACGACCTCAGGCGATCGACTTCCGGGAGCGCGTAAACTCCAATATACAGTTGAAGCGTTCCGCGACCCCGGTATACACGTCTTTGAGACGGATGGCACCTATCTTACTGCCCGAATGCAGGGCGTGAATGTGGAAACAGATTTGGAACGCTCTAATTCTTACAATGCAATTTTTCAAGTACTTGATAGCCGAAATACGCAGTTTATCGCCGTTTCCAATACCGCATTACGTCAACCTGAGCGTATTGACACCATCGCACCTACAGACTTGGCGGCTGCGGGACATGGAGCCGATTATCTAATTGTGACACATCCCAACTTCCTACCTGCAGCAGAAAGATTAGCATCGTGGCGTACAGCTCCCGGCGGTGGAGGATACCGCACGAAAGTTGTTACGACCGACGATATCTATAATACATTTGGGGATGGTGGTGTGAGTCCGAAGGCAATTAAAGCGTTTCTAACACATGCATATCAGTCTTGGACACCGCCAGCTCTGAGTTACGTTGTCCTTTTTGGCGACGGTACCTTCGATTTTCGCGGTGTTGACACAGAAATTTATGCTGAACCACCTGAACTTACTGGGTACATTCCTACACACTATATCCGAACGGATTCCTTCGGTCGCACCGCTGCTGATCACTGGTACGCGACCGTTTCCGGACACGATGAATTCACCGATTTCTATATCGGTAGGCTCAGCGTTGAGCACCCAGATCAAGCTGATAAAATTGTTGACAAGATTATCGCTTACGAACAGTCTCCACCGAACGGGGCCTGGCGCAGGAAGATTATTTCCGTTGCTGACGACGAGGTTAGCAACTCCGGAGATTTTATCTTCAAGAAAAGTCTTGATGAAATAGCGAAGGATCATACCCGTCTTGGCTATGAAACCGTTGAGGTTTTCCTCGAGGATGTTATCGACCAAGTGGAAGCACGTCCAGCGGATTACGCAGGTCTCTTACCGCAACGTGTTGCCAAAGATAAGATTATCGAGGCACTTGGAGAAGGCGCTGTGCTGGCACAATATGCGGGACACGGGGGGAGAATCGTTTGGGCACACGAAGCGATCTTTGATAATGCTTCCGTTGACGAGGTCGAGGAAACCGAAAAAATTCCCTTCATGTTAGTCCTCAGTTGCTACAACGGTTATTTCGACAAGCCGGGCGAACCCAGCATGGCAGAGAAGTTGTTACGCAAAGAGAGAGGCGGTATTATCGGCATGTTGAGCGCGACCCGTCTCACCTATGGCAGCGGAAACGATGCGCTCAACCGTATCATCTTCGACATGCTCTTTAAACGAAGCGTCCGACAGCTCGGCCCCTTGAGTTTCGATTCAAAAGTTGAACTTTTAATGACAGAGGGGACAGGTCAAATTGATGTTATGATGGAATATACCTTGTTCGGGGATCCTGCCTTACAAATTGCTATCGCTAATGGTGAAATCCAACCCACTATCGAGACGAAAACAGTAGCCCCCGGGGACACCCTCCGAATTGCATCCGGACATGTACAGACCGCTACTTACGACGCAGCGAGCCGAACGAAACGTTTTTCTACCAATACTACTTTTAACGGTACACTCATCGTCAAAGCACTGTTTCCCGGAAAAACAGCCACTGCCCAAGGCGTTGCGGGTCCAGTAAAATACTACACAGGAGACGTAATTCTGACAAAGACACTCGCTGTTAACCGCGGTGCCTATCCGGGGGTGACTTTCACCGTCCCAAAAAACATTGCGAGTGGTGATGCCCACGTTGAATACTACGCACAAAGCAACACAACTGTCGCTGTCGGTGGCGATGGGTTTACCGTCAACATTCCAAAAATCCTTGACATTAAACCCGAATTAGTTGGTGAAGACAAGTTCCGTATCTCTGTTCAGATTTCTGACGAGAAAGAAGCGCTGTCCGTTGTCCTTTTGGACTGGCGCAACCCAGAAAGTCGGGAATGGGAGAAAATCCGTCTTGTTCCCGCAGATCCCCCTTTATCAGAGGCGGGATGGTGGACGGTGCCTGAACCGCTAAACGCGCCTACAGACGGTTCTGCAATCCGATATGATCTTGAGGTCACGGATACGGATAACAATACAGTTAAAAGTGACAGACTTTATTATTATCCTTATGTATACCCCAATCTTTCGATTGTAGAGGTCGATAGAGACGATAGGATTGGGTACGGTTACAACTCCCAAACAAAACAGTGGTACCTCTCGGCAGATATACAGGTGGAAGGTGAAAGCGTAAGCACCCCGATTGAAGTTGCTTTTTTTAGCGGTAATCCCGATGTTGATGACGATACGCTTGTTGACGACAATGCAAATCACCTCGGAACTACCCGAATTCAGCCTAACGATTGGGTGCAACGCACCCCATTGACGGATTCCGGTAAGGAGAAGGATGTTTATGAACCCGACCCACTGAATACACTACCGATTGCTACTGCTACTTTAAATCTGAAAGACCCGCTACCTCTCGGCACACACGACATATTTGTCTATATTGATGCAACAAAAACTGAAGCGGATCAGCCCGGAGACATCCTTGAGAACGATGAGGAAGATAATATTGCTTATCGACGACTTTTTGTCGACCTCGGTGTGATCGAAGCTACCGCTTCAAGCCAGGTTGCCAGTTTGGACAGGAATTGTATTATCACTGTGCCCCCAGGGGTCCTTCAGGAAACAGCAGTATTGGCGGTTCGTTCTTTAGATGAACGGAAGTTTGCAGCTATAGCGACAAACCGCCTTGATACAACCGCGAAATCTTCACCAAAAGGGATGTCCAAACGCGTACCACTTCCCGGAGTTTCTGCCCACGGTTATGAAATCGTTGTTGGTAACGAAAACCTCTTAACTGAAAACCGAGAGTCGATGAGCGATAACTCCATTAAACTGGCATCTCCAGTAACAATCGACTTAAGTTTCGACCTCGGTGCACTCAGAGCTCAACTCGCGCGAGAATTATTAGGCGGCACAGACGCTGAAGAAACCGCCTTAGAAGAGAGTCCCAACGAATTAGGTGTCGCTGCTACAATTGATACTGCTGTCGCATCCCGCGCTCGGGCGTTGGGGGTCTATATGTTTAGTCCAACACTCCGAAATTGGACGAGACTCCCTTCCCAACATCTCGCCGACACTACCGGGACTTTACAGCAACGCATACACGTAACGAATATCAGCGAAGAAAACATCGGGGAGAGCGCGCTCCGCGATGTCCGTATTCAACCCGAAGGCACGCGGACGGGTAAATACGTCCTGTTTTTTACAAGCCCCCAAACTTATCGACTTTTTCTCGCGCCTTCAATAGACGATACGCAGACACTTGGCCCATTGGAAATTATTGACCCATCCGAGCAACTCGCAAACTTTAGTACAGATATCCCGAACTTTAGGCACGGATTCTCGGTTAATGTAGAATTCGATTTTGAGAAACCTTTCACCTTCGGGGATGTCTTGACATTCAACATAACCTCTCTCATACAGCCTCTGGATGTTGAAACCGATTCTGATACGTCTGAGCAGGAACAGCGTTGGTACGCATCGGGATTTAGAGATACGAATCGGGGCACCGGTGCCCTTAGTTACATTGAACTGCCGCCAGATACCACCATGCCCGAAGACAAGTGGGTTATCTTCTTTCTAACCGATACTGAATTTCAGGTTGAAGGAGAGAGAACAGGTATCTTACGTTCTCAAACCGATGGTAAACCACTCCCTGGAACAGTCGGGAAACCTTTCTTCTACGAACCCTACGGCTTACGCTTCCAGATCACGCAAGGTGAACGTTCCTTTGTCCCTGGTGATAGGTTTCGGTTTCAAACCCGACCCATCGGCACGATTCGAGCGACAACCGATCGACTCGGACCAATTACCCTTTTGTATACCGACGACGCTGTACCGCCGGACATACAACTTACCATTGGTAATCAGCAGCACTTTGTTCCAGGGGATGCAACGGATGCAGAACCACTGATCGGGGCAACATTAGATGATCCCAGTGGACTCGATTACCTCACTCGACCACTGTTGTTGGAAATTGGGGACGCGTTTGGCGAATATGAACACATCGATCCAGAGGCGTACCAAGTGACACATCATCCGGGATCAAATCAACTTGTGTTAACCTATTCGTCCCCGGAACTTGAACCGCGGGAATATGAGGTACGTCTGACTGCCAGCGATGTCCATGGAAACACTGATACAAAAAATATCACATTTCGTGTCCACGACACCTTGCAGCTCCTATCGTTTCTTAACTACCCGAACCCATTTCCGCGTAAGACAACGCTCACTTGCGAATTAACCGCACCTGCCGATTCACTCGTTGTGAAAATCTATACGCTGAGTGGACGACTTATCCGAGAACTCTCTACGCCAGCAACGCCTGGGTTTCTTATGATAGAATGGGACGGCAGAGATGCCGATGGGGTTGAGGTCGCAAATGGTGTTTACTATGCTAAACTCCGAGTCCAGCGCGACGGAGAAAAAGACATAACCGAAATACTCAAAATGATGAAATTGCGTTAATGGCGGTCAGCAGTCAGCCATCAGCAGTCGGTAAAGAGGCACTTGATTTAATCAGCAACTTCTTTACCGATAGCCGATAGCCGATAGCCGATAGCCAATACCTGAAAACCGAGAACCAAATGCTGAAAGCCATAAAAAAATATAAGTTTTACTTCATTCTGCTTGTAATTACGTTTTGTGGGGTTCCTCTCCAATCCATTGAGGCGAGATACACTGCGGATTTCCTGACGCTCGGCGTTGGTGCCCGCGCCCTGGCTATGGGGGGTGCTGGGACTGCTCTGAGTGACAATGCTTATGCCCCGTATTGGAATCCTGCTGGGTTGGGACAACTCACTCGATATGAAGTCAGCTTCATGCATTCTACACTCAATGGAGAGGATGCTTACGATTTCGTCAGTTATATCCATCCGCTCAAAAAGCGCGGTGCGATCGGTATCAGTTGGCTCCGGGTCGGTGTTGACGATATTCCGATTACCAGTCTACCGGTGGTCAGCCGTCCTGTCGGTCCCACAAACCGTCCTGAGGTCGTCGGCTCTTTTAACAACACCGATAACGCTTTCCTTTTCGCTTCTGGCTGGAGACTTCCATCACGCTACGGTATTGATTTACAACTCGGCGGCACGCTCAAGCTTCTCTATATGAGTGGGTATCGAAGCACGAATGCCATTGGCGGTGGGGCAGACATCGGTCTTGTTGCTATGACAAACCCAGAAAAATCGCACCAACTCCTGCTTGGGCTACAGGCGAGCGATGTCTTTACAACGAAGCTTTATTGGAACACACCACCCCCATCGGCGGATCTTACCTCACACACCGAAACGATATTACCACATCTCAAAATCGGGGTTGCCACGATACATACGCTCCCTATCTTCCGAAGCACGCTTACCCTGGCATTGGATACCTACATCCAAAATCGCGGAGGATCATCAACTAAACCTGATATCGAGGCACCGCAGGGGAGTCCTATTGAATTGCATGCGGGTGCTGAATGGACACTCTTCGATCTGCTTGCCTTAAGGATCGGAATTGCGGAACGGAGTGGAAGTCTTGAGAGTGTTCGTCAATTGACAGCAGGTGTCGGGTTGAACCTCCGATTTGTCACGGGGGCAGGGGCAGGGTTAGACTACGCATTTACGAACCACCCAGCATTAAATGGCAGCCATCGAATATCTCTCAGAATTAGGTTTTGAATGGTAGTCAGCAATCAGCAGTCGGCAGTCAGATAGCATAATATTACTCGGTACCTACCGGCAATCTCTCGATAATTTCCTCCCAATCCCATAAAAGAATTGTGCCATCCTGTCCTGTACTGACGAGTGTTTTACCGTCGGGCGAAAATTTCAAGGTCTCTACCTGTTTCGTATGTCCATTGAGCGTCGTGAGTTTGTCCCCTGTTGTCATGTCAAATAACTGGATTCTGCCGTTTCCGTCGCCATTAACAATCACAGTACTATCTGGCGAAAATGCCAACGCTTCAGAACCGTGAAAGATTTCCTTACCTTTTTCATACTTACCTTCTTTATAACTGGTAATTGAAGTAATGCCTTTTCCCCAATTCCCTGTTTCCATATTCCACAAACGAATTTGCTGATGACTTCCCGCGACAAGTCGTTTACCATTTGGTGAAAATGCCAATACTAAGATAGGATCTTTATATGTGCTTGTCACTAATGTTCCTCCCTCTTTCACCTCATGTTTTACACCCTCCGGATCTTGCTCTACGAGGGAAGTTAGTTCGATTCCGGTTTCTGGATCCCACATCTGAATCATTCCTTCCATCGTTGCACTAACAAGTTTTTTCCCATCAGGCGAGAACGCCAAAGCACCGATTGTTGGCATTTGGTGGGGTCTCATGCCTGGTGGTAATGCCAAATTACCTTTTCTGTGTACATGATGAGGTGCCTTTTGAACATCATTTTGATCTAAGAGAGAAATATCAAGGCTAATACCTGTTTCCGTATTCCATAAGCGAATTTTACCGAGGCTGCCAAAGGCTATCGTTTTTCCATCCGGTGAAAAAGTCAAATTTGAGGGATTGAGGCTGTCCGTAATTCTCGCTATCTCGTCTCCCGTACTCACTTCAGTCAAACGAATTAAAGGATCCGAATGCCAAGAACCAGCAAATCCAATTACATTACCTTCTGCTCCAATGTTAGCAAGTTTCGTGCCATCAGGAGAAAATGTTAAAGTTGTAAACCAGTCTCGGTCCCCCGGAACTTGACTATTGGATTTTTTTGCGGTTTTCAGATCCCAGAATGTAATTATGCCGTTAAACGCCGCACTGGTAAGTGTAGAACCGTCGTGAGAGAAAACCACTGATTTCACCTGCGCCATGTGTCCAGTAATACGGGTAGGTAAAGGATCCACTGTCTTGGTATTCCAAAATCGGACCGTGCCGTCTGCACTCGCGCTTGCGAGCGTTTTTCCATCGAGTGAAAACGCTAAAGCAGTGATGCCGTTGAGATGTCCAGTAAGTGTCGCAAGCGGTTCACCTGTTGCAGTGTTCCATAGCTGCACGGTTTTATCGGTACTCCCGCTGGCAAGCATCTTTCCGTCTGGAGAGAACGCCAAAACGTTTGTCCAACCCGTATGTTTCTCAAACCTCCTCCATTCGTCTTCGTTCGTGGTATCCCAGAGTCGAACTGTTTTATCCTTGCTTCCGATGGCAAGGTGTGTCCCATCCGGCGAAAACGCTAATGCTAAAACTTGGTTTTCACCACGCAATGGGTGCAATGCAAGTTTATCCGGGGCGGCATCTAACGGCTGAACGGATAAATCTGCATGACCTCTGAGCGTTGATAACATTTTACCCGTCGTTGTATCCCACACTTGAATCTTCCCATCTATACTTCCGACCGCGAATTTGTCATGCGCAAGCGCGTAGGTTTCAGAATAACGTATTTCCGATCCAAAATGTCGTACTTCAAGAGTTTTCACATCTCCTTGCACCGTCTCAATATCCGACCAGTGGATTGTATCGCCCCAGCTACTCAAACGCATCAGTCTTTTGCCATCTGGGGAAAACCTTAACGCTGCGGCAGAAGTAGGGGCATCAACGAGTGACACTTTGTGCCCAGTAATTGTATCCCACACTTGAATTTCGTCCGTTGTATACCTTCCACCCCCGTTGACAAGGTAGCGACCATCCAGCGAGAATGCAAGAGACTGACACATTCCCGCAAAGAGGGATATTTCTTCACCTGTTTCCACATTGTAAAGCCACACACCTATATTACTGCCGACTGCAAGTTGTGTACCGTCCGGCGAGAATTGGAGCGCATTGATTCCGCCCTTTCCGAGCCGCGCTTTCGCCTCTTTCGGCAATGCCCATTGTGAATAGTCGTTAACTGATTCATCTGCTTGTGCTTCTGTAACCAATGCTGAGGCATCATCAGACGGATGTTTAAGGTTTTTGTTGTTCTTACTTGATGCGTCAGCGTTTCTGAGTTGTGTACGGGCATCTGTTTTGGACGCGAGACTTAGCACAATCGGTGCATCAATGAGTTCAACCGTCATCTCTGAAGTTGCATCGAAACTGTAAGGTTGCTGGAAACGGATTGCGTATTGATGGCTTCCGATACCTAACATGAGTAGAACCACTGCTAATGTAGAAGCTGCGATAGCCCAAGGCGTGAAGGGTTTACCACCGGCGGGCGCAGCGGGTTGGGTTCGAGCGATCTCTTGCATAATATTTTCCGTGAGATTCGGTGTAATTTGGAAGTTTTCTAACGCCTCTCTTATCATCGGTTCCTCCTTCTTTAAACGCCGCTGTGCACGGCGAAGTCGGCTTTTAATCGTGTTTTTGGATACACCCAGAAACACACCAATCTCTGTACACGACATCTCACCGAAGTAGTGCAGCGTTATGACCGTGCGCTCGCTTTCCTGGAGTTTCGCAAGCAACTTTTTGACAACATCGCGTTGCGCATCTATCGCGGTACGCTCATTCTCCTCAACCACAAATCCAGAGTACGTTGCCTTCTGTAACTGCTCGTTGTCTGTCTCCTCCAACTGTTCCAGCGGCTGCGTCCATAACCGCTTTTTACGCAACCAAGAACTGCAGCGATTCGCGGCAATGACATAAAGCCAACTCACGAAACGTTGAGGTTTCTTCAGTGTTGCAAGTCTTTTGTACGCCTTCAGGAATGTGTCCTGCGTAATCTCTTCTGCGATGTGGAAATCTCCGATTTTCCGCCATGCCAGCGCGTGAACTTGCTTTTGGTATTTTCTCACAAGTACAGAAAAAGCGTTATCGTCGCCTGCAAGGACGCGTTGGATAAGTTCAGCATCGTCGTTTTTCATCAGTCGCCTCCAAGAAAGGTTTGCTTATCATTATGTTTTCAAATCTGGTGACGCTGTTTAGGCGTGAAACGGGTGCATAATTCTGCTGTATTGGTTATAGGTTGTCGGTTTTCAGCTTTCAGTGAAGTGGGCTCCGCATAACAATTCACATCTTTCCGGAGGATGCCACGTTTGGATAGATTCTTAAAAGATGGTTTCCTTCTAACTGACAACCGAAAGGGTTGCATAGCAATCTACTCTGACAACTGTTCAATCACGGACATACGAACTTTCCCAGAACTTTCCGGACAGATGCGCCTGTCGCGGAAGGCAGATTCCCGGCTTGTCCGTGAAGCGACTCGTTCGCCAAAATCGCGAATGCTATCGCCTCCTTGGCATCCGCCGAGATACCTGAGTTATCCACAGGTTCAACTGCCGTGTTCACTAACACTTCGTTGAGTCGTCGCATGATCGTCCGGTTATGTACCCCGCCACCGCTTACATAAAGCGTGTCTATTGGGTGCTGCTCCGGTACGAATTGCACTATATAAAGCGCGATTGTTTGGACTGTCAATTCGGTTAGGGTTGCAATACAGTCGTTGTCTGAGAGATTGTGTTTACGGCACGCTGTCAGACATTCCATTGCGAAAGTATGTCCGAACATCTCTCGCCCGGTCGTTTTTGGGGGTGTCAGTTGAAAAAACGGGTGCTTTAACCATTCGTCAATGAGTGGTTGGTAGGGAATGCCCTGCGCGGCACGCTGCCCTCCGTTGTCATAATGTTCCCTTCCATCGGTTATCTTGTTCACAACGGCATCAATACACATATTTCCGGGGCCTGTATCTGCAGCCAAAACCGAATCGAACGATCCGTTTGCGGGGAGTACTGTGAGGTTCGCAATTCCCCCGATATTCAAAAGTCCTACTGTTTTATCGGTGTTGCGAAATAACAGATAATCAGGATATGATACTAACGGCGCGCCTTGTCCACCTGCTGCCATATCTGCTACACGAAAGTCAGCAATCGTCGGAATACCGGTCTCATGGGCAATAACTGCAGGCTCGCCAATCTGCAGTGTTGATGGATAGTAGGAATCGTTGCAATCAGTGCTTGGATCTTTCGGTAAGTGATGAATTGTTTGACCATGTGAACCGATGAGATCAATGTCGCTGGTAGGCCTCCCACTTTTTTGCAGGATATGTTTGACAGCCTCCGCGAAAAGATGTCCGATGTGAAAGTTCATCTCACAAATATCATCAACACGGCTGGTATCGGGTTGGCAGAGCGCAAGGATACGTTGCGGCACATCAGGCGGAAAGGGAAAGGTCTCGAAAGCGATTAAGTCAACTGTTGTTTCCAAACTGTGTCCAGCAATTTCAACGATCGCTGCATCAATACCGTCAACAGAGGTACCAGACATCAAGCCGATAACGAACTTTTTATCTTTTTTTAGGAGTTCATAAAATTCTTTCATTGAGTAGTTTTCGGTTCGGTTTTTCTTCCGAAAAAACCTTTCAGTTATCAGTTTTTATAGGACTTACGCAGGTTGCTCATTTGTAGCACAAACTTTCCAGTTTGTGGCAGAAGAACGTATGTATTTTTGCGAGAGTTCCCTCTTACAGGACGTGCGACGACTACAATTGCGTAAGTCCTGTTTTTAGTTAAGAGGTTTTTGTTTAAGGGAATCCTCTTGTAACTGGCAACTAATCGTAGGCATGATACTGCCTTGTTTTTTCAGACCATAGCTGAAGTTCTTCAGTCCACTGGGCTTGGATTATATTCAGCGATTCACCATTTACCAGAGCCTCCCGGAGCCAACCGTTTCCTGCTAACCTATCGAAGTGCGCGGGTCGGAATGCAAACCGGTCTTTATATTCGGTAACTAATGTGGATAACATGTGGATAACTGTTTCTATCGGAAGGAAGCGTTCTCTGTCGGTGATATGAATCGCAACACCACCACAGGGCTGTTTCGCGTGTTTTGTGTTATCGGCAACCGGGGCGGGCGTGAAAACGACTGGACGGAACAGAACACCCGATAAGTTCAAAGCGTTCAGTATTTCAGACCACCTTTCACCATTGCACCAAGGCGCACCGATGTATTCAAACGGCTTCGTCGTTCCGCGTCCTTCACTCATATTTGTTCCCTCAAACAAGCATAAACCCGGATAAAGGATTGCCGTTGTGAGGGTTGGCATATTCGGCGAGGGGGGCACCCACTGCAAACCGGTGTTATCGTACCACATGCCGCGTTTGTACCCCCGCATCCATGCGACCTTTAAACGGCACAATGGCACACGTTCTGCCTGCAACAACCTTGCCAATTCACCGATTGTCAAGCCGTAACGAATTGGCACCGTATGAATACCAACGAATGATTCAAACCCATCTGCCAATATCGGTCCCTCTACAGCGTTGCAGGTAATCGGATTCGGTCGGTCTGCAACGATGAAGTCGATTCCATGGTCACTGGCTGCTTCCATTGCATGTAGAAGTGTTGAGATATAGGTATAATAGCGCGCGCCGACATCCTGAATATCGTAAATAAGCAAATCAATATCTTCAAGTTGGCGTTCTGTCGGACGGGTCGATTGTCCATATAGGCTATAGACTGGCACGCTTACAGGATGTGTTTCGTCTGAGACCTCAAGGCTGTTGACCGCTATACCGTCTTGAACCGCGCCCCAAAGCCCGTGCTCTGGAGAAAAGATGGCGGAAAGCCGACACGCCGACAGCTCCGCAAAAAGCCGATAGTTGCTCCGTAAGGCAGCGTCAACGCCTGTGTGGTTTGTAATCAGCCCAACTGATTTCCCTTGAATCCAGTCGACTTTCTCTGTGAGTAGGACATTCAATCCTAATTCAATTTTTTGCTGTTGCACTGTGGAAGACATTTTTTAATAGTTTTCAGTCTTCAGCTAAGAGGCGTTCGTTTAACAGAACTCTCTTTTAACTGATAACTGACGACTGACGACTATTTCCTCTGACAACTGAAAACGATTGAGTGGAACATCTTTCGGAATTCGATAATTCCGCGCCGATCCGCATCTGGATGTACCCGATTGGTTAAGAGAATCGCTGCGAGTTTTCTTTTCAAACATATTCGGATTGAGGTGCCGGTAAACCCTGTATGGTAGAGACACCCATCGTCTGATACAGCCCAACCGACGCACCGACGTTCTCCTTCTGCTGAAGCAACCTGTTGCATTGTGCCAAGGCTCTCTGGACGCAATAATTTCCCACCGTTGTTCATCAAAGCTCGGCAGAACTGACTGAGATCTGTTGACGTGGAGAAGAGTCCGGCGTTGCCGGAAACGCCGCCGAGGAAATGTGCGTTTTCATCGTGCACCTGTCCAATGATTACACCCTCTCGCCAATCGTAGCGTTCGTAGTTCACCATTCGGCGTTCAAAACTGTTGGAGTCTTCGGTGGCTGCGCAGTGATCACGCCATACTTGTGGTGGATTGAATCGCGTCCATTCCATGCCGAGGGGCGCGAAAATCTGTGCATGTGCCAATTTATCCAGCGATTCTCCTGTTATGTTTTCAAGGAGGGTACCTAACACGATATACCCCAAACAACTATACACTGCTTTCTTACCCGGTTGAGATTCCAGGGGTATCCCACCGAGATAGGTGATTACATCCGCTCGTGACGGTGCCCGGAGATAAACAGGTAACCATGCTGGGAGTCCTGAAGTATGTGTCAGTAAGTGTTTAAGCGTGACCCCTGTCTGTTTGAACGCCGGTAGGTATTTCTCTGCTGGCGTATTTAAGGAGAGTACGCCTCTCTCAACGAACTGCATGCAAAGCGTTCCCACAACAATCGGTTTCGTCAGTGATGCTAAATCGAATAACGTCGTGCGAAGCATTGGGCGCCTTTTCGGTTTTACGCATCGATAACCAAATGCTTCGTGATAAAGTACTTTTTCATCTTTAATGATACAGGCGACGGCACCGGGAAACACCTTTTCGGAGATACTATTCTCAATAAGGGGCGAAATCGTATTTTTTAGCAATTCGGTTTTCCTATATAATCAGCCAAGCCAACTTTACTATTAAACAGTTCCCTTCCCCGCTGGCGAGGTCTCATGAAGATTAATTTATTCATTCGGTAATTTCCTATCCGAACAAAGCAAACTACCGCCACCGCTGGCGAGGTTTCCTAGGCGAAACACCCTATCAAAAACACCTCGCCACATTACCGATTTATTTTTTTAAACTTCAACTAACCTCGCCAACTCTTAGTGTCCGTTTGACTATAGTCTTCACTATAAGTGATTATAGGAACAGGGACAGCCATGAACCCGCTTTTTGTTTGACGAGTAGGCTACCTGTATGATACACTATCTCTTATATTTTTGTAAGCACTTTTATTTATATATACCCCAATTCGGAGAGTAAATCATGCAACCCCCCCTAAAAGAACTTCAGGAAATAACAACAACCGAGAAACCGTGGGGTCGCTTCATACAATACGTACTCAATCAACCTGTCACTGTCAAAATTTTAGAAATTCGGGCGGGCGAGCAGGTGAGTTATCAGTATCATCACCATCGGAGTGAACTGTGGATTCCACTGGACGAAGGGGCATGTTTGAAGCTTGATGGCGCACTTCATCGTCCCAAACCTATGGAACCTGTATTTATTCCACAGGGCGCGAAACATCAACTTATCGGAGAATCTAAGGATTACCGGATCCTTGAAATTTCATTTGGGCACTTTGATGAAGAAGATATCGTTCGCCTTTCAGATAAGTACGGCAGAATAGCAAGTCAGCAATCAGTAGACAGTTAAGAGGGTTTTAGTAAACCAAAAACTTTTGTGACAGAGATGGCTAATAAAAAGGAGATTTTGTTGGATAGGAAGTTGTATTTTTTAGTTGATGACGGAACAGTTGGTGCGTTCCCACAAGCGGCGCAACAGAGCGTTGACACCGCTTTGCAAGAGATTCAGCTTCTATTTCAGGAAGAGGCATCAGCACCACTTATCGAGTTGGAGAACGGGCTTCGCGCTTGGACTCGCAGCCATCTCCAGACGGAGGATATTGCCAAAGTCACCAATTTAGCCGAACGTGCTCGCGAGACCTTTTCTGTGTTGGTCACGATTGGTGTCGGTGGCTCCGACCTGAGTGCCCGCGTCTTTCACGATTCTTTCAACCACCCCTATCATAACTTATTGTCGGTTGAAGAACGCAGCGGTGCCCCTGAAGTCTATTTCACAGGTGATACCTTCGATCCGCGCAAGCTTGCTGGCTTAATTGAGATACTCAACACGAGGAACCTCCTTCATAAGACGCTTTTTAATGTCATTAGCAAATCCGGAACAACGACTGAAACGATGGCGACGTTGATGATTATCCGTGACGCGCTTGGTGATATGAACTGGCGTCAACAGGTTCTCGCCACCACTGGATTAACCGACGACAGTGTCCTATTCCGAATGCATCTCCAATCACCTTTCTACAGTGGGACGCTGCTTCCTGTTCCGGATGGGGTTGGCGGACGGTTTTCAGCGTTCGCTCCCGTCGGGCTGTTCTTTCTGGCGATGACAGCAAACGGAGGCGAAACGCCTGATAGCCGAATTCGTGCTGCCGTTGAAGGTGTAACTCAGGCTCACGAAGCCTTTAACCTCCCTTATAATCATCAAGATAACATTGCCTATCAATTAGCACGGTGGATTCATCTCGCTGAAGAAGTTGATGGAAAAGGAAGCATCGTTTTTTACAACTATGCTGACAATAGTTCTCTCGGTGAATGGTTCGTCCAACTTTATACGGAATCTATTCAGGAGCGCGGTGGCGGTACTAATGTCATAAATGCGAAGGGGCCCACGAGTAATCACTCAATTCTCAACGGCATTATCGCCGGTCCAAAAGATAAAGTCGTTTTATTTATTCATTCGGAGGAACTTGGTCCCGATTTGGTGCTACCGAAAGCGTCTGAAATGGACAGCAAATTAACCGAACTTGAAGGGTTATCCATGACGCACATGCAGACGGCTTCCTATCGCGGGACGGCTTTAGATTTTAGTGAGAACGGTGTACCCAATGCAACACTTACACTTCCAAATCGAGATATTCGGTCTGTTTGCCAATTAATGCGCCTCTTAATGGACACTATTGCTGTAAAAGGCAGGCTTCAGGGCTTACATCTTGACAACAATGACGGGAGTGAGTTAACATACTTGCAAGATGGTGTAGAAGGGTATAAACGGAATTTCCGAGCATTTGCCTTGGAGTAGTTGTCAGTTACATTACAAGAGGGGGTACTTAAACGAGAACCGCTTAGCTAAAAACTGATAACTGAAAGGTTTTTCGCACGAACAAACCCGGTTAATGCCACACGGCATTCATACCGTTGATTCACCGAAAACTATTAAAAATGAGGAATAGACTCTCCACTTTACAGTTCCATGATAAAATATTTATCGCCTACGGTTTCGTCTTCCTCGTTATGTTTGGCGTTGTTTTTGGAAGCACCAGTTTCCTGATTCGGCTTGCTTTTAAGAGGGAAATTGACATTTATGTTGAGAAGATCCAGGCTCAGATTTCAAACAATTATCAAGCTTTGCTCAACCAAGTTCAAAAAGAGGTCCACACGACAGCCAATGACATAAGACTGAACGGCGTTATAGAAAGAGAATCGTCGTCTTCTTACTTACCAACACCGCTATTCGATTTCTTAGAGTACGGTACTCCAGATGGAAAACTGCTATATCCTGACACAAAAGTAAGAAAAAGGGCACGCGTATATAGTTCGTTGGATGATCAGGAGGGACATATACAACTCAGGAATATCCCTGGACAGAGTGATCTGGGGTTACAGTATGTGGTTCAGGTAACCGAAGCCGGCGAATGGGGATTTGTGACAGGTGGGTACCTCTTGCAAACATGGTTGGAGACAAAACAAACGAGCGTCCAATCAGATGAGCATCCAATCTTTCTTGTAGGGAAGTCGCAAATGTCATCTCCAATATCCTTCGATACCGAATCAGAGGCAACAGCAGCAGAGGCGTGGCTCCCGTTAAATTATGCTTCTCAAACAGCGCAGGGCAGAGGATGGTTTAAATCACTGCCGAGTTGGATTCCGGAACGAAAAGTTTTTTTATCGGGAACAGAAGAAACAGGTGGGCGCGCTTTTACAGTATTTAAAATAACACCTTTCAACTCGCCCTTCGCAACGGCACGTGAAACACCCGCTGTTGGCTTAGTCGTCGCTTATTCGCATGAGCGTCAGACGAAATGGCAGCGACAACTTACGCTTACACTGCTTTTGAGTGGTATTGGCGGTCTTGTGTTGGTTTATCTCATCAGTTATATCATTAGCCGTCGCATTACCCGACCTATCGCGACCCTCCGTGAGGGCGTGAGTCATATCGCTGCGGGTAATCTGGATCATCGGGTGAAAATCCAGTCTCACAATGAAGTGGGACAGCTTGCCGAGGGATTCAATCAAATGGCGCAGGACTTGAAGCAGAGCCTGGAAGAACGCATGGCGGCAGAGCGTGCAGCTACTTGGCGAGATGCCGCGAGGCAGGTGGCACATGAAATTAAGAACCCGCTCTTTCCGATTCGACTCTCTGTTGAAAACTTGCAACAAGCGAAATCGAACCCTGAAATTTTTGAGCAAATATTTAGTGAATGTACGGACACTGTCATCGAAGAAGTTGATAGAATTGGTAAACTGATAGATGAATTCCATCAATTCGCGCGGATGCCGAAACCACAGCGGAAATTGAGTCAGTTGAATGATATTGTAAGATCTGTTCTGACCCTATACACCGGTAGACATATACCAGACCTTGAAAAGGAAGCGGAAAATGAAGTCGCAGCGGTGAGTTCAGAGCAGGTGGACTCAGTCCTGCAAAATTCGACTGAGAAATTTTGGGTTGAAAATATTTCAAAAATTAAAGTTGAAACCGAATTAACACCACTTCCACTACTTTTAGTTGACCCGGAGCAGATTACACAAGCACTTGGCAACCTCTTGAAAAATTCGATTGAAGCTATGCCTGATGGTGGAACGCTTACGGTAAAAACCTACTTCACGCCAAACACATCGCAAACAAAATCAGGCGCAACATCGGAGGAACCACGCGATGATGAACAAGCAAAGATAGAAGCAGGAGATATGGACACCGAAGGCACGGTTTCATTGGAAATCCAAGATACAGGGCACGGTATGTCCGAGGAAACTATGGCGAATCTCTTTGTGCCTTATTACACAACAAAGTCTGAGACGGATAGCAGAGGGCTCGGCATGCCAATTGTTAGAAGGATTGTCACAGAGCATGATGCCGAGATAAATTTTCAAAGCACTGAAGGTGTAGGGACAACTGTTCGTATCTATTTTCCTTGCAATCAAAGTAATCACTCCGAGGAATTTGCCTTAGCAGCTGAAGCCTTAACACCACCTACAGACTTGATTCCCGAACTGGAAACTGATGAACAAGTAGTGGACACCAAAGACTAAATCTCTCTGTTCTTTATAGTAAATCCGGAAAATAAGTGCACACACTATAAACATTTGCATTAGGACAAAAAAATGGAAACTTTTTTGATTGTAGATGACGAAAAAAATACACTTAAGATGTTATCCCAAGGGCTCAAAATGCGCGGGTATCAAGCCCTAACAGCTGCAAGTGGCGAAGAAGCATTGCAACAATGCATTAAATCCGATGTAGATCTGGTGCTATTGGATATCCGCATGGAAAATGGGATGGATGGTGTTCAGACGCTCGTAAAACTTCGTGAACGCTACCCCGAGTTAAGTGTGGTGATGATGTCCGCCCAACAAGATATCGAAATCGCTGTGAAAACAATGGAACTCGGCGCGAAACGATATATCACAAAACCGATTAGTATTGATAAAATCCTCTCCAGTGTTCAACCTTTTTTAGAAATATCGCGCTTATCCCAAGAAAATGAGATTCTGAAGTCACAAATCACACCCACCGATGAAATGGTAGGTGAGAGCGCAGTTATTTCACATCTCCGCTCACAAATTGATAGGGTCGCAGGCAGCAAACTCGGGGTCCTCATCTCGGGTGAAAACGGTACGGGTAAGCAGCTTGTTGCCAATGCAATCCATCGACAGAGCCGGCGTGCGGCGAAAACCTTTATTCCGCTCAACTGCGCTGCTTTACCCGATGAACTCATTGAAAGTGAACTCTTTGGACATGAACGCGGCGCATTCACCGGGGCAGATTCGCGAAGACAAGGACGCTTTGAACTCGCCCACAGTGGAACTATTTTTCTCGATGAAATCGGTGATATGAGTTTAAAGGCGCAGGCAAAGGTCCTGCGCGTCATTGAAACAGGCGAAGTTGAACGCCTTGGCGGAAACCAGATTCGGACGGTAGATGTGCGGATTATCGCGGCAACTAACAAACATCTACCAGAAGAAATTGAGAACGGACGCTTCCGACGCGATCTCTTCTATCGACTCAATGTCGTGCCTATTACCGTTCCACCCCTCCGAGAGCGGGCGGAAGATATTCCGTTGTTAGTTCAATACTTTGCCGAGCGTCTGCAGCTCAATATGGGATCACCACCGAAAGTCATTGACCCGGGGGCTTATGCCGTGTTTCAAAGTTACAATTGGCCCGGAAACATTCGGGAGTTAAAAAACATCGTTGAACGTCTCCTTATTATGGTACGCCGAGACGTTGTGATGGCACCCGATGTCGCTGAGGCTTTATCGTTGGTGCCTCAATCTGCTCCACCGAGTGCAGCTCTCGATCAAGGTGCCTTGGATTCCTCTTTGCAGACACCGCTTTACACACCTGGAATCGCTTTGAGCAAAATGATGGATACCGCCGAGGCACAATGCATCCTTGCGGCTTTGGAAGAAAATAAGTGGAACATCCGACGTACCGCTGAAGCGTTAGCGGTTGAGCGGAGCAATTTATACAAAAAAATGAACCGGTATGGTATTTCTCGTCCAAGTTCTGCGAATTAAGCGGATGGAGTGTTTACCCTGACAATGTCACCGAAAAACATTAATGAAGATGGCGGGATGACTCGCCTTCAGTTCCTTATCCTTGTTATCATAGCCGTTGTCATTGTGGCACTCTCCTTTCCACCCTGGCAGGAATATCGCAAAGTGGGCACGGCGGATATAGATGTCGAAACGATCGCAGTTGCCATCAAGAAGTACTTCAAGCATACCGGTGCGTATCCAACAAATTTAGATGCCTTGTTGACGGATCCCGGTGTTGAGGGATGGCGTGGTAACTATCTCGAATCTATTCCGAAGACACCCTGGGGTGGAAACTATGTCCTTCATCAAAATACCTATAAAGTAGGGATTGCGAAAAACCATTCGCGTGTCCCCGAAAAGTATACCTTTGGTGGCGTGGCAGAAATCAGCAGAGTTTATCACGCCGACACCCGCCTCGGTGAAAAGTATTGGTGGTAACCCGTGCTTGAAATCTGGATACCTTTGCTCATCTTCCTTTTCGGGCTGGCAATCGGCAGTTTCCTCAATGTATGTATCTATCGCATTCCGCTCCCAGACGTGTCTATTCATTCGCCGCGTCGCTCTTTCTGCCCTGAATGTAAGGCATCGATAAAAGTCTACGACAATATCCCCGTTTTGAGTTATCTCCTGTTACGAGGAAAGTGTCGGTATTGTCAGGCGAAAATCTCCGTTATATATCCGTTGGTTGAACTGGCAACGGCAGGATTGTTCCTTGTGATGTATTATCACTTTGGGCTAACGCTTGAATTTCTGCTTGCCCTTGTTTTTGTTACACTGCTCATACCGATATCCGTAATTGATGCGAGGCACTATATTATTCCCAATGTCTTTATTGATATTGGGTTAATTCTTGGGCTAATGGTAGTCTGTGCAATTTCCTATCAACGTAGCGATGTGGATTATCTGTTAACGAGGCTTACTGGGGCAGTAATTGGGGTGGGCGTCATGTATTTGATCGGCTATATCGGTGAGACGATTTTTCGTAAAACCGCAATGGGTGGTGGAGATATTAATTTGATGGTGCTCAACGGATTATTTCTCGGTGCTTGGAAAGAACTTGTAATGGTCATAGCCCTCTCTGCCGTGAGCGGCGCGGTTGTCGGAACTATCATTGTTATTCAAAGAAAAAACCGTCAAACTACTATTCCGTATGGACCTTTCCTTGCCGGTGCCGCTCTGCTTGTGCTTTTATGGGGAGATAACCTCTGGGACATGTACTTGCGGTTCGTTGGTTGGTATTAATTGTAGGACGGATTTGTAATCTCGACCAGGCACCTGCCGTGGGTTTCCGTAACTATCACCTACTAAAGTTTGGACGATATTCATGAATTAAGATGACAGAAAGCAGAAAAGTAGGTATCCTTTCATAAACACACCACTGTTGTGAAAGGATGATAAAAATGGACCTTCTTTTCTGCTTAGGAGATATTCTATCAGATTTTCGACCTTTATTCAATCAACAAAACTTCGCACTGTTTCAAGCGTTTATCTTCGGATTTATTGCTAATACCCGCAAGGGTACCCTGACGGAACTTTATCAATGTAGTGCTTCAGAGACGAAGTATTGGTCATTTGTGAAGTTTCTTTCCCGGGGGAAATGGAACGCGGATGCTGTCGCTGGCGTTCTCATCAGACGCATCCAATCTGTCTTTAGGGTTTGGGTTTACGTCTATGATGAAACCAATGAAGTGCCACCGTTTATTCGGGCCACAATTTCGCAAATTTAATCCAAGTTT
>CAZGAW010000027.1:0-44569 GCA_964523645.1 uncultured bacterium | reverse complement strand
TCTTCGTCGTTATCAAGGTATTGTGCCAAAACGCCTGCGGCGTGAGAGAGTTTATCTTTAGGGGTCGTTTGGCTTGCGAAGATGTGAACGCCGAAAACATTGACATATTTGTCACATCCCACCTGTCTGAAAGCAGAAAATTCACTCGGTATCTCCGCTATTTCGATGCTCGGCGTTACTTCAATGCTTTCCATTACATTATTGCCAATAATTTGGGATGATGCGATGCTTATTAAAACCAGCATAATTTCAGCGATCATGGCTTCCCTTCTTTTCAAACTTACGCTCTTGAGACTGCTGCCTGTGATAACACCAAAAATCTGGGTTATGCGAATCGAACGCCTAACTTGACATTCTCGCCCGGGGCAGTTAAAATCTTCGGATACTCGTCCAACAGATCGTCGAAATGGACAACAGGATGGATAACCGGTTCGGATTTTAGGCTGCCATCGCAAAGGAGTCGCCAACTGATTTCAAAGAGCCTGCCTTCATTCCAATTGGGATATTCCGGATTTGGTTCGCTACACGCGCGTGAGAAGATAATCGTCGGTCGATTGAAATGGGCTTCGGCACCGAGATCCAATCCTGCGGGGTAGGTCCCGGGCCATGCACCAGCGACAACCGTCCCTAAATACATCACGCCACGGATAGCCGCTTGCAGTGCCGTGTGATGACCACTATATTCGATGCAAACATCAGCACCCCGTTTGTTGGTAGCCTTTTTTATTTCCAAACCGGCATCATCTGTTGTCGGATCAATGACCATATCAGCACCACATTCGAGGGCGACGTTGCGGCGCAGTTCGAGCGGATCAACACCGATTACAGGATAGGCACCCGCCAATTTAGCAAGCTGGAGTGCCATCAATCCAATGCCGCCCATTCCAAAGACTGCCACAGCATCACCAATGCGGATATGCCCGTCGCGCACCGCACCCAATGCAAAATCTGTTGGATCCAGGCAGACGGCTGCCTGCCAAGGCACACCATCCGGCAGTTTCCGGGTACCTGCTGCATTCCAAACATGTTCTTCTCGGAAGGAACTGTGCCGAAAAACTCGCTCTCCAACCTCGACCTCGGTAACGTCCGCGCCAATCTCAGTTACCTCGCCAACACACATGTTTCCCAGTCCTGAAGGATAGTTTACCATCCCACCGGAACCGTCTGCTCGAAAGATTTTATATTCGCCATCATAGGCACCGCGTGGTCCCGCATATCCCTTATATGATGCCATCTCTGAACCGTGTTTAGCGGCACCAAATTGGCTTTTGACTCGAATTTCATTGGCTTGCAAGGGTTGGTTTTCATACGCTCGGAAAGCAACCTGTTCTTGGGCAGGTGCAATGAGTTCTCTTGGCATATTGATTAATTTCCTTTTTTTTAATTTTCCTTGCGGTTCGGTGAGGTGGGTTGGAGGATTCCATCTCTTTCCCGTATATCCGCACGCCACTTCGTTATGTGCTACTGATACCTATCAAGAACCTGCGCATCAGGTTTCCCCTATAGTCTTACGCAAATAACAGTTTTGCCTGGGTATTTCTTTGCCCAAGCACTCAAAAACTTCAATCGATAATCGCTTGGTAACTAAGGATCCGCACTCTCTCCGCGAGGTCGCTACCGCCCGGATGCAATTGACACATAAAGATACCGATCATCTGTTCTTGAGGGTCAATAAAGAAACTGGTAAAGAAGAAACCGCCCCCGCTATACGTACCGACTGACCCAATGTCCCTAAGGTCTGATTTGTCAAGAACAATGCTAAAACCGAGACCGAATCCATAGTCAACACCCATATCAGCGAGCTGATGCGTCGTCATCAACTCGACAGTTTTCCGACTCAACAATCGGACACCTTCAAATTTCCCGTCGTTGAGCATCATTTGTGCAAACCGGGCATAATCAGATGCAGTAGAGACTAACCCCGCACCGCCAGAGAAATAGGTTTTTGGACCGTTGTACGGATAGTCGGTTGAATAGATCAGTGAACCGTTCACTGTTGGTTCTTGGGCCTTTCGCGTTATCGGTCCGTCTCCGGTTCGCTCGTACACCGTTGCGAGTCGTTCGCGTTTCGCTTCGGTGATAAAAAAGTGTGTATCTTTCATGCCAAGCGGTTTGAAGATACGCTCAGAGAAAAACTGATCAAGCGGCATCCCTGATACGACTTCGACGAGATAACCGAGGACATCTATTGATAGACCGTACTCAACTCTGTCCCCCGGTTGATGCAACAACGGGATTGTCGCCAACACTTTCATCTTCTCCGCAAGAGTGCTCTCGTCCTGCAGAAGCCCGTGGGTGATACCCGCGTCGTTATATTGCGGACCGAGTCGCTCATTCCAGTGATACGTTAGACCGGAGGTATGCGTAAGTAGGTTCCAAATGGTAATCTGTCGTGTTGCGGGTACAGGTACTGCCGAATCTTCGGCATCTTTCGGTGGCAATACAGTCATTTCTTTGAAAGCTGGGATGAAGTTTGAGACCGGTTCATGCAACCGAAAATGTCCTTCTTCATAAAGCATCATTACAGCAACACTCGTTATCTGTTTGGTCATTGATGCAATACGAAAAATGGTGTCGGGTGCCATCGGTTTGCCTGCTTCGACATCCATCATACCGTAAGCACCGAGATGTGCGATCTGTCCGTGTCTGGCAAGCAATATAACACCGCCAGCGATTTTCTGCTGGGCGATGTGCTTTTCCATGACCTTATCAATTCTTGAGAGTCTTTCGGTAGAAAGCCCAACTGCTTCAGGTTCCACCATTGGGAGACTCTCACTGAAGACAGATATCGTCAGAATCAATAAGAACGAGATGTGTACTAAAATCCTAACCGTTCTTTTCATACAAGCCATTTTGCAACCTCACCATTATAGACGGCACGGCGGCGCGTGCCTACTACTTTTAAGCTAAAATGTCGCGGACGACGTGTCCATGGACATCAGTGAGACGAAAATCTCGTCCTTGAAAACGGTAGACGAGTTTTTCATGGTCAATCCCGAAGAGGTGCAGCATCGTCGCGTGGAAGTCGTGGACGTGCACGATGTTTTCAACGGAATTATACCCCAACTCATCGGTGTTACCGTAGCTGATACCGCCTTTGATTCCACCGCCAGCCATCCACATCGAGAATCCTTGGATATGATGGTCGCGTCCGGTGCCTTGTGCCATCGGTGTCCGCCCAAACTCGCCGCCCCAAATCACTAAGGTGTCATCCAACATGCCCCGCTGTTTCAAATCGTTGACAAGCGCAGCGGTTGCCTTATCGACATAGTCTGAAGTCGTTTTAATAGCGTTCTCAATGCCGCCGTGATGATCCCAGCCGCGATGGTAAAGTTGGATAAACCGCACGCCACGTTCGGCTAATCGTCGCGCGAGCAGACAGTTTGAGGCATAAGAGCCATCACCCGGCTTCGCACCGTAAGCATCAAGAACGTGTTGTGGCTCTTTTGAGATGTCGCTCAATTCCGGGACACTCGTCTGCATTCGGAACGCCATTTCGTATTGACTGATACGCGTCGAGATTGCAGGATCGTCCACGGTCTCGTCAAGTATACCGTTTAACGTTTGCACAGCGTCTACAACATCCCGCTGCTGTTCTGTATTCACGCCGCCCGGGTTGGCGACGTAGTGAACCGGATCACCTGTTGAATGGAATTGGACACCTTGAAACTGACCGGGCAGAAATCCACTATGCCACTGCCGCGTTGCAATTGGTTGGTCCTGTCCACCACCAGAAGAGACGAGGACGACATAGCCTGGCAGATTGTCGTTCTCACTGCCGAGTCCGTAAAGCAGCCACGAACCCATGCTCGGTCTGCCGGCGATTGCGGTGCCAGTGTTCATAAAGGTGTGTGCAGGATCGTGATTAATCTGCTCGGTTTTCAAGGAGCGGACGATGCAAATATCGTCAGCGAGGCTTCCGATATGTGGGAAAGCCGTACTCATCTCCTGCCCCGATTGTCCGTACTTTTTGAATTCATGTGTCGGACCGAGGCATTTGAGGGAATCCACTTGCCCTTGAAGTTGCGCAATCGGTTGCCCTTCGGTGAAAGATTTTGGCATCGGTTGCCCGTGGAGTTCTGCGAGTTTCGGCTTGTAATCCAAAGTCTCCAGATGTGAGGGACCGCCTGCCATGCAGAGATGTATGATGCGTTTCGCTTTCGGTGGTACGTGTGGCGTGGGAACAATTCCCTGCCACCGCTCAATTTCCGGTGCGGCCTTGACAAGTGCTGGTGTCAGTAAGGATGCGAGTGCAAGCGACCCGACACTTCGCACCGTTTTTCCCAGAAATGTGCGTCTCGTAAGACGTAAGTTGGTTTCTTCATGAATATCCATACCTATACCTCCTGTTCACTAACCCGATGTTACGGACCTTAAACGTTGCCCTTAATAGCGCGTAATCGTCTCATGCAAGTTCAGTATCACACGTGCCACAGAGGTCCACGCAGCCAATTCGTCAGGTTCAACACCTGCTGTCAGGGGTGATTCGCCAGTTGCGACCAACGCACCAGCAGCGTCAAGATCGACAGTGTATTCGGCGTGGTGTTTCTCATAGAGATTTGTCATAATCTCCAGTTCCTTTGGTTGCGGCATCCGAGACAACGTCCATTGGTACGCCCAATTGATACGTTCAGCGATGGACTCACCACCCTCTTGGATAATGCGTGCTGCAAAGACGCGTGCTGCTTCAACATAAGTCGGATCGTTGAGTAAGGTGAGTGCCTGCATCGGCGTGTTAGAGGTCGCACGCTCAGCGGTACACTCCTGACGACTCGGCGCATCAAACGCCATCATACTCGGATGCAGGAAGGTGCGCTGCCAGTGCGTATAAAGTCCCCGCCGGTACTGGTTTTCTCCAGTGTCATGGGCGTATACACGCTTCGGGAAATTTAGATTTGCGTAGTACCCCGCCGGTTGGTAAGGTCTCGCGCTCGGACCGCCGATTTTCGGGACAAGAAGCCCACTCAGCAGCAAAGCGTTATCTCGGACCACCTCTGCGTCGAGTCGCCAGCGCGATTGGCGCGCCAACAAACGATTGTAGGCATCTTTTTCGTCCAATACCTCTGTCGGTTTCGAGGACTGGCGATAAGTCGTTGAAGTGACCATGAGTTTCACCATGTGCTTGATGTTCCAACCGCTTTCCATAAATTCAACAGCAAGCCAGTCAAGGAGTTCCGGGTGTATCGGCGGTTCGCCTTGTGCGCCAAGGTCATCTAAGACACGGGATAACCCAGTCCCAAAGTAGCGTGCCCAGAGTCGATTTACAAATGTACGGGCAGTCAGTGGATTATCCTTTGACACGATCCACTGTGCGAGCTCCAAACGGGTTGGACGCCGGTTCTTGATACCGAGGTCGCCAAGGAACGCCGGTATCATCGGTTCGACAATCTCGCCAGAATCGTCCATCCAATTCCCTCGCGGTAGCACGCGTGTGGTACGTGGTAACGTGGATTCAGTCGTGAGCGAATAAGGGATCTGCCCTTCGATCTCGGCTTTCTGTTTTTGTAAAGCTGCCATCTGATTCCGTATGCCGTCAAGGGCAGGCGTGATGCGGCGATATTCTGCCGCAATCTGTTCACGCTGGCTTGTTGTCCTAACAGAGGGATCTACCTGAATTGCTGCAATGACCTGTTCTGTATGCGTGTGTTTTACCGCCGAGCCGCGAGTGGTCGCGATGCCAGCTATGTCCCAATAAGCGGTGCCACCCAACTGCGCGAAAGCCATCCCATTCAGGACGCTTCCGGGTTCCAAACCAACATCCGCTGGATTCACCTCAAGACGAACCCATTCGCCGACTGCTGGCAGAAGCCCCATCGGTTTGTGAGCAGGTGTGTCGTTCCCTATCCCGCCAAAGTCAATTTTGTCCTCACCCCAAAACGCCCGGTGGTTCCAATCCCCGTCGTTCCATTGGAGCATGACTGTTTCTGGCGGTGATGCTGGGTCGATCCAGAGATAGGCAAATAACCGATCCCCTTCTGCTAAAGTGAACTTCCGATTGGCCCCTTGGAAAGCGTGCTGAACTGTCTTTTCTGCTTCCGCTGTCTGGCGGCGTGATAACAGTTTACTGAAAACAGGTGCCTCATTTTTACCGACAAATGTCCATGTACCCTGATTTCTACCGCCGTTTGCCTGTGAATCATCCACCCATGCAAAATCGGTCGGTTCCGTCGAATCGAGAAGTGCAAGCACCTCGTGCTCCCATTCCATCTGTTCCGCTTCTAATCCGGGCGATGATGCCTTGAATATCTTCTGCAGTTTCGCTAATTCGTCATCAATATTCTGCAGTGCCGACGCTTGTGCGGATGTTGGTAGCATCACAACGGGTTCCCATTTACTACCTCCGCCGTATACGCCAGGGCCTTTGACATCCGCGAAAAATGCGGCGAAACTGTAAAAATCCTTTGCAGTATACGGGTCAAATTTGTGGTCGTGACATTGTGCACATCCGAGGGTTGCCCCTAACCAGACAGATGCCGTGGTTCGCACGCGGTCTGCAGCGTAGATTGCGAGATATTCTTTTGCCTGTGCTCCGCCTTCTGAGGTCGTTTGATTCAGACGGTTATAGCCGGAGGCAATCTTCTGTGCAACTGTAGCGTTCGGAAGGAGATCGCCTGCGAGGTTTTCGACTGCGAATTGATTAAACGGCATGTTGTCATTAAACGCCTGTATCACATAATCCCGATAGGGCCAGATACTCACGTTTTCGTCAGCATGGTAACCACTCGTATCTGCATAGCGCACCAGATCGAGCCAGTACATTGCCATCTGTTCGCCGTATTGTGGTTCAGACAAAAGCCTATTGACAAGCGATTGATATGCATCGGGACTTTCATCCCTCAAGAACTGTTCCACTTCAGCGGGTGTCGGCAGCAATCCAGTCAGGTCGAAGCTCAAACGCCGGATGAGCGTTCGTTTGTTGGCTTCTGCTGATGGCGTAAGTCCTTCTGCTTCCAACCCTTCGAGTATAAAAGCATCAATAGGATTTCGGCCCCACGCGGCATCTTCAACAACTGGGGGTTCAATCCGTTTTGGAAGATTGTAAACCCAGTGTTCCTCCCACTCAGCACCTTCAGCAATCCACTGGATAAGTGTATCAATCTGTTCCTGTGTTGGCTGCCGATTGGAGATCTGTGGCGGCATCCGTTGATTAATGTCTTCGTGTGTTATCCGTAGGACTAATTCACTATTTTCCGGCTCACCCGGAACGATAATCGGGTAGCCGCTGGGTGCGGAGAACGCGCCTTCTTTGGTATCCAGCCGTAAGTTGGCTTGGCGAACCGCCGGATCGGGACCGTGGCAGGCGTAACATTTATCCGATAAGATGGGTCGGATATCACGGTCGAATTGAAGTTTCTCGGCATAGACAGGTTGCAGTGCAATGACGAGCCCTAATAGGAGTACTATCAGACTCATATAAGGGGCGCGCACCCTTCTTGAAGGGTTTAAAGGTGATAGCTGTGTTTGGGACATTATAGAATTTTTCCTCCATCTCTTTCGTCCAGACGACATCACAGGACTTGCCCGTTGCCAATTTCCTACATTGAGGTAAGTCTTATCATCCATAAACTTGCTCAATAATATATCATTAAAAGTGAAATATATGCAAACAAAATCCTGCGAATCGCAGATTCCACTTCCACCAATTTTATTGAATTTTAATTATACTTTAGAGTATAATACTTTGGAGTATAATATCTTGGAGTTTGTTTAAGGAGAGAAATTTATGTTTATCAATCGACACCAAGAATTAGCAGCTTTAGAACGAATGTCTCAGTCAGGAATAGCGGAACTTTTTGTATTATATGGCAGGAGACGGGTTGGGAAAACTGAACTCCTATCGCAGTTTTGTAAGGACAAAAGAAGTATCTATTTCCTCGCCAGTCAGTTGAAAGAGCGAGATCATCTCCGTCAACTTACTGAAATTACCCGGCATGTTATCAACGATCCGCTGCTCCGAAACCTCGTTTTTGACGACTGGGAACCTGCCTTCATCTATTTGGCACAACAGGCACAAGAAGAGAGACTTGTTCTGGTACTTGATGAGTTTCAATATCTCTGTGAAGATAACGCTGCACTTCCTTCATTGATTCAACGGTTCTGGGACCTGCATGGGAAAAATAGTAAACTTTTTTTGATTTTATGTGGATCACAGGTGAGTTTTATGGAACGAGAAGTGTTGGCGGAACGCTCACCGCTATATGGACGGCGCACTGGACAACTCCGTTTGATGCCCCTCTCCTATCGTGACAGTGGGCATTTTTTTTCTGCACATTCTACGAAAGAAAAACTCATCGCTTACGGCATCCTCGGCGGTATACCAGCGTATCTCAATCAATTTGCGTTGCGTTCCTCAAACTATTCACAAAGCGGACTTGAACAACATATCAAAAACGAGCTGCTCACGCCCCAGGGCTACTTGTTTGATGAAGTTAATTTCTTGTTACGCACGGAACTCAGAGAACCGAGAACGTATGCCAGTTTGCTCCATGCAATCGCTGGTGGTGCAACGCGATTAAATGAGATTTCTCAACGGGTTGGACTTGACGCAACAAGCGTTAATAAATATCTGAGCGTACTCCGAGAACTGGGGTTAGTCAAACGTGAAACACCGGTTGCTGACCGCGCACCTCAAAAAAGCAAAAAAGGACTTTATAAAATTGCCGACAACTATCTCAAATTCTGGTTTCGGTTCGTACTACCCTATCAAAGTCTCATCGAATCTGGCAACACAGATTTGGTATATGAACAAATGATCGCTCCTAATCTCTCACACTATATGGGAGAAATCTTTGAAGACGTTTGTCGTCAGTATATCAGCCTTTATTGGAGAGAAAAATTAAAGGTCGCCCCCAAGCAGGTCGGGGCACATTGGGAATCGGATTTTGAAATTGATGTATTGACAAAAAACGTTGACGGAAGCCATTGGTTTGGAGAGTGCAAGTGGTGGAATGTTCCAGTTGGAGAAAACATTCTCAATCATCTTATTGAAAATGCGAAAAAAGTTCCTGATCCATGGAGGCATAATCGGCGATACGTTCTGTTTTCTGCCAATGGTTTCACAGATACACTCAAGCAGAGGGCAGAAAAAGAGGGGGTCTGCCTCATTGAGACAAACGATCTGTTTGAGTCTAACTATTGAAAGAACACATATTTTTCAACGACAAATGGAGAAACGGAAATGGCTAAAATTCTCACAGGACATCGTGTTGGGCGAGATGGCACAATCCGCGTTGGATGTTCAGCTGTCATTTTTGACAAAGGTCGCGAAAAGATTCTATTAACGAGGCGAGAAGATAATAACCAATGGTGTCTACCAAGCGGAGGAATGGAACCCGGAGAAAGCGCAAGTGAGACGTGTGTTCGAGAGGTCGAAGAAGAAACCGGTTTGAAGGTAAAAATAAAACGCTTAATCGGCGTTTACACAACCCCAGACGAGTTAGTCGTGTATCGAGATGGGAACAAAATCCAGCTGGTAGCTTTGTGCTTTGAAGTGGAAATTGTGGGTGGTGAGCTTCGGCTGAGTTGCGAAACCACCGAATACGGATATTTCTCCTATCAAGAGATACAGGAATTGGATATGCTTTTGAACCATGTACAACGCATCAAAGATGCCTATCGTGGAGAAACGACGACTTTTATCAGGTGAGGAATCCCTTGGATGGGAAGCAACCGTTACTATCCAAAGACAAGAATTGCCCAAACTTTAGTATCAATAGGCACAACTGTCTGTTAGATCTAAGAAGCCGACAATTTGTGTGGACCATGGAGAACTAACTTTGGAGGTTCCTGGATTATCAATCTTTTGTTTCTAGTATTTGCGTAAGTACTAATCTTTATAAGCATTCCTTATAGCAGTCCCAGCAACTATACCGAGACCTACAAGAAGCACTACAAAAGCGAGAATTGGTGCCCATTCCATTACAATTCCTCCAGATCATTAATTTTTCGATATGCAACGCTGTTGATCCAAACAACGTAACCAGAAATGCCCCGATTACACCTGCTATAACCAGATTAGTACCTCCATATAATATACCCTGAAATGCAGGTATTGCACAAGAAAAAATCTGGGTAGATCGAAAGGATGTTCTCTGTACGCGAGCGTGGGAAGACCGTTATCCCAATGGATTGAGGGCAGCAATTGTTTGAAGCGTTTATACTCGAGCGTTTTAAGGGCAAGTCGTTATTGTTTCAAAATCGGGCGGTATGGATCAATAAAACGGTTATCCTCGTCCTTTCGACGCGGGGGAGGTAAAGCCTCGGCTTTGGCGCGCAGCTTTGAGAGTGCGTCGGCGTAGGCGGGTGTGTCAATTAAGTTGTTTCGTTCATCCGGGTCTTCGGAGAGGTCAAAGAGTTGCTCGGGCCATCCTTTGTTGTTGTCAAATCGGAAATACTTTAAACTCCCCTCTTTGACCATCACGGAGGGCCCGTTTTGGGCACGCCACAGTTCGCTATAAACGGTATCATGCCAATCGGTTACATTTCCATCAATCAGTGGCACGAGTGAATGTCCATCGAGTTCATCAGGCGCAGGGATTTCTGCTAATTCACATACAGTCGGAAACAGATCGACCAACGAGACATTCTGCGCAACGATTTTCGGTTCTCGTCCAAACCGTTTCGGATACCAGATAGAAAGTGGCACTCGCGCCGAAGCTTCAAAATAACTCTGTTTTTCCCAGAGTCCTTTCGTGCCAAGCATCTCACCGTGGTCAGAGAGGAAAACGATGATGAAATCGTCCAAGACGTTCAGATGTTCCAGTTTCTCAATGACCCTGCCGAATTGGGCGTCCATCCACTCAATCATCCCGTAATACGCCGCGGTTGCTCGGTGCGCCTGACGGTAAGTAACGTCTTCACCGACCCGGACCCTGAAAAAATCGTGGTATCCAAACTGATCGTTCGGCTCTTCAACGATCGGTTGTACGCGCTGCATGTAATAATTGAACAGATCCATTGGACATTGATACGGATAGTGTGGTGCGATGAGACTTACTGCCATACAGAGCGGACTTGATCTCGGACGATCATAAGGGGCATCAACAAAATATTCCTCAAGAAATAGCAGTGCGCCATCCACATTGTATTGATCATTAAGCATCCAACGCCCTAAGCCGGGTTGTGCGTCGCGGACTTCCTGAATCACTTTGTCTTGTTTGGGACCAGTACCGGGTTCCGATTCAGTTCGTGCGTAGTGTTCGTTCTTAACAGGGGGGTAAGGATAGCCGTTGTTACCAACAATATCGCGTCCTACCCGTTCCTGCCAACCGTGCATAACGTCTGTCCCGACAAAGTGCATTTTACCGGCACAACAGGTATAGTACCCGTAATTTCCCAATTGCCCTGGAATCGTTCGGACTTCTGTCGGCATCGGGTCGCCGAAGTTGAGACTCCCGCAGTTACGCGGATAAAGGCCTGAAAGAAAACTTTGGCGTGCGGGGACACAAATCGGGGAGGGCGTGTAGGCGTTACGGAAGTAGATACCTTCATCCATAAACCGAGAAAGCGTCGGCATGCGGATAGCTGCGTCCCCTTCGATCGGCTGGACATCCGGGCGGTGTTCATCGTTGATAAGGAATAGAATATTTGGTTTATTTTTTGGCATGGTCAGGGTATAGGGACTATGTATGCATCCTGCTTTGGTGGACGGAGAACCCGCCGGCGCGTGCTTACTCCTTTAATAGAGGGACATCAAACCTTCTGCACCCGGGATCGGCTTTCGTTCAAATTCGGGTGTAATCCAACGGGCACCAGACGGTCTTCCTGGGTTCCGATAGGCATAGACCACACACCACCGCGTATTACTATCCGGTTTTCTTGGACTCACTGCGTGTGCGGCATGCGTCCACATCAACGCGACTGTGCCGGGGGGCGCGGATAGTGCTTCAATTTCAAGGGGTTCCCCTGTCTCTGGATGTTTTCTCCCAACGAGCCAACCTTCACGGAGTGCCTCGTCCGTGGGCGCATGGATCCTGGCATCCCGATAGAGGTGACTTCCGGGAACAGCCTTCAAACCGCCATCGTCGGGTTCAAATCCATTGACATAAAAGAAAATGCGAACGAAACCCAAACTCGGATCGTCATCGGCGTATCCGTGGCTGTGCCATCCAATACCACCATTGCCACCCGGCCGATTCAGACTCACACAGTGATCGTATCGGATATCTTCACCCAAAACCTGCCGTGTGAGTTTAAGCATCTGCGGATGTGCAATAAGGCTTTCGAGATAACTGTCGTACTCCGCGGAAAATCGATTCGGTTCATGTCCTTCTGTTAGTGTACGACGGAGTTCATGAATATGGGACAACGAGCAGGTCAGGTTTTCCTGTGCATTCTGCGTAAGCAAGCCGGGGAAAACGAAATGCCCGTCGCTATCCAATGTTTTTCTTTCCTGTACACCAAGCGTGTAATCATGAAAAATCGGGGGTTGTGACACGAAGAACTCCTCCCGTTTAGTGATACCTTTGACAAGACTGAGAGGGTCCAGTCTTGAACCGCCCTCAATCTTGTCACCATCAATTCGGAAATTGCCAACCAACGCAATCTTTAGGTTTCGGAGTAGATTAGTCGGCTTTGATGTTTCCCCAAGTTGTTGTCAGTTTACCTGAAGGTTCGATATCAGCCGCTGTTTTTAATCCGTCATTCATGAGGGTTTCAATATCATTATCGTCCAATGCCACATTAAAGACAGCAACATCGTCAATTATTGCGTCGAGAAACTGACCCCACTGGCCATGCTGTCCAGTGGCTAAGTAGATACCTATTAGAAAAGGTTTGTCGGTTAGGGGATTCCTTCCCAAATTGGGTGTTGTTACACCATCGCCAATCTGATCGGCATCCAGATATACGCCAAACCCGTCGCCATCCCAGGTGACGGCAACATGGTGCCAATCTGTATCTGGACTCCAAGGTGCATCTATAAAGTGAAGCGTTCCGCCTGGATCGTGTGTATGATGTCGGATGACACCGCCATCCCACCAAAATCCGGGTGCCCAATCGTCTTTGGTCACAACGCCCATTCCACCTGCCGGAGGCTTATGTAATTTAACCCAAAGCGCAATTGTGTGTTCACCGCCAACGTTTAAGGAATCATGGTGTGGAATTTCCACGTAAGCATCCGAGCCATTAAGCTCTAAAGCTTTACCAAACTGGCCATTAACCCATTTTGCACCACCTTCAATCGAGCCGTCATTGCCTGCTCCAGAAGAATCTGTGGCTTTGTTCCCGTTTCCCTCATCAAAGAGCCACATGCCGACGCAATCTCCAAAGTCAATTTTAGCGGAGCTGGTGCCTACAAACGCCAGGCTAATAACCGTGAAACTGACACATAATAGTTTTAACCTTGTAACTCTGGTCTTCATCTTTCATTATCTCCTTTATCGTTTTCAAAGCGAAAGCCAACAAATTATTGGCTATTATTCAATGATGAGTCTCGCCCGATAGGTATTGGTTTAAGCATCACAGTTATAAACCAAAAATTTCCTATCCTATTAGTCTATCACGAGATATAATCCGTTTCAAATAAAATCTGACTATATTGAGATTTGGCTATTTCAGTTGAGGTCCCGGATTCCGATTCCATTTTAAGGGTTCAACATTGTTTTCACAAATCGGCGTGAGTTCGGCGATTCGCGCCCAATCCGCGTCCGACCAAGCGAAACTTCCTCGGAGTCTCCCGATATGTGCTTGCATTTCTACAGGTAACAACGCAAAAAACGGATGATACCAGAGCGTAATTACAGTCCGGTGTTCATTTGACTGATTGCCGTGTGAAGCGTGTAACAACCGAGAATCGCCGATAACTAAGTCTCCTGCTTTCACGGGTATATCAATTTCATCCGGAAAGTGTTGATAGGCAGGATGGTTCGCATCGTCGACGCGCTGGAGTGCTTCGCCGTGTGCACTGGGCAGTGTGTCATGCAATGGATGTCGATTCAGATGTGAACCTTTGATGACACGAAGGCACCCATTATACGGTGTCGTGTCAATCAAATAATACATGAGGAACAGCTGCTGAGGTAGTGCCGTGTAGCTGCACGGATCATCCCAACCCCACCAGTCTTGATGCCAAAATAGGGGCGGACTCTGCGGGGGTTTACTGATGACATATCCCGATGACCATTTCGGTCTCAAGAAACCCAAAGCATCAAGAGCCTGCAGAGTGTGTGGGTAAACGACGAGTTCTGCGAACAGTGGATGCATATACACGCTGATCATGCTACCAGATGAGCGATAGGCAGCACGTTCATCTTCAGTTTGTGCGTCAAGGAGTTCATCGGTTACTGTCTGGAGCCGGAGGAGCATCTCTTCTTTCAGGACATCCTCAACGACACAGTAACCATCGGCGATTAACTGATCATATTTCTCTTTCGGTTTTTCGACATTCATATTTGCACACTGTCGCGCTCACTTTTTAGCCACCACAGAAAATCCATCATCCTCTGGCTGAAAGTCTTCTATCCGGCGCTTCTTGTAGAAATGGTAATCCGTAAATCCTGCCGCTACAAGACAGCCTTTGAGTTCGTCAGGAGAGAGACACTTAACAAAATAGTCGCACTTATACTGTTTCTGTGCTTCTAAATCTATTTTAAGCCAAATGCATTTCGTCCCATCATTACTTTCGTCATATTCTTGATTTTGCAGAACAAACACGTTTTCTTTAATTTGACTCCAATTAGCTTGTGGAAATCGCTTTTTCTTTATTGATTGATTTGCGTGAACAAAATAAAGTCTGCCGTTAGGTGTGAGTGCTTTATGGATTCGCGCTAAGAGCGACACCAGCCCCTCCTTAGAACGATAAAAAAATGAGCCTTCAAAGAACACAACAGAAAACTTCTCTTCAAAACTCATTTCATTGTAATTCCCCAGAATAAATTCGATTTCTAAATTTTCGCTTTGCGTAATGTTTTGAGCCTCAGCAAGAAAGTTCGGCGACAGGTCCATCCCGACCACATGATAGCCCTGGCGAGCGAATTCACGTGCGTAGCTTCCTATGCCGCAACCCGCCTCTAATATTATGTCTTTTTTAGATAACTGTAGTACCTCTTCATAGAAACGGAAGTGTTCTTTTACGAATTCGGGTGACTCAAAATTGTAACTGGCATGTTCAAGATACCATCCATCATATACCTCATGCCCAAAATCCGTTCTAATCAATTCACAAGGGAGATCGTTCATTTTCTCTCCTAAGATATGCGTCAGTCGTGGTGAAGTGAGTGCAGTCATTGTGATGTGCGTTTTGCGTTACTGATTAAATCACATTCAGAGACAGATGTCAAGCGAATTTCAGTACATCCAGTTACCCGCGAAATACCCTAACCTTGACTTTTTTCTCTGATATGTTATTATTGCATCAACGCGAATTAAAAATATAAAATTATGAGTTGATAGGAGAAAAGAATGGCAAACACCGTAAGTCGACAAATTCGTCTTAAGAACCGTATTGTCGGTATGCCCAAAGAAAGTGATTTTGAACTTGTTGAAGCGCCGCTTCCTGAACCTGCTGTAGGAGAGGTGTTAGTTGAAAACCTTTACACATCAGTAGACCCGTATATGCGCGGCGGTATGCGATCCACTGAACTCGGTGAACCGTTAGAGGGTAGGTGCGCCGGTCGGGTAGTGGAATCGAACAGTGATCAGTTTCAAGTTGGGGATTATGTCACGGGTATGCAGGGGTGGCGAGACCACTACGTAGCGTCAGCAGAAAGCGTGACCGCTGTTGATCTAACGATCGCGCCGCTCCAGTCGTTTTTAGGTGCTGTCGGTATGCCCGGACGCACCGCCTATTTCGGGTTTCTGGAGATCGGTCAACCGAAAGCAGGCGAAACGGTTTTCGTCTCCGCAGCAGCAGGGGCGGTCGGCTCAATTGTCTGCCAGATCGCCAAAATCAAAGGATGCCGAGTCGTGGCAAGTGCAGGCTCCGATCAGAAAGTCGCCTGGCTACTTGAGACAGCAGGTGTTGATGCGGCTTTTAACTATAAAAATGGAGATGACTTGGAAGCCGAACTCAGGAGACATTGTCCAGATGGACTTGACATCTACTTCGAGAACGTCGGCGGTAGACATCTCCAAGCTGCACTCGCAGTGATGAACATGCACGGACGTATTCCACTGTGTGGTATGATTTCCCAATACAACGACATCGAGCCTACGCCAGGTCCAACGAACCTCAGTTCCGCTATCGGTAAACGGATTAGACTGCAAGGATTTATTGTCACCGATTTCATGGCGCGAAACGCTGAATTTTACGACGATATGCGGCAGTGGATCGGCGAAGGCAAAATACAGTGGGAAGAGACGATCATAGATGGATTGAAAAACGCGCCAAAGGCGTTCATCGCGCTTTTCACGGGTGAAAAACTCGGCAAGATCATCGTCAAGGTTTAGCAATCCATTGCGGATGTATTGGCAAAACGGCAGTTGACAGCAGACTGATAGCCCTAAAAAAGGAGTTTTACAATGGGAACCAGAACAGCACGCGCCACCGTGATGAGTGGCAAAAGTTTTGAAGTCCGAGAGTATCCGATCGTTGACCCCGCACCCGGTACAGTTCTTGTACGTCAGGAGTTGGGGGGTATCTGCGGTACCGACCTTCACAACTGGGAATTCCAACATATCAACCACGACATTATCCTTGGGCACGAGAACGTTGGTGTGATTGAGACCTTAGGCGAGGGGGTTGAAACGGACTATCTCGGAACCCCGGTTAAAGAGGGAGACAGGATTGCACTTTCGCCAAGCGGAGGTCTCGGTTTCTCCCCATCGGAAGAGGCACCGTACTTGCGCGGTGGCTTCAGTGAGTACATCTACCTGTCAAACCCGTCAACAAATATGTTTATTAAGACCGATCTGCCACCGGAGATCGCTGTGCTCGCGGAGCCTGCTTCGTGTGCTGCACACTGTGTGTCGCGCGGGAAAATCGAATTCGGGGACACGGTGGTGATTCAAGGGACGGGTCCGATAGGTTTGCTCGCGCTTAATTGGGCAAGAGTTTCCGGGGCAGGTAGGCTGATCGTCGTCGGTGGACCGCCCGGAAGGCTTGAAATGGCGAAAAGACTGGGGGCAGACCTCACAATTGACATCGCTGAAGTACCAGACCCAGAAGAGCGAAAGCGAATTGTCCGAGAAAATACTTCACAAGGCGAAGGTGCAGATGTCGTCTACGAATGTACCGGTTTTCTCGCTGCTATCCCGGAAGGCTTGGACTACATCCGATACGGCGGAACTTACGTTGTTTATGGACATTTCGTGGATGTCGGAACTTTCGACTGCAACCCGAACCAGATGTTGATGCGTAAGAATCTCCGATTAGAAGCCGGATGGGGGTTTGAGAGGAAGCATTTTATCCGCGCTATCCCGATGCTTGAGAAGCATGCTCATTTATTTGAAGGGTTTGTCAGCCACATTCTGCCCTTAGAAGATGTATCCAAAGGCTTCGATGCACTTCACGGCAGTTACCACTTAGACGGAAAGGACGCGATTAAGATCGCTGTCGAAGGCGGTGCTGCCTAAAACGCGATAGCATTCCTTAAGATAGAGGCGCGGTTTTAATCGCGCCTCTAATTTTTCAAGCAACTGCGTCCTCTTCGACTTCATTCAGAAATACGCGGGCATTTTTCTGTAAGGCAGACCTATGGACGGCTGCTTCAAACAGCAGCTCGTTCCATGCCGCTTCACCGTCTGCTGGGAAGGGCGTATCAGCGTGCATCGCCTTAATCACACCATCTGCCATCCGCTTGAAAGATTCTGGCATCTCTGGACTGCCTGCCTCGGCTTCCCAAACTTCCTCTATTTCTGAACTATTTGCTTTTCGCCGGCAGTACGAACCCTCCAGTCCTTTCGCCTCCGCATAAAATTCATCGCCAAGGACTTTAACTCGGAGCGGATGATCGTCGTAGCCCCACAGGTTTGTGCCGCTCAGTGAACCGATGACACCATTTTCCCAGCCGATATGAATTAAACGTCTCCAACCGCCGGCTTCATTCGGATCCCCGACAACACTCACCCATTCTGGTCTTCCGACTGTCCAGAGAATCTGATCAATAACATGGGACCAACAGTTGAAATGTGCCCGAGCGTGTACCATCCTGATCTCACCTAACCGATTCTCGGCAACATCGTCATGCAATTTACGGAAATGGTGCATAAATCGGTAGTTGAAATCGATTCCAAATTTAAGATTAGAGTCACGCCACGTCGCGATAGCAGGTGCTGCAATTCGGAGGTCTTCCTCACGTAATCGAGCTTGTCCCTCCAACCCACAGAGCGGTTTCTCTGTGAACACGTTTCGTCCGGCTTCAAGCAATTCTCGCAGCGGTGGAATACGTCGGGTCTCATTAACGATGAGAAGTATCAGTTCTGCAGCACAATTCGCCAAGAGTTCCTCAATTGTCGAATATCCCGGCACCCCGAAGTGTTCTTTTGCCTTCGCGAGGAGTTCTGGGTCCATGTCGCAGACAGCGACTACCTCCGCATCTGGATGATCGTGGAAGTTCCCGCCGTGCATCATTCCCATACCTCTACCGCTGATAAGTGCACATTCTGTCATGACTAAGTTCCTTTCTGTCTACCAATTTTTCAACTTTAGGTGTCCCCACGCAGTCGCGAGTTTTCCTTCAGGTTGAACGGCGAGTCCATGTGGATCAAAGTTGTCTGCAAAGATCTCCGCTTCATGCTCAGGTGTAGCAACAATCACGTTATCAACACCATAAATACCGAATTTCCAGCAGTCAAAACTGATATTTCCTGACTTGTAAGTATCGTCCTTGATTTCCCACTCGGCGACCTGTATCTTTTTTTTCTCCGTCACATCCCATATATGAATAGTTACGCGCTTTTCCTGGGTCATTAACGCTGCTTTCAGTATGAAATGGTCAGACGCTGCATTATAATTAGACGAGGCTGGCCCGCCTTTCGCTGGAAACGGTTGCCAAGCATTAACAGGTCCATCTTTATTCGTTGTCACTTTGACGCTGTTGCGTCCCCACCAACGCATCCAATAAGAACCGTCTGGGGTCTGCCGTAACGCGCCGCCACCATCTCCCTGCCCACTCCATTCAATGATGAACCATTCGTAGTAGATGATGACATCGCTGAAAACCTCAGCAGACCGGAGGCTCACATAGTCCCCACCGGATTTCTTTTGGTTTAAGTAGAGGATACCGTCCTTAGGATAGACAAATTTAGGATGACCGGTTTGCCATTTGGTGGTTAAATCCAAGTCGCCCTCAAAATCTTCTTGCAACAAGATATCCGCTGGCGCATCAAACGTCCCAAAAACGAGTATCGTCAGAATCAAGGCACATCCAATTATGTGGATCATTTTTTTTACTCCTTTGTTACGATTCATCGGAATTACTGAAAAGAGGCGAAATTCAACGACCCAAGTGATTTTGAAATCAATCACGGAAAGTATATCAAACAGAATAAAAATTCTCAAGGAAAACCTTCTATAAACAGACTAACATAGGTTCGATGTGTTCGGTTTCCCTTGCCACTTCCGTCCTAATATGCTATACTCTGATGCTGTATTTTGTGCTTGAAACAATGACTTTCTCAATAATTTGAGTTTGAGAATAAAAATGCGCGGGGGATCGTAGGTTGGGTAGAGCGATGAAGCCCAAAACCCTGCGGATTTCCCCTAGGAAACCTCGCCAGCGATGGTGAGGTGTTTTGTGTTTTCCAAAGTGCCCTTTTGTTTTCGAGTTTTACTATAAATAACAAGCTTTCAAGGCGAATTCACGGAAACCAATGATCCCAGCAATTACAATCGGCGACCTTCACAAATATATCGGAAATGCGCGTGAATTGCGGGAATATCTCTCAGCAGACCCACATCGACCACGTTTTGTAGGAGAATTATGAAACCCCAACAACTTCCTAGAATCGGTTTTATTGGACTCGGAAATATGGGTGGAAGGATGGCGAAGAATCTTCATAATGCCGGGTATCCACTCATCGGATATGATATTGATGCCGCAAAATGCGCAGCACTCGCCGCGATAGGTGCGACTGCTGGTAAGAATACCACCGAGGTCGTCACAAATAGCGATGTCATTATAACGAGTTTACGTTCCTCTGATATTTTTTGCAGCGTCGCGGAAAAACACCTGATTCCTAATGCTCGTGAGGGCCACGTCTTTATTGACTTAGGCACAACAGAAGTAGAGAATACGCGGGATATTGCAACAGCACTCTCCGAAAAGGACGCTACACTGATAGACGCACCGGTGAGCGGCGGACCGCACGGATCGGAAACGGGAACCCTCCGTATCTTTGTCGGCGGTGATGCAACCGTTGTGGACAAATGTCGCCCGATTTTAGAGGTTCTCGGGGAACCGAAATATGTTGTATACTGCGGTCCAAGCGGTTCCGGACAGATCGTCAAAGGCGTGAACCAATTGGCAATGGGGCTCGGTGCTGCGGCGTATATGGAAGCAATGGCGTTCGGGGTCTGCGCTGGCGTAGATCCAACCGCAATTCGTGAAGCTGTCGGTATGGGCGACGGATGGCGTGGTGAGTTTGACAGAATCGCTAAACGTATTATTGAAGGAACAGGTAAAACCCTCGTCGTTAAATATCCTGAATTGCCTTATTTCCTCGCAGCTGCGGAGGCATCGGGATTTGAAATTCCACTAACAGAAGCACTCTATGAATTTTGCAAGAAGGAAAATTACGAGATGTTTGACAACATGAACCGTCCTTCGCGTTCGTTTTGGTGGACATTGACAAAGGCGGCAGATGCCGAAAAGGATTAACCTGTATCAAAAACCTTTGACATTTCGACTTGTAATAAGGTTAAAAGTTCCTTTTTCAAGCGGATGAGGGAGGCATCCGTGATATTCCGCGGACGGGGCAAGCGGACAGGGACCTCCGCCTTTAGGGTTGCGGGTCTGGCTGTCAGCACGTAGATTGTATCGGCGAGTAGCAGTGCTTCCTCAACATCGTGGGTGATAAGCAAAACCGTCTGTCTGTCTTTTGCCCAGATGTCGAGTAGAATAGACTGCATGACAGTGCGCGTCATTGCATCCAGTGCTCCGAACGGTTCATCTAAAAGTAGAGTGTCTTTCCGAAACAGAAGCGTCCGAGCGAGTGCGACGCGTTGCCGCATACCCCCTGAAAGCTGCATTGGGTAACTATTTTCAAATCCGTTCAATCCGAGTTGCGCTAAACGCTGCTGCGCTTCCGCCGTTGCTGTGTCAAGCGGTTCGTTGTGAATTTCTGGACCAACGAGTACATTTTTAAGAACCGTCCGCCACGGTAAAAGGAGGTCCTTCTGTTGCATATAGGCGAAATCTCCTGTGTTGCCGTAGATACGCTTGCCGTTGAGATAAATTTCTCCAGTGTCTGGCACAAGAAGCCCAGAAACGATATTAAAAAGCGTGCTTTTGCCACAACCAGAAGGCCCCAATAAAGCGACAAACTGTCCATTATCAACAGAGAGGTTTAAGTCGTCCAGTACTGGTAATGCATCGCCTTTTTGGGCAAAGGTTTGTGTTAAATTCTTTACCTCTAATTTGCTCATAAACTTACAAACGCTTTAACGTCGATCGGTACGTTGGCGGAAAAATTGGATAAGCGGTTTCACATAAGGCACATCTGTTCTGATATGAATAGCATCCACTTGATTTGCCCGAAAAATCTGTCGACGCTCCGCATCGGCACGTTGATTCATCTCCGTATATAATTGCCGTGCTTCCTCGGAACGTGTATCAAGAACTATCGTTTCTCCGCTCTCAGGGTCTTCCAGTTCTATGAGTCCGACATCCGGCAATTCCACCTCGCGCCTGTCTTGTAAGGTAATCGCGATAAGTGAATGGCGTTTGCTGCTCAAGCGTAACTGCTTTTCATACCCCGTATCCTTGAAATCCGAGATGAGAAATACGACGCTGTGCGGTTTAAGGACCCGATCAACAAAGGTCAACGCCGTTTCAATGTTTGTTCCGGGCTGCTTCGGTTGGAAATGGAGGATATCCCGAACGACGCGTAAGACATGCCTTCTCCCCTTACGGGGCACGACGAAATGTTCAACGGTGTCCGTAAAACAGATAAGTCCAACTTTGTCGTTATTTCTAATCGCGGAAAAGGCGAGAAGTGCTGCGATTTCGGCAGCAATTTCTGCTTTCGTCTCAGCGATACTACCGAAACTCGTTGAAGCACTCATATCCACAACCAACATCATCACGAGTTCGCGCTCTTCCACGTACTTCTTGATGTAAGCCTGCCCCATGCGCGCAGTGACGTTCCAATCGATCGTACGGATCTCATCACCGACCTGATACTCCCGAACTTCATCGAAGGTAATCCCCTGCCCTTTGAAGACGCTCTCATACTCGCCAGCAAAGGTGGTGTTAACGAGGCGGTTGGTGAATATTTCAATGCGTTGGATTTTTTTGAGTATCTCTTTTTCCTTCATCAAATGGTTGTAGGTTAAATCAACGGTATGAATGCCTTATGGCATTCCGCGGGTTTTCAGTCATCGGTTAAGAAAGATACGCAGCATTAGACGCGAAAACGAAGCCTGCAACAACGGAGCAGGTGACTCTTGAGGATAAACCGTCAAGTTTCTAACCTGCATCGTTTCTCCGCAAGGTAAAATTAAAAAAGGAAAGTGCTTGCTTAACGCTTTAAACGCTATTATACTATCAGAAAAGCACAGAATCAATATCTTTTTACAGGGTACCTATGCAAAACACTTTTTTGGACAATACCGCAATTGAAATCCATCGCGAGATTCAAACTGGAAACATCCGCCATGTTGTTTTCGATTTCGACGGGACTATCTCTCTCATCCGAGACGGTTGGCAGAATGTGATGGTTCCAATGATGATCGAATGTCTCCAAACGGAAACAGATACCGACGAAACAGAAGAACAACTCGAGGCACTCGTCGTTGAATTTGTGGATAGATTGACGGGTAAACAGACCATCTATCAGATGATCCAGTTAGGCGAGGAGATAGAGAAACGCGACGGCACACCGAAGGCACCACTCGCCTACAAAGACGAATATAACCGTCGATTGCTACCCGTCGTTGAGGAACGGATTGCTGGACTTGCCGCGGGGACACTGCCTGCCGATCCGCTTCGTGTACCGATGTCGCTTGAATTCCTCCAGAGCCTCCGTGAAATGGGAATAAACTGCTATCTCGCCAGCGGAACAGACGTTGAATTCGTGAAAAATGAAGCATCACTCCTCGGTGTTGCAGAGCATTTCGATGGCGGAATTTACGGTGCGCTGCGGGAATATAAGAAGTTTTCTAAAGCGATGGTCATCCAGAAAATCATCACAGATTTCCAGCTTAGCGGAAGTGAAATGCTCATCGTTGGGGACGGCTACGTGGAAATCGAAAATGCGAAAGAAGTCGGTGCAATCGCTATCGGTGTTGCGTCTGTAGAGGACAATAGATATAACATGAACGCCGATAAGCGGGAGCGTTTGATTCGTGCAGGTGCGGACATTATTATCCGTGATTTCCGTGAAGGCACGCAGTTGCTGGACTATCTGTTCAATCTGTAGAACTTATTTCATGCCATTTTTATCCCGCAAACTTGTCTCGCAGCGAGAGTTTAGGGGCCCCTATACGCAACGGAGAACACTATGACAAAATACGCGAAAGCGTCCGTTCACTCTTCAGAACTACGCGAATTTCAAGACGACCAAACGGGCGCGCACATTTATCAACTCACAAACGATACCTCTATTAACCATAACCTTTACTTCCTGACCTCTTCGTTCACGCCTGACCAAAAGCATATCGTCTTTACCTCCTACCGTTCGGGAAAGCCTAACTTTTTCAAATTGGAATTCCCGAATGGCAACATTGTGCAGCTGACGGATGCCGATGATATTCACGGCTACTCTGGCGTGATCTCCAAAGAGGGCACCGAACTTTTTTACACGCAAGCGGATGCTATAAAGGCGATCCATCTTGATACCCTTGAAGAACGTGTGCTTGCAGAATTCCCCGGTGGAAGTCTCGGTGAATGCAGCGTCAGTGCAGATGAACGGTATATCGTAACAGCGATGAAGCGCGACGACACATCGCATATTACTGTAACCGCAACTGACGGCAGCGGCGGCGAAGTGATCTACACTTCTCCAGATCAGACGATTATCCATCCGCAATTTCACCCGAAACATCCTGACCTCATCGCATATTCCGGGGATCCAGCACCTCGGATGTGGACTATCAAACGGGACGGCACAGAGAACCGGTCGCTTTATCAGCACGACAATAACGAGTTCCTCGTCCACGAAACCTTCCTCGGTGCGTTGGATGAACTGATCGTGACCCATTGGCCCTATGCCTTACGACGGATGTCCTTAGAAACCCTACAGATGCAGACGATCGCCGATTTCAACGCGTGGCACATCGCCAGCAATCGCGATGGAACGAAAGTCCTATGCGACACTGTCCATCCCGATATTGGTTTGCGACTCGTTGATGTGGAGACAGGGGAGCATACGCCTATCTGCCATCCACAGAGTTCTTCCAGTGGGAGTCAGTGGAAAACATCTCGATACGCACTCGCCGAGGATTGGGCAGCCGCACAGCAAACAGGCGACCGAGAAAAAGCACTCAGTTGGATGGAGATGAAGGTGGACACCGTCTACGGACCGCAGTGGACACACCCGCATCCGTCCTTTAGTCCAGATGAAACGGCAGTCGTGTATACATCCGATGTTTCGGGGCATTCGCAGGTTTATGTTGCTGTGATTCCGTCAGTCTGATTATGGACTGCGGGGCGATCCGTATACTTGCTTATTCTTATTGGAGAATCGCATATCTTTTTCTTGTGATTTGCTAAAAAGACTGTGTATAATTGGGTTTAAATTCTCCATTCTCAGGAGGAAATATAGTGCTTGATACCAAAGACCTACACCCTACAAATGTCCACATCAAGGTGCAGAATTTCGGGCCTATAGATCAGGCGGAGATAGATCTTCGCCCTCTGACGGTGTTTGTCGGTGAGAGCAATACCGGTAAGACATATCTCGCAGCACTCATCTATGCGTTGCACCAACATTTTGAGGGGTTCTCACGATTCCCCTGCTCAGATTCTTCTGTGATTTCTTTAGGTTTTCTTTACCAACAGCACCGCCACCAACCGGCAGAAATTCAAGCCGAGTTGGAAGAAGAGATGCTGCAAACACTCGAAAAATTAAACGCGCCTAAGAGGTTGTTCAAGTTTTCGGATTTACCGCAGTGGATGCGGGACAGATTGGAGGCTAATCTCACAGATCGGGAAAACTTGAGAGACAAACTTAAGCGCTGTTTCGATTTTTCATCCGTTTCCGGGTTGATTCGGTCCACAAGTGACCAGAACAATGGGATGAAAGTTGGCCTGAAAATCCTCGGGAAAAACCAAATCTTGTGGTCTTTTGATATGAGTGATTCCGGAAACGGACTTACTGCAGATGGATATGTCAATCAAGACATGGTTCTTCGGACAAACGATAAATCTATATTCTCGAAAATACCTGATGTTAAATCTCTTATCCAATTTTTGCGCGTTCCTCAAGACGAGAGAGAAAATTTGTATTACTTACCTGCTGCTCGGAGTACTATCATGCAAATCCACGGAGTGATTGCAAGTTCTCTCATAGAGCGTGCTACACCTACTGGTTCGGAACGTTTTCCTGAATCATCTACATTTTCGGGAGTGATAGCAGACTTCCTACAACAAATTATCCACTACAAGGGACGGAACGGATCTGCTGATCAGGTGAGCAGCATCGCCAAAGCCCTAGAAAACGACATATTGCGTGGGCAGGTAGAGGTCGAACGCCCTGTACCAGAGGGATATCCACAATTCCTGTACCGCCCTCAGCAGACAGAACAAGTTTTGCGAATGAGTCAAGTTTCCGCAATGGTATCTGAACTGACCCCTTTAGTTCTCTTCCTACGGGGTGTGGTTTGTCCGGGTGATACACTCATTATTGAAGAACCTGAGGCACATTTGCATCCCCATGCCCAAACTCAAATCGCTCTCACCTTCGCACGATTGGTTCGAGCTGGGGTACGCGTCGTTGTCACGACACATAGTGAATGGCTCCTCCAGCAAATCGGAAATCTGATTCGCGAAGGCGAAGTGATGCAGTTGGGAAAAAGTAACACAGTACCCCCAAATTGGCTGTTAAAGGATGAGGTAGGGGCATGGTGGTTCAGCAGCAACAAACCTGTGGTAGAAATTCCATTCGATCGCATTGAAGGCATAGAGCCGCAGGATTATTTTGATATTGCTGATAAACTTTATAATACTTTCGTTAAACTTGAACAACAGCTTCTTGACGAGGAAGCATCCAGTGCAATTGAGTAAAATTCTTGACGAAATTCGCGAGCGAGTCGGCGAAGAAAGCCTGACACATTCGTGTAGCGGCGGTGGATGTCGCGTGGACATGACCGATGTCCCAAGCGACCGGATTGTAATAGATATGGATAGAGCATTCAAGACACATCAAAGGATAGGAAAACACTGTGACCGAGTTCTTTTTTATATAGACATCACTGAAAATAGTCTCGTTGTGGTTTTAATTGAGCTCAAAAGTGGTACTTTCAAAGTAACAGATGTAGCTCAACAGTTGCAACAGAGCGTCGCCTTCGTCTCAACCTTAGTCCCAAGAAATCTTAAGACTATCTGCATTCCGGTAGTGTTTCATGGTAAGGGGATTCACGCTGCGCAATCGTCAAGATTCAAAGGTATCAGGGTGCGCTTCCGCAACAAGGAATCCGTCATTCGGCGAAATAGATGTGGTGCCCCCAAGAACTTAGCGAATGTACTATCCGGATCCGGTAACCTTTGATTTTACTTCAAATGAAGCAACTATTGTGCATACATCAGATGTTTCGGGGCATTCGCAGGTTTATGTTGCTGTAATTCCATGAGGTGGGAATTATAAAAATGAAACAGTTTTGTAGATGGGGGTTATGTATTTTGTTGTTTTTAGCATTGCAAGTGGTGTTACGTTAGCACAAGAGGATAATTTGGATTTATGTTATAATGTTTATGTGAGTCCTAATGGCACCAATTTAGCAAAACCCTTCAAATCATAGGAGGCATCCACAAAACATAGCACCAACGCTGTGTCTTCCGTACCCTATCAACATTTTGAGGTTCCTTCAGTTCGTGAAAACACGTGTTACGCGTAAGGAGATTGACTTATGTATTCCCGTTTGTTTGCATGGCTCTGTGTTTTGAATCTGGTTTTGAGTGTAATGGCTGTAGAAGCTGCTAAAATTGCCGTTATTGATTTTGCTGATGAGTGGACAAAGGTCGATGCGTTACGTCAAACCCTAGATGAGTTCAAAGTTGAGTACGACGATCTGACGAAGGCACTTGAAGGTGGAAAATTACCGCTTAAAGCAGAAAATAAAATTTTTTTAATCGGTAGCATGCTGACCAATAACCCTGGATTGCATCAAAATCTCGACAAGAATGCAAAAGTGATTCAGGATTTCGTCGAAAATGGGGGTATCGTCTGGGAACCGACCCAAGCTGACCAGAACGAAGCGAATGTGGATTGGTTACCGCCTGGATTGAGTTGTGTTCGGAGCGACCGTGATAGTCCAGTTTTTGAAATATTGCAAGCCGACCATCAACTCTTTAACGAACCAAACCGTATGGATCAAAAAACGTTTGAAGGTTGGGGACATCAGGGCTGGCCTACTGTCTGGGAAGTCATATCTTCTCAAAAGGGCTTTGACGTGCTGATGGAAAGTTTGGGACAACCTGTTATTATGGAAGCGGAATTCGGGAAAGGTAAGTTCCTGATGATGGCAATTGCACCTGATAAATACTATATCGCAGGGAACGATGACAATACGAAAGACATGGCAAAACTTTTCATGGAGAATTTGCTGTTCCATGTTGAAGAATTTGCCGCTATCGAAGCAGATGGTAAGCTCACAACAATGTGGGCGAATCTGAAAACGTGGTAGATGGGATATTAGGCATATTTTAACATCCAGGTTTTCAACGATTTGCCGGACGCTGCAACTTGTTTGAAATAGGGCGGATATGGGGAATCCGCCCTTACAAATAAAACCCTAACTCCACAGTCTATCGTGCGAACGTTCGGAATCCCATTCTGTTGTTGGTGCGAAGTAGTCCGTTTCCTCTGCGTGGAGATGTTCTCGGATAACCTCTTCGTTCAGCTCGATACCTAACCCTGGGGTTTCTGGAACATTGATATACCCGTCTTGGATAATCGGGTTCGGTAAACCTGTTACCATTTCATCCCACCACGGATTGTCAACAGAGTGATTTTCTAATACCATAAAGTTGGATGTCGCCGCAGCGCAGTGGACACTCGCCATGGCACAGACGGGTGTACCTGCCATGTGAAGTGCCATTGCAATGCCGTGATCCTCCGCCAGATCGCCGATCTTCTTCGTCTCTAAAATCCCGCCCGATGTTGCAATATCAGGATGCGCTATGGCAATTCCTCGACTTTCAAACAGCGGCATGAAGTCCTCTTTGCAGTAGATGTCCTCGCCTGTGCAGATGGGCGTGGCACACGAATTGGAGAGACGCACATACTGATCGGTGTATTGCCACGGCACCATATCCTCCAACCACGCCAGATTGTATTTCTCCAATGCTCTTGCGAGACGGATACAGTCCTCAATACCGATATGTCCGAAATGATCTACTGAGAGTGGAATCTCATAGCCGATAATGCCCCGAACCGTCTCCACATATTCGCACAATATACTAATGCCTTTTTCGGTCAAGCGGATACCGGTAAAAGGGTGCATCAGGTTAGAGGTTTCCAAATTCCCCGCTGGTGCAGAGATCGTACCGGGCGTTCCGCGAAGCAGCCCAACGCCTATATCCATCTTTAGGAAGGTGAACCCTCTGTCCATACGGTCTTGGAGGATTTTACCCATCTCTTCTGGATCCCTGAGGGAAGGGGTATCGCTATAGCATCGGATCTTATCTCGGAATTTGCCGCCGGCAAGTTGGTAGCACGGCACGCCGTATGCCTTACCAGCGAGATCCATCAGTGCCATTTCAATCCCACAGACACCACCGCCTTGTCGTGCATGGTGGCCGAACTGTTTAATCTGCCGAAAGATTTTATCGACGTTACACGGATTTTCACCGATAATACGGCTTTTGAGCATCAGCGCATACGTCGGACTTGCCCCATCGCGAACCTCACCAAGTCCATGAATGCCTTGGTTCGTGTCTAATTTCAAGATGGGGCCGCCCGTTTGCGTCCGAACGATGCGCATGTCGGTGATTTTCAGTGCCGAAGGCTGAGAAGCGGTATTAACATTTGATAGTATCTGTTGATCTTCCATTTACACTTCCTTTCCTGATGATATAATGTTGAGCGCGGTATCCAATATCGTTAGATGGAGTGCTGCGCGTTGTTCAAGATCCCAGATTGTTGGTGTCTCAGAAATGATAACATGCTCGCTATGAAAATGCAATAGGTAAGGTGCCAAGCCTTGTGTTCCCCAAGAATTAGCGACTTTGTAAACCCCTTCGGCAAGGTCTGGCGCATCTTCACCGGGGTCATCGGGGTCTATTGGACCAATCGCTTTGGCAGCAGTGGCGAGTTGAGGACAGATATATTTCTCGTCCCGTTTGCCTTCATAGAGGTAAAATCCGGTGGCATCGTAATCTTCATGGAAATCTATCGTGAGCGAGAATTGGGTCTTACCGAGGGCTTTTTTGACGATAGCGACTTCGGCAACATCCTCCGCTTCAAAAGCGCGGTTGATGTCTACATCGTCAATTGTCTCACGCGTGTTATGCACATAACCGTAGGGATTGATACATGGAATCACTAAAAACGAGAAGTTTTTCAGGAGGGCAGTGTTGTCCCGTTCAAGGAACTGCAAGACTGCCTCAACACCAGCAGGTTCGTCGCCGTGCATACCACCAGTAATAAGTACGCATTCAGGCGTATGTGAAGACGAGGCCAAGTGAATTTGATGTATCGGGTAATTGTGAACGGTGCCGAGTAACTCTATTGGTAGGTCTAAGCGGTTTAAGCGTTCAGTAATTTCGGTGTAATTGCGCAAGCTTCGGGGCTCCTTAAAAAGGTTAGCAAAGGCTATATGCATAGCATACTGCAAAATAATTCATTGTGCAATCGGTTTTTCATTATTATTTTATGTTGACATTTACCACGTCTTTTGATAGAATTTCGTTAAATCCCTATCTCAAAAGGACCCAAAAGATGCCAACCCAAGAAGAACTTTACGACGCTGCGCTCTCTCATTTCGCTGAAAACGACCTTGAAGCAGCTGTTAATGCTTTTAAAGAATTAATTGAAACCTATCCAGACTATGTTGATGGATTCCTCGGACTCGGACACGCCTATGAACGGATGAGCCTATACGATGAAGCCATTGAGGCTATCCAGAAGGCGATAGAAATTACTCCAAAGGATCCGCTTGTATACACCAGTTTATCCATGTGTTACCAACGAAAAGGGATGATCCAAGAGGCAGAAGATGCGATGGCAAAGTCGCAGCAGCTGCAGATAGAAGCATCCGGTTCAACTACATAATGGCTATCAGCGGTCAGGTCGGGTTTCTACGAAACCCTTTCAGTCGTCAGTGAAGAAAAGTTTGGGGTAGGGACGTGATACGTAACCGCCACACACCGGCTTCTGAAAACACAGTGCCCTGACGATTGGTGGCTCCTCCACTGAGGTTTTCATAATGCCAAATACGACTTTACTCGATCCGACCTCCCAAGGCGATGCATCGGCGAAATTTCTCGCGCCGCGGCTTGAGAGTCTTGATGGAAAAGTGATGGGCTTACTGAACATCACGAAAAACGGCAGCGATATCTTCCTTGATCGCATTGCGGAATTAATGCAGGAACGATTTGACCTCGCCGAAGTGATTCATGTCAATAAACCTACGTTCACGCGCCCCGCACCAACGGAATTGCTCGTTGAACTGGCGGAGCAGGCAGATTTCGTTATTGAAGGACTCGCCGACTGAGGGTCCTGTATATCGTGCAGTATGCACGACGGAACTGCTTTAGAGGAACGCGGCGTGCCAAGTGTCGCGGTTTGTACGGAAGTCTTCTTCGCTGCAGGCAAAGTGCAAGCGCGTGTACTGGGACATAGCGATTTGGAGCCACTTACCGTTCCGCATCCGATTCAGAGTCTAACCCCAGATCAGATTCGGGAACGTGCGGAAGGTGCCGTGGAAGAAATTGTTGATCGGTTGACAAAGAACGGTGAATAAAGAGAATAGTTACCAGTTATCAGTTAAGGGTTATCAGTCCCAAGAGACTTTTGTTAAACGAAAACCTCTTAACTGACAACTCCCGAACGGCGTTTTATATTTTAAACTGTAGTGTCATTGACTCGCCTGGCTGTAAATTGTGCCACTGCTGTAACAGGTCTTGCAGTTGCTGCTGCATGGTCTCGAGCTGCGTATCTGTAATTTTCACTGGCAGTAGCACACCGTAGTCGCGTAACAGTTCGCAAGGGGCTGCATTCCCTCTTAAACTCTCCAACAAATCTGTCTGTAAGAGTCCGACAATTACCTCAGTGTTTAGTGCTTCTTCGGGAATTTCAAAAGGGCGTTCGGCTTTAGGTTGGTTGAAATCAGGGATATCGTATCCTTTTGCTATGAGGCCCAAAAAAGCGTTTTCAAAGCCGAGTGTCGTTTCGACAACGTAGTGTGCGAAATCCTGGAGCGCAAACCCGCGATGCAGATATGTCCACGTCACACTACCGTCGTCTCGGATACAGGTAAGTGTATCGGGCTTGTGTTTCGACTGGTTTTTGCCTTTTTTGAAACGGATAACCATCTACATCAACTACCTATCAAGTCTTATTTGGAAGACTTCAATCTTCCCCACGTCATCGCGAGTTTACCGTGCGCTTCGACATCCAAAGTATTCACGGTCAAGTTGTTGATCTCTTTCTCGTCGAGAACGGCGTTATAGATTCTTGCATCCTCCACGCGAGCGACGACCCAACCGTAGGGGCGAGGTTGCCTCACCCCTACTGGATGAAGAGAAATGCCCGCGATGAGATGAGTGCCCACAGGAGATCCTCAGACCCTGAACGACGCTCTGGACTTTCAGCGATATATGTTTCAGCCGTTTCAGACTCGGCATCCGTCGGGAACCGACTCAGTGTACTGAGGTAGAATTCGGTAACAAGTTCCCGATTGTCAGATTCTGTCTGGAGCAGACGGCTGATTGATCCACTTGAACTCTTCAATTTCTTATGCACATAATTGGAGTTAATCATGTGGAGTGCCTGAGCGAGTGTCGGTTCCAGCTTCGGGTCCAAATCGCCGAGGAACTCACGCCCGGAACGTCCATAGAGGGACATGAAACGCGAACTTACCGGCAGTGGTAATTCCACGGCCCGCGTTCCCATTGGATAACGCCCATACTTTTCTCTGGTACCCGTAACGTCATTTAAGACATCTAACAATACCTGCGCCACCATCGGTCGAGGATAGAAACGCGAGAAAAACCGATCATCCAAATGATTGGTCTCATTCGGTTCAGCGGAGAGTTGGTATGTGCGCGAATTGAGAATTCGCCGGATGACGTGTTTTGTATCAAACCCGCTTTGCACAAAATCATCTGCCAATGCTTCTAAGAGGCCTTCAATGCTTGGTGGGGTCGTTGCACGCATATCATCAACCGGATCAACGATACCTCTTCCAAAATATTGGCTCCAGAGGCGATTGACAGTTGCCTGCGCGAAGTACGGGTTCGTCGAGGAGGTCATCCAATCCGCGAGTACCTGGAGCACATCGCCCTGATAATTCGGAGCGAGTGACTGACCGCCAAGGAAAGTCGGCAATGCGACTTCACCGCGGTTGCCTTGCACAGATTGATTGATAACACGTCCGGTCGGATTATAGTAGATAACCTGCTCGTTATAGAGTTCACCGCCGCGGACACCCACCTTTCCGGTGAAGGCAGCAAAATTCCAATAGTCGTCGGTTGTCCACTGGTCAAATGGGTGCTTATGGCATCTCGCACAACTCAAACGGATACCGAGAAACACTTGTGCGGTTGTTTCGGCTCTACCTGCAGGTTGCTGCTCGATACGATAGTAGTTCGTGGGACCGTGTTGATAAGTGCTTCCGCGTGCGGTGATGAGTTCTCGGACGACTTCATCGTAAGGTCTGTTTTCAGAGACAGCCTCACGCACCCATTCGTGAAAGAGCGTTGCCCCTCGCTCACCGAATGCACCGTTCCCCAACTGACGTGGATGGATACGCAACATATCGGCTAACTTTAACGTTCGCAGGTCTACCCATTCTTGTGTGTCAAGAAGTGTATCAATGAGGAGTGCGCGTTTGTCAGGACGCGTATCTGCAAGGAATGTTTTTACTTCATCAGGGGTCGGAAGTCTACCGATCGTGTCCAAATAGACTCTACGCATAAACATATCATCGGATGTCAACGCAGAGGGACGAACATTCAATTTTTTGAGTTTCGCAAAGACGAACTCATCAATAAAGTTGTTGGGTGTAAATTCCGCGTTCTGTGATTCCGAAAAAGATTCTGCACGAGGGATTGTTACAAACGACGCGGTGACAACGCCTAAAAAGCGCGCAATAATCGCAGTTCCGCCCCAGCGAATACTCGTCACCTCTCCGGTGGGAGATACTTCCGCCACAGGTGTATCTTTGGATTCATAAACGGCTTTTTCGGTTACATCCTCAACAGATCCGTCAGAAAAATAGGCGAGGACTTTCAATTGCGCTGTCTCTTCAACATCGGGTAAGACGACAGAACTCGGTTCAACTTCCAGTTTTCTGAGGCGTGGTTCGTCGTCAGAAAAGGGGGCTCCGGCTTCGATCCAACGGAGAATCGTTTCCGCTTCATCTGAACCGGGGTCAAACCGCAACCCCCCTTCATGCGTTAGCTGTCCGGTGGGTTTGAGAAAGAAGAGGCTCTGATCGGGTTCAAGTAGATTGATACGTCTACCGCGACTGTGGTGAACAATCGGTTCATAATCTGATTCTGGGTTCAAGGTTAACAAAGACAGATTCAGTCCGCCCTGCCCGCCAAATTTACCGTGACACATACCGGCTGAACAGCCGTGCTTGTCAAGAATAGGTGCGACATCTTTCAAAAATCTAACGGCAGGTTCTGGATCGTCGGTTTCATCGGTTTTTGAAGATAAAGTTGTAGGCACAGGGTTTGTGCTATCCGCAGTATTCGCCTGCGCTGTGAACTGTATTGCGAACAAAAACGCGACAGCGAGTATAGCAAACCGATGGATTAAGCACGAGACAGGTTGACCTTGCATTGTGTTTCTCAATATACGTCTCATGTAAATACCTCCGTGAAAACTTCGGTGACATGTTCTACGAATAGAAACTCAACACCAGTTTGAATGTCCTCCGGGACTTCAATAAAGTGCTTTTTATTTCCCTCCGGCATGATGACTTTCTTGATACCCGCTTGTTTCGCTGCAAGAATCTTCTCCTTCACGCCACCAATAGGTAACACTCTTCCTCTGAGCGTAAGCTCACCTGTCATGGCGATTTCAGGACTCACTTGTTGCCGTGTAGCGATTGAAGCGAGAGCAGTCGCAATCGTAATACCAGCCGAAGGACCGTCTTTAGGAATCGCTCCCGCCGGTACATGAATGTGGATGTCGTTTTCTAATACATTCGGATCAAAATTGAGCGCGTCGGATTGGGATTTGACATAACTCAGGGCAGCTTGCGCCGATTCCTGCATAACCTCACCAATCTGACCTGTGATACGAAGTTGGTTCTGGGTATTTGCCTTTTTGGTAGCAGCTACCTCAATGAAAAGGATTTCACCGCCAGCAGGCGTGACAGATAGCCCCGTCGCGACCCCGATGTCGGCTTTACGATTCGCGATTTCAGAATCGAACTTCGCTGGTCCCAAATAACCTTGGATGTCCTTCGTCGCGATGGTTGTTGGTTCAGTATTCCCTTCCGCAACACGACGTGCGACTTTTCGGCAGAGCGTACCGAGTTCTCGCTCTAAATTTCGCACTCCCGCCTCGCGCGTATACTCACTGATCACCTTGTCAAGTGCAGTATCTTTTATGTTAATCAACTCGTCTTCCAACCCGTTCTCTTTCAATTGGCGTGGTATCAGATACTGCTTAGCGATAATCTGCTTCTCGTTGGCAGTGTAACCAGGAAGTTCTATGGTTTCCATCCGGTCCCGTAAAGGCGGTGGGATGGTATGGAGTTGATTTGCCGTTGTGACAAACATCACTTTTGAAAGATCAAATGGAACATCAAGGTAGTTGTCCGTAAATGAGTGATTCTGCTCCGGATCAAGGACTTCCAAAAGGGCAGATGCTGGGTCCCCCCGAAAATCAGAGCCGAGTTTGTCAATTTCATCAAGCATAAAGACAGGATTGTTCGATTCAGCTTGTCGAAGTCCTTTGACAATGCGCCCTGGCATTGAACCGATGTAAGTGCGTCGATGCCCCCGAATTTCGGCTTCATCGTGCATACCTCCTAATGAAATACGCACGAATTTCCGGTTCATTGCGCGAGCAATAGACCTACCCAGCGAGGTTTTTCCAACACCGGGCGGCCCAACGAAACAGAAGATAGGTCCCTTCATATCGGTTTTGAGCATACGGACAGCAAGGTATTCCAAAATCCGTTCTTTGACCTTTTCCAAATCGTAATGATCTGCATCAAGAATTTCTTGTGCTGCGGTAAGATCTAAAGCGTCTTCCGTGCTGACACACCACGGAAGATTCAATAACCAGTCGAGATAGTTTCGAGAAACGGTTGATTCAGGCGAGAAAGACTGCATTTTAGAAAGTCGTTTTAGTTCTTTTTCCGCTGCTTGTTTTGCTTTATCGGGCATTTCAGCTTCGCTCAATTGCTCTCGCATTTCATCGATTTCAAGCCCAAGGTCATCCGATTCACCCAGTTCGGTTTGAATCGCTTTAAGCTGCTCCCTGAGATAATATTCACGCTGTCCTTTGTTAATGACGGCTTGTGCGTTATTTTGGATTTTACTTTCTAATTCATGGAGGTCGAGTTCTTTAGCGAGGATAACAGCGAGTGTATTCAACCGTTCATGGACAGATACCGCTTCCAAAACACGTTGTTTATCGTGCGGTTTTAAATCTAACATCGCAGCGATGTAGTCGGCGAGACGCCCCGGCTCATCAATCATCGTTTTGGTTAGACTGCCGTATTCTTCTTGGTAACGTGATGACATCTGAACGATTCGCTGGAACATCTCGTCGTTACTACGAACGAGTGCTTCCACTTCCAAATCTATCTCTGGGTTACCAATAGGATTTTCGTTCTCACCGCTAACGACATTAATCCGAACCTTGACGAAAGGTTCTGTATGCAAAATCTCCTCAATTTGTACGCGCTCCCGTCCGTGTGCGAGGAACAACACATCTTCATCGTCAGTTTTGTATCGAAGAATGTGTATCAAACTTCCAACTGGACTCAGGTTACTCTTTTTAAGAGTCTTGATATCATCCTTAGAAAGGTCTTTTTTCGGACGAAAAATGCAAAGCACTCTCTCATTTTCCATAGCGTGTTCGACAGCTGCAGTTGCCATCTTACCGGAAAGCGCGACGTGATGTGGCGGAAATGGCGGTACCGGCGGCATGTACGGAAAAACGACCAGATCGTCCAACGGAAGGAGCGGAAGCTCCTGTATGAGTGCTTTTTCCTCTTCTTCAGCGATATTTTCGTCTATGTTTTCTTCTTTTTCTTTGGTTTCCATGTTTTTTCCTTTCTGAAATAGGCATGTCGTTAAGCATGAATTTGTTGTACCTAAATCAATTCCAATGATCTTGCAATTTCTTATTTTTCTTTTCTTATGAGTAGTTTCATGGTAGGTGCCTCGCAGTGAAAATGTAAAAAATAAAGAAAACCCTTCTGCGCTTCGCCATTACCGAACTTCTACTTCAGAGAGTAGGTCTGCAACAACCTTTTATTTAGCGAACAGCCTGCAATATCTATGCCAATAGCAAGTGCTTGAAATAACGGAAATTTCCGCTGAATGTCTGCCAAACTGGCACAATCTTAAAAGGATTGTGATTTCATAAGTCAATTTGACCCGTTGATAAGAGACAAATAGCGGAGCACAATCAGAGACACATCAGGGCCAAAATTGATATAGCGTGGTATTCGCGAGAATGCTACCGATGCTCCACAAGCTGCCACAGATGTAGTCTCCGAGCGCAAGTCCAAGGAAAAGCGGTACAGTGCGCCTATAGGCTTTGAGTCCGCCTTGATGTAATACAATCGCCTTTGCTACCCAGGCGACAAACAGACAACTCCAAAGGTTGTACATGCCCCAACTGTTCGCCATAGCATAACCGAGTGGATGCAGGGGCCACCAGAGAAAACGGGTTCGTAATAGCATCAATCCGAGTGCGACACCGGCACCGCCTCCCATAAAGGCGAGTGCAGGGACATCTGTGCCTTGTGGATAATTCAACCAGTTTTCAAGTTGTCGGTAAACGCCTCTGCCGAACCCCAATGCCCAAGGACCGTAATAACCTGTCTCTGCCCCATGTCTATAGTAACTATCCAAGAGTAGCCAGAATATAACGATTGCTCCGACGAGGGTGGCGATGAGGATTGCAGCGGCGGTGTGCTGTGGACGGATCTGCCGCCGTTCCGAAATTTTTAACGCCTCCAATTCTTGTGGCATCGGGTGCGCACGATATGCTCTGTTAAAGAACATGTATAGTGAAAAAACCGTTTTTGTACCTGTCGTCAAACGTTGGGTGCCAAATGCTGTCACGATTAACCCGTGTGGATCGACTCTGTGTAAATCGTGAACTAAGAATCCCAGTTCTGCTCGAAGCCGGGCAACCATCGTCGCGAGCAGAAAATAGAGCCCAAAAAAGATAGGAATTACCCAAAGGGACATTCCCGCCTTATAGGAGAACACGGTCAAAAACAGCATTCCACTCACAATGCCGATTAAAGCAATGTGATAAGGCATAGGTTCACGCTGCATATCTATCTGAGACGCGCCTCGAAACCCATTTAAGACACCAGCGAAAATCCGTTTGATGTGTGTTCTTCCAACCCATCCAGCAGTGCCGAGGAGCACCATATACGCCCCGAAACTCTGCGCATCCGCATAAGGAAAACCCGGTAAATTCCGCACGCCAAGAACACTACCTGCCATTAACTCGAATTTGTACACCCAGTAGAAGGCCCAGCACGAAAAAAGCAGGTCCAGTGGAATCAGGAAACTAATCCCGATTGCAAAAGGATAAAACGAAAGACGCACACCCCCCATCGCACTCCAAGGGCGACCGGTAAAGTACTGGTGGATATTTTGTCGTTTAACAGGCAGATACGGAACCGCTGGATAAATCGAATTGAGTAAGTTTAGAATGCTAATGGCTGCTGCAATCCCGAAGCCGAACCACATCAGTTTATTTTTGAAAAAACTTGTATTTGGTTCCGTCATCGCGAGCGGAAGTTGAATAATCGGATAAGTTAGCCGTTCTCGCTCAGTCCATTGGATGCGGAGGAGTGTGTTGATGCACAGCATCACAAACATCAATACAAGGATGAAAATTGTCCACCACACAACAGGAACCGCCCAAGCGGTAAGGTGTGCTTTTCGGTAAAGGCTCGATTGTCCTTCATAATATCCTGATAGGACGCTGGTATCTTGAACGGTTAGCCATGTCGGAAGCTCCTTCCAAAAAAGTTGTTGCCATTCATTCTCGGACGTTGCAAATCGAAATGGATGCCCGAGGATCGTGACAAGGATTTCCATCATATCGTGCGAACAGAGCGAAGAAACGATGCACAACATGACATAGACTGTGAGCAATTCCGCCGGGGTTAAACGCAGTTTTGGAGACAATTTTCCGAACACTGCCCCGAACACCATCAGCCAAAAGATTATGAAGATAACATTGGACAACGGATGAATCAGTGTTGGATGCGTATAACGGACGACTTCCAGTTCGATAATCCAGAAAACGTTAAGCGGAATCAGGAGCATTGCGACGAGGAATGCTTTAGGTGTTAACCCACGTTCACCCCTGAACAAGCTCTGCGTTACATCCCCGCGGTTGTCTGCCATATCTTTGACTTTTGCTCCCCTTCCAACTATCTATTGAATCCACCCGCGTTCGTTTTCTATGAACACCTCCGTTTCCAATTCTGCACAACGTCGCTGGTAGTCCTGTAAGGTGTCTATTGCCGTTTTTCCTGTGAGAATGCTCGGAAATCGATTCTCAATTTCAGGTGTTGCTGAGGTTTCTGTAGGTTTTCCAGGGCGTACTGCGGTCTTCGGCGGATCTGTCAGGATCGGAATTAACTCAATTGATTTCAAAACCTTAGCATTAAACGTTGCTTTCGGGATAACTATGTGTGAGTGCTGTTTATCGTAAGCATCATAAATAAAATCTGAGAGACTATAAACAATCGGTTTGCCCTGATACAACTCAATACCGCCAAATGTATGAAGTTGCTGACACAAAACCATGTCTGCCCCCGCGTCGATCAGCCCATGCGCAAAAATTCTTTGTCGCCCGATGGCTTCATCCGCCTCGAGACTTCTACCGCCCCAATGTAACCAGACAACCACAAGTGCTGCTTTTGTCCGCGCTTGATTGACAGCGTTTATCATCTCACTATAAACGGCGTAAGCGAGCGGATCCGCAGTGTAACGTGTAAATTCATTTACTCGGTAATACGCTAACAATGCGACCTGTCCAGTTTTGGTTTCACCGAGTTGAACGGGTACCCATGATGGAAGTTTCGCCATTTTTGCATTCGTACCAGCACCTATCGGTTTGACATCATACCACTCCAATTCGGTGATTGTATCCTCCAATGCCTGAAAACCGAAGTCCATTGCATGGGGTGTGGCTAAGGAGACAGCGTCAAATCCAGCGTTTGCGATGGCTCTGCCGAGTCCGGGTGCTGCGCGAAAAGGGTGCTCAATCCCGTAGCGAGGCTCGCCTCTTTCCGAAATGCTCGTGTTCAGGGAAGCGGTTGCGACATCCGCGGAGCGAATTAAGTCAGTGGTCCCTTGGAAAAATACACCGGCACCCTTGCTTTCAATCAAAGGTGTCATGCGGCTACCGATAGTAATATCACCAACAACCAAGACAGAGATTTCGCCCGAAGGAGATGCTTCATTCGCTGCGACCTTCTCAGTAATTCCGCCGAAAATCGTTAGGAGAACGACTATCAGCAATCGACTATCGGTTTTCAGTAAAGAGATCATTTGGGATTAGAATCCTTTTTTAGCTTCCTTCATCATTTTCTGAGTTGCCATCTAAGGTTTCATCAAAGTCCAGATTTATTCCGAACTCATCCAGCAAGTCATCGTCCTTCAATTTCATTCCCAGCATAATGAGGGTTTCAGCTAAGGTTAACCGATCGACTTTTGTAGCCTCAAGCGTTTCGGTTTCGGAAACTAACTCTGTTTGTAGAGATTCCTGATTTCGGCGCGCTTGTTCTCGTAGGAGTTTCACTTCGTTGCTGAGTCGATCAATTTGTGCTTGGAACTCGCTGGCGGAATCGTTTATGAGTGTTGATAATTTCTGGAGGTCCGCCTCGCCGCGTGCGGTAATCCCATCAAGCCTTGCATCAAGCTTTGCGTCAATGAGTCCTTCAATTTTTTCCAACGTTAACCCTGAATCTTCGCCGCCAAGCTTAGTGGAAAGGTTGCGAATATCAGTCCTGACCTCTGCTATCTCTTGGGTAAGACATCGATCTATACCAGAGAGTTTATCATCAACTTGCTGTCGTAGTACCTCTAAATCTTGATTGAGCGTGCGCAAGCGCTTGTTATAATTCCTGATATACCTACCAACTATACTATCACGGAGATGTGCTTCCAGCTGATCTCGTGCTAGTTCTGCCTCAGTTTCCGCACTGTCATGCTCAAAGTCTTGGACATCCATCGGGTCTTGCATGTATGTTGTTCCTCCGTTTTGAAGAATGGTTTGTTCTGTTTACACTGTCAACGAGACTGGGAATATCTTCGTGAAAATAAACCTACGGATAATTATAGACGTTTTCAGATTGCACTGGGGTATCGACATCTTCAAAACCGGTATCTAATTTGGCAGTTGCCTCGCGATTGGCGTTAAATTCGCGTAAAATACAACTGACTATCTCTTCCGTATAAGCTTGGGCATCAACACGTTGTTGATTTGCTTCCCATGCCATCCGTGCTGCGGCTTCAAAATATTCCGCATGTTTGTAGGCATCAAGGAGATCTTTGCCTCGCGAAAACGTTCCGTGTCCGACCCAATAGAGAATATGCCGCTCCGCGTTCCCACCGTTCTCAAAAAGCCGCAAACTCTCATAAGATAATTCTGGGATGCCAGGTGCCCGCTCTTCCACGAACCCAATACCGCTGGATTCATCGTATATGATGGGTGTCTCTGGCTCATATCCTCTGAGGAAATTGTAAAACCGGTCCGGCGCGCCATGTTCCGTACGAGAGATGAGATTTAAAAATTTCGGCTGTAAGTGAACAAGCGCATTAAACCCCTGATGTTCTAATTGTTCAAAAATAAGAAGATAGTGAAACATTTCACTGGTTGGTGCTGGTGGTGCTATCCGATCTCTTTTCAGGTCCAAGGTCGCTTGGTCGGGGGTGCCGAAGCGCATACGATAATGCACACCGTCGGGTTCAACCTCAATGAGCGTTAGATTGAGGGCAGGATGTTCGATACCAATCATATCCAAACGTGAACCCGACTTTGTGAGCAGGACATGTCGTCCAGCTAACCCTTTAACAACGATCTGCGGTGGTAATTGATAGCGCGGCGATGCATTGTATGGGATGAGGCAGGCATCCTCAACCGTTTCAGCTAAAACTGCTCCCATATTGCCAGCGGTTGCCCACAAATATTCATGCGCGTGTGCATGCGCGCCGACCCAGCCCATCTGTCCTATCAGTGTCCCGCATTCGCTGTCGGATGAAATCGGACGCAGATCGGGATGATACCCGCGCTCCCGCCAGCGTTCATCGCGATAACTTTGCGATGGCGGTGCTGTTAAAGTATTTGTCAAATATGGATTGGCTAATGTTGAACTCACTCTCAATCTACTCCATAGTTAGAATTAATTAGTATGCCGTACAATCTTCAGATCTCAGTCACTTGCTTGTTCTTTAAACTATACCATGTCTAAGGGAAAATAGCAAATTTTTAGTCTGGTAGGCGTTTCGCTTCCATTCGTCTGGTGTGTCATAAGGAACTCTATAAACGGTAGTTTTCCTGATTGGAGGTTGAAATATCTGTCCGAGATATGATAAAATTTATCTATACAAGACGAGGTAACAGCGTGCGAATTATCAAAACCTTATGCAATGAAAGGCACAACACATAATGCGAACTGAAACAGATAGTATGGGGGCACTTCACGTCCCAGAGGATCGGTATTGGGGAGCGCAAACACAACGTGCGCTCCAAAATTTTAAAATTGGTGAAGAACGCTTGCCGCGCCCTGCTATATGGGCACTTGGTACCATCAAACAGGCGGTCGCGCAGGTCAACGCCGAGCTCGGTTTGCTTGAAAATCGGCTCGCGGAGGCAATTAGCAGGGCAGCACAGGAAGTTATTGATGGCACTTTAGACGATCATTTCCCACTCCGTATCTGGCAGACGGGTAGCGGAACCCAAACGAACATGAATGTCAATGAAGTCATCTCGAATCGGGCAATTGAAATGCTTGGCGGTAAGTTGGGCAGTAAAGATCCGATCCATCCAAACGACCATGTCAACAAGTCGCAATCCACAAATGATGTCTTTCCAACAGCCATCCATTTGGCGATGGTACGACAAATTCGCGAACACCTCTTACCGCGGCTGAACACACTGCAAAAGGCTGTTTCAGAAAAGGCATCCGAATTTACAGGGATCGTTAAGATTGGACGAACACATCTGATGGATGCGACCCCCCTTACACTCGGACAAGAATTTAGTGCTTATACACAACAACTCATTGCTGCAGAACAACGTATTAAGGCTTCACTACCCGATCTTTCTGAACTTCCAATCGGTGGAACAGCCGTTGGTACAGGATTGAATACGCATCCAGATTATACAGCACGGGTTGTGGCGCGGCTTTCGGAAACAACAGGCTACGAACTCAAACGCGCACCGAATGCCTTTGAAGCACTCGCCTGCCGAGATGCCGTTGTTAGTGCAAGTGGTGCCTTGAAAACACTCGCCGTGGCACTATTTAAGATTGCAAACGATATCCGATGGCTCGCTTCGGGACCCCGGTGTGGGCTGGGTGAACTGCAGCTACCTGAGATGGAACCCGGAAGTTCGATCATGCCGGGGAAGGTAAATCCTACCCAGTGTGAAGCCGTCACAATGGTGTGTGCACAGGTGATGGGAAACGATACAACCTTGGCATTTGCAGGCGCGAATGGAGCATTACAACTGAATGTGTTTATGCCTGTAATCGCCTATAACGCCTTACAATCCATACAACTCCTCGGTGATGCGTGTGCGTCATTCCGTATCAATTGCGTTGAAGGCATCGTGCCGAATACTGAAACGATAAGCCGGCACCTCTCGGAATCATTGATGCTGGTAACGGCATTGACCCCGCATATCGGATACGATCAGGCTGCAAAAGTTGCACAGCACGCACACGAAAACGGATGTACACTGCGCGAGGCGGCTATTGCACTTGAAGTGCTAACAGGTGAGGCGTTTGATGAACTTGTAGTGCCGGGGGATATGACGCGACCGAATTTGTAATAGCCGTCAGCCATCAGCCATCAGCGGTCAGTAGAAAATTGGCAAGTCGAAAAGTTAGGAAGTTGCAAGAGAGTTTATCATTTCTGACAACTTTACAACTTCCCAAGATTTTCACGCCCTCTTTCCTAACGGTTTCCGACGGCTGATGGAAACCGATAGCCATTTAATCATCATCACCAGATTCACTAATTTCCGACTCAATGGCGGAAACCTCTAAGTTCTGGAAACTGGAGAATCCACTTCCCGCAGGGATGAGCCTACCGAGGATAACATTTTCCTTCAGACCGAAGAGCTTATCGGTTTGTCCACTGACAGCGGCATCCGTTAGTACCTTCGTTGTTTGCTGGAAGGATGCAGCTGAAATGAAGCTATCCGTACTCAAAGAGGCTTTACTAATGCTCTGGAGAATCGGTGCTCCCGTAGCAGGTATGCCACCATTTTCGATAATCTCGCTGTTAACGCGTTCAAATTGCTTGCGTTGTACTTCATCGTTCGGATAGAAGTTTGTGTCGCCAGGTTCGGTGATGCGAATCTTGGTTAGCATCTGTCGGACGATCGTCTCAACGTGTTTATCGTTGATAGTGCCCTTACCGTAGACTTTCTGGACTTCATCAACAAGATATGTCCAGACTGCCTCGTCACCTTCAACGGATACACCCTCAATCGTTGTACGTCCGATGCTCAGAATATCGTGCGGATTGAGGTAACCATCGGTAAGCGGTTCACCGGCGTTCACCCAATCATCCGCAGCGACGCGTCGCTTCTCGTCAGGAATCTGATAGAGACGGCTCTGATGTCCCTCGTGTTCAATTCGGTAAGTCGGAATACCGGCTTTCGTGCCAGCAGATCGGACGTAGCCTTCGAT
>CAZGAW010000026.1:8259-45111 GCA_964523645.1 uncultured bacterium | reverse complement strand
TCATGAACGGATTTTCGGCTTCCGGGACGTTTACGAATCGGTTTACGATGTTACACCCGACCCTTGTCCGGGCAGTTGCGACAGGTGGCATCAACAGCATTCCGACCTTCCCAACGGATCGTTGGAACGGGACTACAATGCGTTACCCGGTTGGCATCGCGGACGTGAAGAAAATCGCAGGTATTGACTTTGATGAAACTTTATATAAGCAAGTATCGCAGTATATTTACATGGGGGCATTGGATGATAACGACACCGTTCCCTTCCGAGATGCTTATGATGAAGTGGATGCCGAGTTAATCAAAAACCTCACTGCGGTTAAAATGATGCCGGATCGGTGGCACTTGAGTCAGTCAATATACAAGACACTTGAAATTCCTGCACAATTTGTTACCTACGAGGATACCGGGCATGAAATTAAAACTGAAATGATTGATGATATTGTCGCCTTTTTTGAGGCAAACGCTGGAGATGAAATTGCTGAAATCGTTCCTCATCAATATCCATCGTAGGCGTGAGATGTTATTCTGCTTATGAGGTATATTAAATGCATACCCTATGGCTTGTTATCCAACGAGAATTTGTTTCAAACGTGTTGACATCCCGATTCATGATCGGGTTTGTCGTGTGTCTGCTCTCAACCGCTGTCGCTGTTTTCGTCCAAGTGGACGATTACGAGAAGCGTCTGGCAGGATATAACACCGCTGTCCGGGAAGCGGAGACAGAAGCGCGGGGCTGGGAGCTCTATGCTAAAATCAAACCGAAAGCCCACCGGAAACCGAATCCGTTGAGTATCTTTAACGTCGGAACGGAGAATGACGGGGCAAACACGGTCACCGTTGAATTGGGAAAACCTATCTTTGAATTTTCTTCCTCAATCTGGGGGGCACCGACACAGAAACGCGGTTCAGACAACCCCTTCCTTGCGATGTTTCTGACTGTTGATGTGGTTTTTATCTTCAAGATTGTGCTCAGCGCGTTAGCGATTCTGTTTGCTTACAACACCATTTCGGGAGAGAGAGAAGACGGCACGTTGAAACTCGTACTGTCCAATTCAATACCGAGAGATACAGTCGTTTTGGGGAAATACCTCGGTGGGATGTTGTCGCTGTTCCCGATTGTTTTGGTGAGTTTAATCGTGGCACTGCTAATCGCTATCTCTTCCCCAGTTACCGGCTTTGATGGAAACGATATTGCCCACATCGTCCTGATATTCGGGGTCTCGTTGTTGTATGTATCTACCTGGTATCTTTTAGGGTTGCTCCTCTCAGTGTGGACGAAGACAGCTGCAACAACACTGATCCTTTCAATGTTTATCTGGGTAATGCTGACGAGTGTTCATTCAAATGTCGTTGCGTTTGCGGTAGAAAAATTTCCACCATATCAATCGAAACATGAAGCTGCGTTTCTCCAATCCGCCTATGAGGTCTGGGATCAATTCAGAAAAGAACGGGATGCCTACGTCAAACAGAGGGGCTACGAAAATATAACAAAGTCAATTACTTGGGAACCTGAGACAACGCCAACAGGGACTGGCAGCAGCTCTTGGTCTGGAGGTTATTTTTTAATAGAGAATTATAGCGTCAACAGTGTTAGCAAAGCGGATACCTCTGTCTTCCAAGAGATTTTAGGCTATCAAGAGCGGCTTCGGAGTGAATACGCGAATAAAGCGGAGGAGATTCTCAACACACCTGCGGAGGAACGAGAGCGAAATGCCAAGCTGGCAGACGCACTCTCCCGTATCTCGTTTGCAGATGTGTATCACTCCGCTGTTGGGACAATAGCGGGGACCGACCGGAAAAGTTATAACGATTTTATTCAGGGGTCCAGAGCCTATAAACGTGAGATTGTTGAATATCTGAAGGATAAAGAGGCGTTTTCTTCGCTGGCGTGGTTCTCCACAGATAAGGGAGCTGCGGATTTGGCGGATCTGCCTAATTTTGAACATAAAAGGCTTGACCTCTCCGAAAGTTTCGCACGCGCATCAATGGATACTTTGATTTTATTGGCATGGAATATCGTTCTATTCATGGTGGCTTATGTGTCTTTCCTGCGATATGAGATGAGTTAGAAATGGTTGTCGGTTGTCAGTCGTCGGTTGTCAGAAAAATGGCTGGCGACTATCTTGCTGACTGCTGATTGCTGAGGACTATTAAAAATGATTTTTCAGATTGCGATAAAGGAAATATACCACAATCTCACGACACTCCGGTTTGCGTTGATGATAATTCTGCTGCCTGTTTTGTTTGTAGCGAACGCGCTGATGTACAGTCTCGGTGGCGATGGCTACATGGTGCAAGTCAATACCTATAACCGACAGGGGACACAGCAGACAAAACATATCGAAAATTCCGCCAATAAAAGTTTGGCGGAGTTAGCACTGGTAGGCCCTGGGGAGATTTTAAAAGCTCCGAGTCGGCTGATTTTCTGTGCCGATGGCGCAAATGCCCAGATACCGCGTGCTGTCAAAATGGTGAGTGGCGGTTCATGGAGTCGAACCGGTCAACATGAGACGGAAGATTACAAATGGACACCCCCGTGGACATTAGAGTATCCTTTACAGATTAAGAGCGGGAGCGCAATGCAACGGGTCAAAATTGACTGGGTTTTTATCGGGGTCTTGATGAGTTTCTTTGCGATCTTATTTACTTTCGATGCAATTGCCGGGGAGCGGGCGCGCGGCACACTCAGTCTAATAATGTCCAACACTATCTCACGCGGACAGGTGTTGTTGGGGAAATACCTCGGTGCGTTTTTAACGCTTATGGTGCCACTCATTATGGGTATCCTTATCAGTTTATTGGTGATTCTACTCTTCGGAAATATCCCCTTTGCATCGAGTCATTGGCTGAGAATTTTGGGGATAGTTGGATTATTTGCGTTGCTGGTCTCCATTTTTATCTTTCTCGGGCTCTTTTTCTCAAGTCGCGTCTCAAACGCTATTACCAGTTTGGTATGGCTTTTACTCACTTGGGTTTTCTTGGCGTTTGTGTTTCCGAGTTTGCTCGGGACTTTTGTTGGCAATCTGAACCCGATTCCATCGGTTGACGAGGTCTCGATGCAGAAGGAGGCGCAATTGGGGCAGCTGAGGGATGAATTTCGTCCGAATGGAGGAGCATCGTCTAAGTTAAGCAAGGCAGCATCTGTTGAGAATCCCGAAGCGACGCGTCTCTGGGCAACCTACTTCAGCAGAGAAATAGAGACGAAAACCCAGTTTGCTGATGGGCAGATTGACAGTCAGTTTAAACAGGTGCAGCTTGCCCGCGACGTGACCCAGATCTCACCGATAGCGACTTTCCAATATGCGATGGAAGGGCTTGCGAATACGGGTATCGTTAGCTATATGAATTTTGTCAAACAGGCCCGCCGCTACCGACAGACATTTATAGATTTCGTTAAAACAGAAGACCAGGGGGACCCAGAGAGCCTCCATATCTATCCTGTGAAAGAGGGATTATCTCAGAAACCCGTGGATCCGGACGCTGTACCGGTCTTTGAGGAGCGGATTTCTTATCGGAGTGTGTTATCCCAGGTCGGGTTGCTAGTGCTGTTTAATCTGCTGTTCTTTGTTATGGCGCAGGTCTCGTTTCTGATGAGCGAGATTAAGTAACACGGGATAGTTTTCAGTTATCAGTTGTCGGTTGTCAGTAACATTCCGTGAAAGGTTACTGATAATTGACAAGTTCTAATTTACCTTGCTGTTTTGCAGAGAGTATGCTAAAGTTAATCGGCAAATGTATCTTATGAGTTGTCAGTTTTCAGAAGAATGGCTTTCGGCTATCAGCCATCAGCCACTCACTTGTGGCGGATAACATTGGTAAATGCCGTATGTCCTACTGACTACTGACTGCTGTTAACTTCTAAATATGAATATCACCGTCTGTAATCCATTATTAAGGACCCCTCTATCGCTTATCGTTGACGATTCGTGTCCGGTGGTCAATCTCACCTACTACTGGATACACCAGCGACACGCATGGAAAGCGCGGCACCAACCGAATGTCCCGCCAGAACGCTGGGAAGGCAACGCCACTGAACTGAGAAAAATGCCACCCACAATCCCTTCAGATTTCGCTTATGAGTGGGCGGAATGGTGCTGGGAAAACGGTGTGAAAGGCAAATTTAGCCTGATTCCGTATCCAGCAGGTGTCGGACGCGTTGATGAAGGGTTTCCCGATTTTCCAACACACGAATATCAGGCGTGGCTACGAATCTACCGGGAACTGATTTGGCCGAGTTTCGACTTGACCCCGGAGATGCTCACCCATACCGCTGTCGTCGATCTGGACACATTCAGCCTCACCGAAGAGTGGGAACAGGTCGAATGGGTGGATCCGCCGGTTGATAACAGGCTCACAGATTATATCATCACAGCGATGGAGATGCTTGATAATGTCGGCATTCCGTGTGAGGGCGTGACGAGTCCGGGTGCCTTTGGCAAACGTCAGGAAGCGGCGTATGCGAAGGCAGTACTAACCGCTTCTCAACATGTCAATAACGATCCGCGTCCTTTCTACTTCCTCTGGCTTAAACATGATGAACTCCCCGATGTACCTATCTGGTACGCTGAAAAGGAGAAAGGAATTGCGATTGCCAGTATTGTCTCGTGTGCGGGGGATTGGTTCGGGGGCTGGACAGGCTACGATTTAGGGGATGCCGACCGATTCATCACGGAAGATCTACAAGGCGGTCGCTTGCCACCGATTCTTGAGAAAGAATTACCGTGTGTCCTCGTCGGACATTGGCCCGGATTCTATTTCAACGGCAAAAAAAGTGGATTTGATGTCCTAAAAACCGTCAAAGCGCGACTTGACAATTATGACCCCGATGGGATAAAAACACTCTGGATGAAAAACTCGGAGATCGGTCACTACTGGATGGCGCGTGAACTGACCGATATTGAAGTCTTAGAACGAGATCCTTCTTGTCCCCCTGACAAGGGGGATAGGGAGGTTGTGCTCTCCACGCAATTCCCAACGGCAAACTTCACATTGGCACTTGATCTACCGGTGCGCCGTGTTCAAGTTAAGGGGTGGGACCTCCGCGAAGTCGGTTCCCGACGCGATTTTCAGAGCAATACGTTTCTCGTTGAAGGAAACCAGACCTTCATTGCGTTCGATTTAGAGGCAGATGAGACGGAACTGACCCTTACGGAATGAGAATACGACCGCCACTCGCAATTACGGTCGAGCCTGTCATATAACTCGATTCCTCGCTCAGGAGGAACGCTATCACACCTGCCATCTCTTCGGGTTCACCAAGTCTGCCAAGCGGTGTTGTAGACCGAAGCTGCTCGACCATCTCTTCGGAAACTTCACCTAACATATCCGTCGCGATCGCTCCTGGCGCGACCGAGTTGATACGGATGTTATGCGGTGCGAGCGGTCCACAACACGATTTTGTCAGAGAAATCACCCCAGCTTTCGCCGCCGAGTATGGCAATTGATTCGGACGGACTGCCAACGCAGCGATTGACGATACATTGACGATGCGTCCAAATTGCTGCGCAATCATCTGCGGTTTGACTGCCCACAGCACGTTAAACGGACCTGTCAGGTTAATCGCGATAATCCGATCCCAATGTTCGGGTGTAAGTTCTTCAAACGTCATATCACCCACATCCCCGGCATTGTTCACTAACAGTTCAATTGCGCCGAGTTCTTCGGTCACAGTCGCAACCATTCTGTTCACAGCGTCTCTATCGGCGATATCGGCTTGCACAGATATCGCTTCTTGTCCCAAACCACGAATCTGCTTACAGACGGCTTCCGCTTTCTCAATCGCTCGGGAATAGTGGACAGCAACAGTCGCACCCTCACCGGCGAGTTTGAGTGCGGTTGCTTCCCCGATCCCACGGCTTCCGCCGGTTACTAATGCAACCCTTCCGTCGAATTTCATCAGATCTCCTTCTACAAAAGTGCCTGTAATTGTTCCCACACATCGTCGGGAACCGGGGTCGTGGCAGCGGCGAAATTCTGTTCTACCTCTGCCGCATTCTTAGAACCCGTCAGACTCATCGCAATTTTCGGTTGACGGAAACAGAATTGAATGGCGAGATTCAGGACATTCAGATTGTTATTGGTTGCCCACTGATAGAGCCGATGCGCCTTTTCTGCGTCGGATGTACCTAAGTGCATCCTTTCTGCGGATACGTCCGGCTCAATTCCTGAAAGCAATCCCATCGCAATGGGACTTCCGTTGATAACCCCGATGTCGTTTTCAGCGGCAAGCGGTAACAACCAATCGTTCGCGGTTTGACTCAAGAGCGTATAATCCAAGTACGTTAGGATTACATCAACGACCCCGGTTTCAATGGCAGTTTTATGGAATTCGTGTTGCCGAACCCCGAGTCCGATGAACTTCAGCAATCCTTCTTCACGCATCTGTTGAAGCTCATCGAACGCGCCGCCTTTGGCAACAACGGGGTCCATGCTGTCCGGGTCATGCACCAAGCAGACATCAAGGTAATCTGTTCCCAGCAGGCGTAGACTGTTTTCGACGCTTCGACGGGTTCCCGATGCACTAAAATCGCCGCGCCATTCAGGATGTGTTCCTGTTTTCGTGGCGAGATAAATTTTTTCACGCCAACCGTCAGCAAGTGCGAGTCCTACCCGTCTTTCACTTTCACCGTAAAGCGGGGCAGTGTCAAGATAGTTTATCCCTAAATCAATTGCGCGGTGGACGGCTTCAATCGCCTCATCGTCCGTGACATCACCTCTACCGACTCCCGCGCCGCCCATGCCGAGACACGTAACCTCTAATTCCGTGCGTCCTAAACGTCGTAACGGTAAAGGATGTGATTGTGTTAACATAGTCTACCTCACTTTAAGAAAAACCGGAAAAGACAAAAGCACGTAGCTTGAAACATTGTCCTGCAAGCCTTTATAGACTTGCACCAGGAAAGCGGATATACGGAGAGGAACTTTTCTGCCAAAGCCTTTCTCACCGAACCGCAAGGAAAAATTAAAAAACTCGGTGCAAATGCCCTCGGCGAGCGTCCGAGGGAATTACACTCACCCACTGCACGCCTTTAACAACATCGTCCGGGGTATGCCCATGCTCAACACCTTTAGGCGTAACAACTAAATCCCCGGGACCGATGCGATAGGATTCGGACTGTCCATCAGCGTTTCGGAGTGTCACTGTCGTCGTGCCTTCCGTGAAATACCAATACTCATCAAAGTCGTGATAGTGAAGTTCAGTCGGATTTTCCTTGGAAACAGCGAACGCGCCAATCGTCGTCATATCGGGGGTACCTAAAACTTTTCCGAGCACATCACCGATCCGTTCCCCTTCACTCAGTCGGATAACACAAAGATTCGTATCCATTAGATGACTCCAATGTCTTTCAGGTGTTGCAGCGAATTTGCCACACGTGCTTTAGCACCTGCTTCGTCAAGGTTTTCGCCCTCTATGCCTTCTAATTCCATTGTGAAAGGACCGTAGAAACCCGCATCGTTCAGCGTCTGAAAGACCGCTTTATAATCGACAACACCTTCACCGAGTGCCGGAAAATTCCACGTTCGATAGCCGCCATTTGTGTCCTTGAGATGGACGGCACCGACGTGCGAGAGAACTTTCTGAACCTCCGTAACCGCGGTCACGTTGTGATTGTAGTAATAAACATTTCCAGTATCAAAATTAACACAGATATTCGGATGATTCACGGCTTGCATCGTTTGAAGGGCGATGTCACCGTTATGTACCAGATCTGGATGTGTTTCTAAGCACACTTTAATGCCCGCGGGTGCAGCGTTCTCACCGATGGCACGGAGCCTCTCATAAACTGCGTTCAGATCAGCATCACCGGCGTGCACGCTGACAAAAATAATCTTCACGTCCATCTGAGCGGCGATATCTATGGTCGTCTGGAAATCCGATACGACTGTTTCAGACTGGACATCGCATCTGCCAAGCAGACTGGTTGCAGTGAGTCCATGCGCGCCTAATTCCGCCTGAAGCGCATCGACAGCGTCAGCCGCAGGCACGCCAATTTCTACGTTTGTCAAACCGATTTCTGCCAAGTGCGTGTATGCCACATCGCGAAACTGTCGGTAACTTCCCAAATTACATGCGATAATATTTGCCATTTTTTATGCTCCTTGCGGTTCGTTTAGGTGAATTAAAATCAAGGGATCTTCCGTAACACCGTATGACTCAATAGAATCTCTGTTGCCAGCAGTACCACTGCGGGTATCAAAAAATATGTTGCCAACTCCTTGTGGTCAACTAAAGAAACTGTCTCAAATTTCGTCTTTTCAAAACGATCAATTTCTGCATAGATTTGCTTCAGGGATTGTGTATCTGTAGCACGAAAGTAGTGGCCTCCTGTTATGTTAGCAATCTGTTTGAGGGTATCCTCATCGAGGTAAGTTAAAACCTCACGATATCGCTTGCCAAAGGTCGTATCGGCGTAAGGGATACGTGCGCCACCCGCTTTTCCCATGCCAATGGTATAAACCTTAATCGCAAGGGATTGCGCAAGGGATGCCGCTGCGCTCGGATCAATACTACCCGCATTGTTCTCGCCATCCGTTAAAAGAATGACAATCTTCGTTTTCGAGACCGAGGGGCGCAACCGATGCGTAGCAGTCGCAAGCGCATCACCGATAGCCGTACCATCCTCAAGCTGCCCGATCTCTACATCGCCGAGCAATTCTACTAAGACTGAATAGTCCAATGTCAGAGGGCACAACGTGAAACTTTCACCGGCAAAAACAACTAAACCGAGGCGATCGTTTTGACGGTAAGTTAAGAAATCATTGACAACGGATTTAGCGACTTGAATACGATTCGACCCTTCAAAATCCTCTGCCCGCATGCTTTCCGAGATGTCGAGTACTAAGAAGATGTCAATACCTTCTGTGAATTTCTGCTCACGGCTTTGAGACAGCTGTGGACGCACAAGCGTAACAATAAGGAGTCCGAGAACGATAACTCGTATCACTTTTAGTATCGGTAATACTTTAACCGAAGCGGTATGCTGCATCTGCCGAATACTTGTCGCAAATCCGTGTTTGAAATCGGAGAAACGCACGACTGGCACGATTTTCTGCCCGCGTAGCCATCGCAAAGCGAATATCAGGAGTGGGACTACAATGAACAAGCTGAGAAAGACAGGAGACGCTAATTGCATGCTGACTACACCCTTTCTGACAGGGGGCCCCGCTCGCTCGGAAGAGGAGAGATGTTTCTACGCGGTTCTTGCGAACGTATCGTGCTGATACCACTGAGTAGGCAGAGTCCGATAGCAATACTGTTGACAATGAGAAACGCTGCCCAGTCAATATACGGTAGTGATGTTGCCATGAAATAGAGGGCATAACCGAATATTACTGCGAGCGGTTTCCAGCGTCTCGAAAAGAGCGTGCTACCAAGCGTAAGGAAAATCGCTGCTTTACCCAGAATTGCCAGCGGAAACAGGAGTGAAAGTGCTAATAGCATGAATGGCACACCAATAATTGATAAAGTCAGTAGCGTAAACAGGAAGGGAATCACACCTAACATCAGGATGCCAAATATTATACTACCGATAGGTCTTCTCGCAAAAAGGGCACTGACAGCGTTTGCCGGTTTTGAAAATACCGCGACTACCAACAGATACATCAATAGAGAAACCCCAAACTTGACGAATGTTAGTCTGAAATTTGTCTGCTTACGAATACCCCAGAAAACATGTGGGTGCATTACAAGATGTGCCACAGCGGGAACCATCTGCCAATCATTGCTTACTTGGAGGTTACCAACGCCTTGTGTATTTCCCTCTGCCCACCCGCCAACAATGTGCAAAGTTCCATTCACTCGCGCCTCTGGCGAAAGTCGGACATCGCCACCGATGACCAATACATTGCCGGTGACGCGTCCATGTAATGTTGCGTCTGCCGCAATGATAACAAGTGTTGTTAATGTCTCATCTGCTGGTAGTTGATAGTCGTTAATAATCTTGAATATCCGCCGATGCTTTTCCCACTGGACATGCCTTGTTCTATCGATTTCGCCGTTCTCTGGATCGATGGCTTCCGTTTGCTTTGTAGATTGTTCAGAAGTCTCTTCCAAATTCTGCACTGTTACGCCCTGCGCAATGAGAAAACTTCGGGTTGATTTTCCATGTTCAAAATTGGGTTGTTGCGAGCCTAAAGCTCGCACGTTACTATTTGAGTGTTGTCCAAATACAGACCCCACGCCAAAGCCAAAAAATAAAAAAATAAAACCAATTTCCTTCATATTTCTACACTTCGTTTCAGTATGAATGTATATAAATATTGTAGACGAAAATTTCTTTCATGTCAAGATTTTTCCCTTGACACATACCTGTGAATCTGATATGATAGATGTATATGATGTTTTAGCGGTGGTTTATGCTTTAGCGCAATTGCGCTATCCCTATAAATCGCGTGGATGTATGTGTAAAGTCCTTAAATTGTAATGTTGAATGGGAGGTAAAAATGAGTTCCAGAACTATTTTTTCTAACAAGTTATGGCTCGCCAGTTTAGTCCTCGTGAGTTTCACCCTCTTTTCTGTCGGTGTTTTCTGCGTTTCGACTGCCTCTGCCGAAATTGACCCTGATACGATTGTCGGAATGTGGCTTTTTGATGAGGGTAAAGGAAATATCGCGACCGATGAGACCGGAGGCGGACTGGACGGTGAGTTTGAAGGTAAACCGAAATGGGTTGAGGGCCAGTTCGGACAGGCACTTGAGTTTGATGGTAAAGGCGCTTACGTTCAGATCCCGGCTCATGATAACCCAACGAAAGCAATCACGGTATCAGCTTGGGCGAAGAGTCCAACTGATACCTGGAATCAGCCCGGTTGGATGGTGGAAAAGCGGAACGCCTATATCATTCACCCCAACCAAGGAACAAAAAATATTGCTTGGCCCGTTTGCAACGGGGGCTGCTGGAACAAACCAGGCGGGTGGAACGACGGTAATGTGGGTCCCAAAGATATTACCGAGTGGCACATGTACACGACTACTTTTGACAGTAAGACGGGTAAGTGGGTCATCTATATCGATGCAGAAGAAGCGAGTACGTTGGATTTAGCTAAAAATCCTATCGATGCCGATAGCGGTCCTGTCAATATTGGGTTTGATGACTGCTGTGGGGGTGCGCGCTTTGGTGCAGCGACGATCGACGAGGTTGTCATCTTTGATGTCGCTTTGGAACAAACGGACATTGAAACGATGTTGGACGGTATGAATGCAGCCTTAGCGATTGATCCTGCTGACAAAATGGCAACCACTTGGGCTGATGTGAAAATTAAGTACTAACTGAAGATAATTTCGGCAGTCAGCAAATCTGTTTTCTTGCTGACTGCCGACGATTATTGCTAAAAAAACAGAAACATGGAGAAACAGATGAACTTTAGTTATGACGAAACAGACGATTTTGACGAAACAGACGATTTTGATGATGAATCGCAAGATTCACTCCTGGATCAAGAAGATAGCGACTCCGTTGACTTGGAAGAGAATGTGGAAGATCCTGATACTGCACTCTCTCATGCTTTTCGCGAAGCGGCAGTAGTAGAGGTAGTGGAGGACGAAGAGGACGAAGATGATGACGAAGATGATGACGAAGATGATGACGAAGATGATGAAGATGCGGAAGAACAGGAGGATGGTGATACCGACGATAATACTGCAGTATACGAGCAGCGACTCGCAGAAGCGATAGACGCATTGTCAGATGACGAAGATTTAGAGGTAGTCCTACCGACACTGGAGTTACCTTCGTTGGAGGTTGAACCTTTCCGACCACAGGAGCAAAGCAACTACGCTTATGCGGATGCTATGACTGCCTACTATGAGGAAAAAGACTATCAACGCGCAATCGAAAAATTTGGCGAAGCCATACAAAACGAAGCCCAGGGGACGGCGGAAAACCTAACAGATTCTAACGAAATCGTCGCCAAGGCAATGTACTGGCAAGCAGAGGCTTACGTCAAAATGGAAGATATTCCGCAAGCAATTGGAACTTTTAAGAACCTCGTCCAGACTTATCAAGGGCATTACCTTTCATTAGCCGCACAGCGGAGAGCAGATCAGTTGAATTTGGAAAATTCTTAAATAATTAAAAACTGCGTTTCAGGCAAGTTCTTGATACAGGGCAGCTCGAACGAAGCGGATGCCATCGTGGAACGTAGTTGAACGATGCCCAGAGGCAAATCATTTAAAATGGAAACCTTGAAAAATTTTCTCAAACAAAAAGCAACGAACCTACGCATTCATTCGATTCTCTCCACATCGGAGGCAGGTTCCGGACATCCAACGACGTGTCTCTCGGCTGCGGATATCGTCTCAGCACTCTTTTTTCACGCGATGCGTTATGATCCAACCAACGCTCAGAATCCCAATAACGATAGGTTCATCTTGTCAAAGGGACATGCAGCACCGCTGCTTTACGCTGCTTACGCGGAAGCAGGTATTATTCCAACCGAGAAATTACGCACCCTCCGACAAATTGACAGCATTTTTGAGGGGCATCCGACACCTCGTTTTGAGTGGACGGAGGTGGCAACAGGTTCACTTGGACAGGGCTTATCACTTGGACTCGGCATGGCACTCAACGGTAAGTACTTAGACGCATCTGATTATCGGGTTTACGTCCTCCTCGGCGATGGTGAAACTGCTGAGGGCGGAGTCTGGGAAGCGGCTGCTTTGGCATCACACTACAAACTTAATAATCTAATCGGGATTGTGGATGTTAATGCCTTAGGGCAAAGCCAGCGGACCATGTACGCCTTCGATGTGGATACGTACTGTCGGCGGTTTGAGGCATTTGGTTGGCAAACCATCGCTATTGATGGACACGATTTTGATGATATCCTGTCTGCACTCGCACAAGCGAAGGCTGCTGACGAGAAACCGACGATGATCGTCGCTAAAACTTTTAAGGGGAAGGGCGTTTCCTTCCTTGAAAACGCCGACAACTGGCACGGAAAGGCACTCGCCGAAGGTGAAGAACTTGATAAAGCTTTAGCTGAACTTGGTCCCTTGCAGTCGAATGGTGCAATTCAGATTGAATCGCCAAGTGCTGTAAATGTAAACGTTGATCCTTCTGCTGTAACCGAATGTGAACCGCCAGACTACCCAGAGGACGAAGAAGTCGCGACGCGTAGCGGTTACGGCGCAGGACTGGCTAAACTCGGGAGCGCGAACCCGCGTGTTGTCGCTTTGGACGGAGATACCAAAAATTCTACTTATGCCGAGCAATTTATGGATCTTCATCCGAACCGTTATTTCGAGATGTTCATCGCCGAACAAAATTTGGTCGGTGCTGGCATCGGTTTGGCGAAACGCGGGAAAATTCCGTTTGTTTCCACCTTTGCTGCGTTTTTATCGCGCGCCTATGATCAAATTCGGATGTCTGCAATCTCACAAGCAAATATAAAATATGCTGGTTCACACTGTGGTGTCTCAATAGGCGAGGACGGCCCCTCACAGATGGGCTTGGAAGATATAGCCATGTTCCGGGCGATCCCGGGCGCAGTCGTGCTGTACCCAAGCGATGCCGTTGCTGCCGAACGACTCGTCGCAGAAGCTGCTGCATACGAAGGTATCGTTTATCTCCGTACCTCACGCCCAAAAACCTCGATTCTTTACGATGCTACTGAAAAGTTCCCAATCGGTGGATGTAAAATTATTCGGGAGACTCACGAGGATAAAGTGACAGTTGTAGCCGCCGGTGTTGCCCTCTACGAAGCATTGAAGGCGTATGAGGCACTCGCTACACAAGGAATTGCTATACGCATTATTGATCTGTATTCCATCAAACCGATTGATAAGCAGGCACTGCAAAAGGCGGCATCTGAAACGAATAACACCTTAATCACTGTTGAGGATCATTATCCTGAAGGTGGGCTCGGAGACGCTGTGCTTGATGCCGTAGCGACCGAAGGCGTTTGCGTCCACAAACTCGCCGTTACTGGAATGCCGAGATCCGGGAAACCGGAAGAGCTCTTGGAGTATCACGGCATTAACGCATCTGCTATAGTGGAAAAGGTTAACAGTCTTCAGTTTTAAGAGTTATCAGTCGTCAGTCGTCAGTAACAAGCAGGTGTTTTGGCAAACGCTGAAATCTAATGCAAAGAAAGTGTTTCTGTGGGTTTTTGCGGATTACCCTTGTTAAATCAGACCCCGCTTTAACTGATAACTGATAACTGAAAGCCTGCATAGCAGGCGTACTGACAACTATTTTTCTGAAAACTATAAACATGCAAAACAAAATTGTTTGGATGACTGTCCTGGGAGTCATCCTCTTCGTTGGGATTGGGATGATTTATGCCTTGCGCGCCCCGCGGGCAGTCCCTAAAACCTATCCAGCAGATAAGGGACCCAACTTTATTGATGTTACCACCTATCCGCCTAAAATGCAGGAAGCTTATGAACTTTTTACCCGTAAGTGTAGCCGATGCCATACCGTTGCACGTCCCATTAATTCTACCTTCACCGCAGAGAAATGGCGAGAATACGTCTATAAGATGATGCGAAAACCCGGATCAGGACTCACTCCGAAGACAACCGAAGAGATCATTCAGTTTCTGATTTACGATTCGGAACACAGGGAGAAAAGGAAACCGTGATGCTTGAAATATTGACTCGTAGACTGAGGACTATAATCAAATTCACAATTTTGACAGTGGCGATGCTCTGTGCAATAAGCTTACGGAGCGGATTTACTGAAGAGGATAATATGGACAAAGAGGATTTTCAAATTTCAATAGATGCAAAACGTGTCATATTTGCTACACCGCCTATTTTTAAAGCAGGTAAATGGTTCGTGCCTCTGGAACCTTTCGCTGAGCAGCTCAGCTTAAAGGTTGAATACCCAGAGGGTACAAAGATGGCGGTTTTGTGTGGGGGTGGAACCTCGGAGTTATGTGTGCCACTCCAATTTCAAGACAGCGAAAAGGGCGTTGTTGATATTGATGGCGTAACCTATGTTCAACCAACGCGGGTCACAGAACCCTTCGGCTTTGAAATCTACAAAGAATCAGCAAACCGGTTAGAAATTATTCACCCCATGCACCTCGCACCTGAGTTCTCACTTCCTGACCTCGAGAATACACCAAGAAGTTTAAGGGATTTTCAAGGAAAAAAAACACTCCTCTATGTTTGGGGTTCGTGGTGAGGCTGCCGTGAACAACTGCCAGGCTGGCAGAAATTTTACGCCAAACACCAGGAAAAGTTAAACCTTGTCTCCATTGCGATCGATGCACAAGGCGTATCTGTCGTACGTCCGTGGCATGATGCTGCAAACGCCGATTTTGTCACGCTTGTTGATTCACAGAATACATTCGGTACCCTCTATAACCTCAAAGCGATTCCCTACGGTGTTATGATTGATGCCGCAGGGCGATTGGTTAAAGGGCCTTTCAACATCAATGTCGCGGATCAAAAAACGCTTACAATGCTTGAAAAGTGGCTATCAGAACCTGACTATAATACGAAGCTGCTTCACGATGTAAAACCCTTGGAGGCGATAAATTCGCAGACTACGACCGAAGCTGCTGCACGCTTTCAACTTGGCCTCGTTTTGTTGGAGGTCGGTAAAAAAGAAGAGGCAATGGTAGAATGGCGAAAGGCTTTGGCATTAGATCCCCAGAACTGGATTATCCATAAGCAAATTTGGGCAGTAGAGCATCCCGACAAATTTTATGAAGGAAATGTCGATTACGGTTGGCAGAAGACGCAGTTAGAGGCGGAAAAAAGTAAACCATAGAAACGATTTCGGAATTAGAAGGAACCATTTCAGCTGGATTTTGTCTAATCTCTTAGGAGAAAGCGATGAGTGTACTGCCGGGGGTTTTCTCTGCCACCTAAACATCAGAATTATGAGAGAGAGTTGGCAAAATCTCATTGATCTCATGGCAAACCCGAAAGCCACATTTACGCGGCTGAAATCCAAACCGAAATGGGGCATCGCGTTCCTTGTCTTCTGTTTCCTCGTTGTGGTGTTGGCATGGATGGTTTTCCCATTTACAGAGAAATTTCTTACCCCGCGGCAGGCAAGTCGTTTAGCCGGTATTGAGCTGCTTGGATCTGCCAAAGCAGCAGCCATGGCACTTATCGCAGGAAGTGGAATTATTCTTGGGATTCTCTGTGCCGTTGTGTTCAGTATTACACTCACTGTGGTATCGCGGGTTTTCAAGGTAAATGAGGCACTCAAATTTAAACATATCTATGCCGCTTGGTGGCATACTATTCTGATTAATCCTGTGGTGTTTTTTATCAATACCGCATTCATTCCAGTTTTTAAACGCGTTGAAGATATTGAGACACTCATTGACTTAAGAGTTATTCCCGGACTCCACATGTTGCTGACATCCGTCGAAAATCCGTATCTGCTGATGTTTTTGAGTTTTGCAGACCTCTTGGGTATATGGAATATCTTTGTTTTAACTGTGGCTGTTGCTACACTCGCAGAAGTCAGTAAAATAAAAGCAGGTCTTACGGCAGGAATCATTTGGCTATTGAGAGTCGGCATTGATGTTGTATTCCAAGTTTCATCTGCTTTTTAGGAACATGTTGATGAAAGAGCATCGGTAGCATCTTATGGGGAATAGATAATGTAAGTGGAGGAGAATGATGAATACAAGAGAAGGTTACGCAGAATTACAAGCAAGAATTTTAGGGGCTCGACGCGTCTGGAAACGGAGCCTCTTCTGGACAGGGTTTGCTATCGTTCTGACAGGTGTTATCGCTTTACTGGTTGGTGAATCCGTTGTTGATTGGTTGATGCCGCTTCCAAGTACTGTACGCATCGCTTTATTAGTTATCGGTGTAGGTGTTATCGGTTACCTGTTGTATAAGTATCTCGTTCAACCGCTCCGAGCATCCCTCACGCTCCGTGATGTTGCGCTCAATGTTGAGCGAAACCATCCCGACCTTGAAGATAGGTTGGTGAGCGCAATCGAATTCGGGGACCGAGAATCAAACGATCCAATTGAAGCACACATGCTCCAACGCTTGCTTGAAGATACCACCGAGCGTGTAAAAGGCATTAATTTTAAAGCAACCGTCGATCACAGTCGCGCCCGCAAGCATGTCGGTATCGCTGCTTTAGTTATTGTCGGTTGTTGTGTCCTTTCACTCCTGTTTCCAACGGAAATCCATACCAGCCTGCTTCGTGTGTTGGCACCTTGGGAGAAAACGGATCCAATTTTAACGACTAAACTCGCTGTTGAACCCGGAAATGCACGCATCCTTCGCGGCAAGAGTTTACCGATTCATGTCACTATTACTGGTAAATCTGCTGACAAGGTCGTTTTGACGTACGGGAGCATGGGGCAGCAAAATGTCGGTCCATCTGAAATCAAAACGGCAGAACAGCAGATTAACATGCTACCAAATCCAGGAGATAAACGCGGATTTGCCTATGAGATTTTCAACATTGATGCCGATATGGAATACTACGTCGTCGCAAACGAGGCTACCTCGGAACGCTATACTGTCGAAGTCTTTGAAATGCCGAAGGTGACTGAAATTTCTGTCGCTTATACATACCCTGATTATACCGGACTCAAACCTGTTGTGCAAACAGGAACAGGAGACATTCAGGCTGTCGTCGGCACACAAGCAGAAATCAGACTTACAACGAACAAGGCGATTCAAACTGCGTCAATAGACATCAGCAGTCAGTCTTCGGCAGGGCAGAACACTCGCAACTCCGACAATAAGCTACCGAGTGCCGATAGCCAACACCCGATAGCCATTAATGGAAGTACCCTAACGACACCTGTGGATGTTGTTGAGGACGCGACGTATACCATTGAACTCCTATGTATTGACGGATTCAATAACGAGATACCGATAGAATACAGAATCAACGCTATTCCAGACGCTGTTCCAGAAGTTGTTATCAAAGAACCCGGTCGAGATGTTAAATCTACAAAGTTAGGCGAGGTGGAAATCGTCGCTGAAGCAATAGATGACTATGGCGTTGCAGAATTGAAACTCATGTATCGCGTCGGGTCGGATGAATTGCAGGAACTTGTGATGGAATCCTCCACTTCCAGTGTAGAATCGGGATCAGGTGCTGTTTCTCGCCTGACTGTAGATGGCACCTATACCTTCTATCTGGAGGAATTTGACGTTGAACCGGGGGATATTATTTCCTATTACGCGCACGCGACCGATAACAATACACGCACCGGCCCCGGCGAAGCCAGTAGCGATATTTATTTCATTGAAATCCGTCCGTTTAATGAGAGTTTCCACGAAGGACAGGGAGAACAAGAACAGGGAGAGCCTGCTGAACCCAATCCGCTTTCGGAGGTAATGAGTTCCCAGAAACAGATTATCCGGGAAACGTGGAAGCACATTAATACGAAGTCTTCAGCAGGCACTGCGGAATATCAGTCGGCAGTTAGAGGAACCGGTAAAAAACAAACGGAATTGAAAGATAAGACGCAACGCGTCGTAGATGAATTTAGTGCCGCGATGCAAGGAGAGTCAGCCGTCACCCCGGAGATTCTAATGAACTTAGAGGACGCAATAGACAAAATGGGTGAGGCGAGTGACAGTTTGAACGCTGTACGCCCTAACGAAGCGATTCCACCGGAACAGGAAGCACTCGAGCTGCTCATAAAAGTCAGCCTTGAGCTTCCCAAAGTGCTAATGCAAATGCGCAATACTAATCCCCAACTCGCTGAGGACCTTGAACTCGAAATGGAGGAACTACAAAGCGAACTTGAGAATCAGCAGAACGAACTTGACATGGAAATGCAGGAGCAGACACAGGAGATGTTGGATCAAGCGCGTCAGATGTTATCAGAACAGGAGCAGCTAAGTCAACAAAGCCAGCAGTTAGGACGTGAAAGCCAACCCGCTCCGAGTGAGATGCAGCAGAACAGTCAACAACAGGAGCAGTTGGCACAACAAGCGCAACAGATGGCACAGCAGCTTGACACCATGCAACAGAATGGACAAGGCACCCAAGGACAACGCCTCAATCGAGCCGGACAGGCGATGCAACAGGCGGGTGAACAGATGGAGCAAGCCTCACAAGGCATGGAGCAGCAGGAGCCGCAACTCAGTGCCGCTAAAGGTCAAAAAGCGGAGGAGAGACTTGAGGAAGCCATTGAACAGTTGGAAGAGGTCGCAGCGGAATTCACGGATGCTGCACTTGACAGAGCCGCAGAAGATCTTCAGCAGTTGACGGAAGCGCAGTCCGATGTTCAACAGCAGACACAAGAACTCAGAAGTCGTTCGCAGCAATCGGAGATGCGCCCTGAAGATTTCCGAAGAGCGTCTGAACTTGCGAATCAGCAGCGCGAACTCCAACGCGATTTGGAGGCATTAGAGCGATCGCTCAGAAACATCCAAGAGCAGCTCGCGCCTGATAATCCAGAAGCAGCGCAAAATGTAACTGACGCAACAAGACGACTTGCTGAAGAACAGACCGCGGGAGATATGGCAACTGCGCAACGCGCCTTGCAATGGCGTAGTTTTCGAGCCGCTGACCAGAATCAGCAAGAGGCTTTAAAGGCATTAGAACAGACCCAAGGCGATCTGCAGCAAGCGCGAGCGAATATGGCGAATACCGAAGAAGAACAACTTGAAGCTGCGCTTCAACAACTCCAACAAGCTCAGGAACGGATGGAGGATATCCAACGCGAACTTCAAGCCATGGAAGGGCAGGAACAAACGGAGGAACAGCAACGTCGTCGGGAACAACTCGCGGAACAACAGCAGCAGATTCAAGAGCAGATGCAACGCGCACAAGAGGCAATGCAAAGGCAAAACAACCAACAGCCCGGACAGCAACCTGCGGAAGGCGAGGCGGAAGACCAGGAAGCCCGTGCTGGTGGTAGAGAGTCAAACCGGGAGATTGAGAGGCTCTGGCTGGGTATGCTTGATACAATGGACTATCGTCCTGGAAACCGCTCAAACCCCTTTCCTAACTATGAACTCGTTATTCGGGACCTTGAGAAGTTAGAATCTGCACTTGAAGAGCGACTCAATACACTGCAAGAGAAAAAACAGCTTGCTCAGGTCGCGAAGGAGGATGTCCCCCCTGAGTACCGCAGGCTTGTTGATAATTACTACGAATCTTTATCGCAGTAATAGTTGTCAGTACGGATTTTTTCTGCCAAAAAAATCCTTCGGTTATCAGTCGTCTGTTAAGAAGTGTACGTTTAACAAAACCCTCTTGTAACTGATAACTGACAACTAAAGGGTTTTCGTAGAAAACCCGCACTGACGACTGTTGACTGACTGCTATTTTCAACTGACTTCATCGGAAACCATCGCGAAACGTAGTGGAGCGATGCCCAGGAGGCCATAATTAAAAATATGGAACTTGAGACTAAGAATGTTATTAAACCCGGCGAACTTGTTAATCTGAACGATTACGCGCCCGAATATACGGGAGTTTACGAAAAAAAAGGGCAAACGAAGCGCAGACTGAAAAAACTCAATAAGCAGCTCCTGAAACTTCAGGAATTGCTTTACGCCGAAGGTCAACACGCGCTTCTTATCATTCTACAAGGCATGGATACATGCGGTAAAGATGGGACAATCCGGCGAGTAATGGCTGGCATCAACGTCCAAGGCTGCGATGTTGTTAGTTTCAAAGTCCCTTCTACGGATGAGATTTCCCGTGATTTCTTGTGGCGGGCGCACAAAGCTGTCCCGTCAAAAGGGAAAATCGGTATCTTTAACCGCTCTCATTATGAAGATGTCCTCGTTGTTCGGGTGCATAATCTGGTGCCAGAGGCGGTTTGGTCGCAACGCTATCAGCAGATTAACGATTTTGAAAGGATGCTCGTTGAAAATGGAACGGTCGTCCTGAAATTTTACCTTCACATTTCAAAAGATGAACAGAAAGCGCGTCTTGAATCTCGGATTAGCGATCCGACAAAACATTGGAAAGTCGAGGCATCGGACGTTCGGGAGCGCGCCTATTGGGACGATTACATGCAGGCTTATGAAGTGATGCTCGAAAAGTGTAGTACCGACTGGGCACCCTGGCATGTAATCCCCGCAAATAAGAAGTGGTATCGGAACCTCGTTATCACAGAGTGTGTCGTTGAAACGCTCCGGAAACTGGACATGAGGTACCCCGAACCTTCTGTCGATATTACCAAATTCACAATAGGTGACTGAGGAATGGTTGTCAGCTCTCGGTTCTCGGTTAAAAGAGGCTGTTTTGCTTGGGCTTCCCTTGTTAAACGAAAACCTCTTAACCGATGACCGATAACTGAAAACTGATAACTCGTAAAAAAATGCTTTCAAAACAGCAATTAGCACAATTTGAAGAAGAGGGCCATTTACTGCTTTCCGGCTTGATTCCGCAAGAGACTGTTACAAAAGCGGAGAAAGCGATGTGGCAAATGATGGGCATGGATGCGGAGGATCCAGACTCGTGGGGACATTTCAAGCGTCCGGGGCTTGCTGGGTTTTACATGGAACAGATGTCAAATGGCAACCGCATTGAACTCTTTGGTGTTACCCATCCCGATGTATTGGCGTGTTGCACACCCGATTACCTTACCGTCCTCAAACAGCTCGCGTTCCAATACCCAGAGATTCCGCACTGTAAGAGTCAACGTCCTGATGGCATCTGGGCACTCAATCAATTCCCCGTTTCAACCGAGTGGAAATGCCCATCACCTCACTTAGATGGTGATTTTCGGGATTTCCGACTGGATCCCGGAACATTTCGGGCAACCAGTTTAACCTACCTCACCGATGCGAATTCGCACGGCGGAACGACGGTGATATGGCCCGAAGGTCCACAACGGATTCGCGAATTCCGAAAGAAAAACCCAGAATTCTCTAACCATGTTCGTGATGTTCGGGCACTGTTTCCGGAAATGGATTTAGGCGAACCGATGGAAGTCGTTGCGAAGCAGGGAGATGTGCTCCTTTTTCACCATCTGCTCCCACATTCGGGGACAATCAATGTTGGAGATTCCGCTCGTTTCGCGATCCGATATATGTGCTTGTGCCTCACCTGTCGCAAGTGGGAGAAGAAAGGCGAGTGGAATATCTGGATGCCCTAAAAAGTCTATTCGTATTGTGGCTAACAGCGGTTTTTGATGTTTTCAAATCAAACCAGAAAAGCTATGCAATATTTCTAAGCAATTTAGTAAAAGGGGGCGAGAAATGATCCAAACTGAACTCTGGACAACCTCACGACTTTTAACAGCGACAAAAGGGTTTGCTATACTTTTCAGGGTGGTAGCAGTCGTTGTGTTGAGTCTTGCCCTGACAACGGGGGCAGTGGCTCAGGAAATACTTATACAGGAGGGATTTGAGGCCCATGCCCTTGAGGAATTCAATGGATTCTGGGAGGGCTTTCTCGGTTTGGAAATAACGAGCGACCTCGCTAAAACCGGAAAAAAATCACTCGCTATTTTCGGAAATACGCTAATAGATACGTATAGTATGCCTATAGATACGGATGCATCGATCATCTCGGTCGAATTCTGGGTTTACATTGAGGAAGGCGGTCGCTCTTTCAGTTTTAAAGTTGCTTCTGATGATGAATCTTTTGACAATGCCGGCCCCGATATTGGTTGGGACAAGAGATTCGTTTACTTTTATGCTCACGAAAGGTGGCAGGAGATTGGTAAATTTGAAACTGATAAATGGAAGTATGTCCGGATTGTTGCCAATTTTGACAAAAGCGTGTTTGATTTCTACTCTGGAGATAACAGATTCAAGGCATTACGTGCCAAACCGGAAAGCCGAATTCCGTTTCGGAGGGACGCAGCCGGTCCCGCCACAAGAATAGTTTTTCACATAAAAACAATGGATGCACCGGCGTACGTCGATAGTCTACTCGTCTATGAGGGTGGAAATCCGATAGCCCTTGCTGTTGAACCGAAACGAAAACTCGCAACAGTGTGGGGACATCTCAAGCGACAATAGTATAAGATAATAGACTAAGGATTTTAGGGAGGCATAAAGTGAAAAAGGATAAAGAAAAAAGAAACCCGGCATTCATAGCTCAAATAAAGACAGGCGTTGTTCTACCTCTCATACTCGTCGTAGCGATTGCGTTGAATCTCGTTTGGGTAACAACTGCAATTCCACAAGAGGTTTACGTCCAAACTGGATTTGAAGAATTCGCTGTCGGCAAACTGCCTGACGATTGGGAAGTGGTTGGTGGACAATTTGAAGTTGCCAAAGACCCTGTCAAGACTGACAAAAGATCACTCGCTATTTTGGGGGGTGGAGACGGGGATGGACTCGGTGTACCGATAGAAACCGAAAACCCCATTATTTCAGTCGAATTCTGGGTTTATATTGAGGGTGGTGGTAGGTCTTTCAATCTCAAAGTCGCTACTGCCGACGGCATTGGGGAAAACAACGGCTGCACCTACATCAACTGGGACGCGGGCATTGTCCGGCTTTATGACGGTGGGGCATGGCAACTTATTGGCGATTTTGAAACCGATACATGGAAGTACGTCCGTGTTATCGCCGATGTCGAAAAAAGCGAATTTGATTTCTACGTAGGAGACGACAGAAACGATGCCTTGGGTGCCAAGCCAGAAAAGGGACTCCCGTTTCGGAACGCTGCACTCGGTCCCGTCGCCAAATGGGTCGCTTTCTATACGTGGGGAATAACTGCCCCAGGTTACGTTGATGATTTACTCGTCTATGAAGGGGCAGATGCACTCGATCTTGCCGTTGACCCAAACGGAAAACTCACAACACTCTGGGGACATATCAAGGCCCAGTCAACACGCCAATAGAAACGCTTCGGAGTCGTGATTTCTGAAGTTTACAAGCGGAAGCCTTTGTTGTGTCGTCTATAAATTATGATGTATATATTTTTTTAGTCCCGTAGGGTTTATTTGCTTGGGTATTTCTTCAGCATCTCTGTAGAAGCATGTATCAACAAAAGATCAAGCCCCGTAGGGGCGGCATTTGTAGAAATGCTGCGCTTATTTTTAGTTGTGGAAATATTTAAACTATAGTTTGGACAATTCTTGTGAGGTCCATGACCTGTTTTCAAAGCATTTCTGATTTTTTCAAAGTTGTTCACACGAACATAAATGAGAAAAAAAGAAACTCAGATACACCCAAACGCAGCCCCAGCGGGGCGAAATGTCTATAGAAAATGGGTTTCAAAAAATAATAAGCCCTGTAAGGGCGGCATGTGCCAAGCAATGGTATTGAGGCACTAAGGTGTTTCAATGGATGCCAATGAAGTGGGTAAAAATTCTTACAAATTGTCCAAAGTTTAGTATTTATAGTAGATCCTGAAAATAAGTACACACTTTAGAAACACAACACCTCGCCATATGGCAAAGTGTAAACTTAATTGTGGGTTTTACTATAATAGTGGGATTTACTGTAAAATCTGGAGGCAAGAAGTGAAAAACAGCGAAACGGTTTGCCTGACACCGGCACAACGACTCCACTTTGATATCTACGGCTTTGTATTATTGGAGAATGTCCTAAATGACGATGAAATTCAACGTATGAAAGGCGCACTCTACAGGATAAAAACCGACGAAAATCGGGATGCCAAGCGTGTCTATGCCCGTCCCGGTGGAGAACACCATATCCTTTTCGGGAATCTCGTTGCGTATGACCCAGCACTATTGGAATACGCCGCGCATCCAAAACTCGTGCCGTTGGTTGAGGAAGTCGTAGGCGGTGCGGTGCGCCTTGAGGAAACCGAAGCGATTATCAATAGTCGGAATCCAGAGATGGAATTGGATGAACTCTATAAACGCCGCTATAACCCGACGGGATTTCATCGCGGGACGCAACACGGGTGGGGCACCTATGTGGAACAGAACAAATACCACTGTATCTTTGTAAAGACGCTTGCCTACCTTACCGATGTCGGTCCAGACGATGGCGGAACATGCGTCATACCCGGAAGCCATCGCCTAACGTGGGATGCAAAAGAAATGATTGAAGCGGCACTCTCTGATGACAAACTCATCTACCAAGTCGAAGCGTCAGCGGGTTCTGTCCTACTTTTTGCCGAGGCGTTGATCCACAGTACCACTGCCATCCGTAGCGACAAGGAACGCGTCATCCTCATCTCTGGCTACACACCGCCAATGGTGCGCGAATGGCCCGGCAACGAGGTCAGTCCTGAATTTATTGAAACATTGCCGGAAGACATCCGTCCGCTTATCTCTGGGAGCGACAGTTGGCACTGGAAACGGCGGTATTGATTTATGCCCCCGAAGTCCTCGGCATCCACAGGGGTTCCTTTCCCATCTCCCCGAACAACAACTTCATCACCAGATCCGCCTTCAACGCCGCATGCTCAGCAGAATTCCACAGATTGTTGATCTCTCCAGGATCCGCTTTCAGATCAAACAATTCCCCGTAGTCTCGGTTGTAATAGACGGTCACTTTATAACGATCATCAACGTAGGTTTTCACATGCACGGTTGTCGGTTCATGACGGTTTTCAACGATAATATGGTCGCGTGCGTGTTCTGCTTGTCCCGACCAGACCGGCATCTGATCTACACCCGTCATCGAACGTGGTATATCAATACCGGTGGCACTCAGGAACGAGGGTGCTAAATCTACCAGCGTTTGCAACGCCTCCGATTGCTTTCCAGCAGGGACAACTCCGGGATACCGGGCGATGAACGGCACTCGGATAACATCTTCGTAGTGGAATGCCCCTTTTGCGACGAGGCCATGCTGTCCATAAAAATGCCCATGATCGGATGTGAAAACGACCAACGTGTTTTCTGCCAGCCCAAGTTCATCGAGTTTTGTTAATATTTTCCCGATATACTTATCCATCAGACTCACCATTCCGTAATAGACGGCGATATCTTTGGCGAGTTCATCCCGATCCCGTAAATGCGAGTTGAAACCGTGTACACCTTTTCCGCTTTCACGCCAAGCCGAGAAGTCGGGCTTTTGCTGTTGTGTTAGTTGGAAATGCGGCGGGTTATTATCGTGTTCTCCCTCGGTTACGGAAGGCACCGTCAACGCTGCTGGATCGTACATCGTATCCCACGGTTCTGGAACGAGGTATTTCGGATGCGGATCGAAGAAACTCGCCCACAGGAAGAAGTTCTCATCGTTCTGCTGATACGTTTCCATCAGTGCATTCGTCCGCTCGGCAATCCATGTATCGTAATGGTATTCTTCTGGGATCGGCCATTTCCGAAATTGACCGCGGGCATTCCCGGTGGGTGGCGCAAAATAGTCACGCCAGTTCGTGCAGCCGTTTTCCTCCATCCAAATAGCGTAGTGCTGCCCGACATGCGCTTCATCGGCATGGTTCCGTGCGAGTTCAACGTGTTCAAACCCATAGAACGGTTCATTGAAACTCCGCCAAAAGTCCAAGTCTTGGAGGATCGGATAGGATTCAAGAGAAGGGAATTCATCAGTCCCGTGGAGCGGTTGAAAATGTGCTTTTCCAACAAGTGCTGTCCGATAGCCGGCATCCGTGAAATCTTCACCGACGGTATGCTCATCTTCAGAGAGTTTTGTGCCCAGAGACCATGCCCCGTGCTGACTCGGATACTTCCCTGTAATGATAGAGGCGCGCGTCGGCGTGCAGGTAGGATTCGGACAGTAGGCTCTATTGAAAAGTGTCCCTTGCTGCGCCAATGTGTCTAAGTGCGGGGTCTGAATTTCTGGATTGAGGCATCCCAAAGTGTTCCAATGCTGTTGATCGCTGGTAATAAGTAAGATATTAGGTCTGGTTTCGGTTTCCATAGTTTTCTCGTAGAAAGTCCTTTACGTTGTATTTATTGATGAAACCAGCATACCACCTTACAAAGAATAATTCAAGCAGAATACTGTAGGAGCGAGCTCCCGCTCGCGACCGTTCACGCTGTTAAATTCAGTTGACATCCTTTGCGAAGCGTGTTACTATTTTAAGGAGCATTGTGATCGTAAAGGAAAGTGAATGGACAAAGAAAAACCAAACGAGCCAACTACGGTTGACGACATACTCCGAAAAATAGAAGAAAAAGCGAACATTGGGGAGTATCTTTACCGCGGTGAACCTGAACATTATCAGGAAGACCCTTATTATGGGAAGGTCTCCTCAAAACTTTATCGAGATTTCCTTGAACGCGAGGGCTTTGACGTTGAAGCAGAGCACTTTGATATAGAGGTTGTTCAGGAAGCAATGTTGAACGCGGCAAGAAGATTTTTCCGAAAAACAGTTCAAAATTTTGAGATCCTCGCTGAAATCCAACACTACGGTGGTAAGACCAACCTCATAGATTTTACAACGGATTATCTCATCGCGCTTTTTATGGTTTGCGATCGTGAGGAGTCCCTTGGCAAAGATGGCAGGATCATCTTGCAAGAAAAAGAACTAATAGATCCCTACATCGCAGAACCTTATGAACCGATAAATCGGGTTATTGCCCAGAAGAGTGTATTTGTTAGGCATCCCGATGGCTTTATTCTACCTAATGAGGACGATGTTATCAATATTCCGGCGGATCTCAAAATACTGATACGTAAACATTTGGAGCAGTATCACGGTGTTTTATCCGAAACAATCTACAACGACCTGCATGGATTTATTAAAAATCAAGATATCCATTTAGAAACTTACGTAGATTTTTATATAGGGTCAACCGAGGCACAGAAAGGAGATGCAGAAAATGGCTAGCGAAAAGAAATTAACACACTATGAAAAAGCTATAAAGCATCTTAGCAGAGCCATTGAGCGAAGCCCTGGTTTTGTCGAAGCCTACGTTCGCCGCGGCGATGTTTACCGAAAAATGGGAAAGTTTGACTTGGCGATTGCAGACCATACGCAAGCGACTCGTCTCACCCGAAGACCTCATAAAGCCTATTGCGGCCGAGGACTCGTTTATGAGGCCAAAGGTGAAATTGACAAGGCAATTGAAGATTTTACCACCGCGATACACAGGAGCCGCAGCTACCAATCGGACTACCCCGAAGCCTATTACTACCGCGGAAACGCTTATGTCACCAAAGGCGAAGTTGCCCTTGCAATTGAGGACTACAACGCTGCAATAAAACTGGATACAGATTACACTGAAGCTTACGTTAAGCGCGGTATTGCTTACTGCATCGAAGGTGAAATGGACCTTGCACTTGAAGATTTTAATACTGCAATAAGGCTCAGTCCACAAGATGCTGAGGGTTATTACAATCGCGGCAATGCTTACAGTCTCAAAGAAGATTTTGAATCAGCTATTAAGAACTATACGAAAGCGATAGAACTCAAACCAGATCATGCTGAAGCCCTTGTCACTCGAGGCAATGCTTATGTTCAAAAAGGTGAAATTGACCCAGCTATTGCAGACTGTACAACAGCAATGAAACTGAAGCCTAACCAGGGACCTGCTTATGTCGTTCGTGGCACTGCTTACTTTTACAAAGGCGAATTTGATTCGGCTATTGTAGACTGTAACAAGGCAATAGAATTAAGCCGCGTTGAAGCCAATGCCTATTTTATTCGTGGAAATGCTTACAAGGGCAAAGGGGAGACTGACCTCGCTCTCAAAGAGTATACGAGAGTGATTAAATTAGTTTCCTCTCACGTCCAAGCCTATTATGAGCGCGGCAATGTTTACAGGGACAAGGGCGAGTTTGACAAAGCCATAGCGGACTATACTAAAGTGATAGAACTATATCCGTCTCACGAGGATGTCTATTATGATCGCGGTACCGCGTACGGTAAAAGTCGTAAGTTTGACTTAGCGATTAAAGATTTTACGACAGTTATAAAACTCAACTTAAATTATGTCGATGCCTATATTTGTCGCGGTATTGTTTACGAATCCAAAGGTGACTTTGACAGAGCCATCGACGATTATACAAGAGCGATACAACTTAATCCAGGGGTTGCGATTTCATATTATAACCGCGGGAATGCTTACCTCGCCAAAGGAAAGGTTGATATAGCAATTAGAGACTATAACATTGCGATCCAACTTAAACCCGAAGATGTCCATACTTATGTAAATCGTGGTGTTGCTTATAGCCTCAAAGACGAATTCGACAAAGCTATCAATGACTACACGCAAGCGATAGAGCTGAAACCCGATCATGCTGGCCCCTATTACAATCGCGGTTTTTCCAACTTCCGCAAAGGCGAGATGAACCTATCCGTTGCGGACTATACGCAAGCGATAAAATTGAAATCTGATTATGGTCAGGTCTATTACGATCGCGCTATAACTTGGTTACGCCAGCAGGAATGGGGGAAAGCCAGAGCAGATCTCATGGGTGCTATGAACAGGGATGTGGATATTATTGCTCTATTTCATAGCGACTATCAAAACGTACGAGACTTTGAGGTGCAAATGAGTGTAAACCTGCCTGACGATATCACCGCGATGCTGCTAAGAAAGAATGAACAAACTTCAACTTCAGTTGTAGAGAAAAACCGATTTCAACTTCCAGTGGAAATTGATCGCCTCTCATTTGAAAGAAGTTACGGCAATGCTGGCACTGCAGGAAAAACGGACCAAATTCAATCCACTAACCTATTCCAGACTCCAAGCGGAAGGGCATCTCTCTCAATCCCAAATTAGGCATTAAAACTGGTTAACCCAAGATCTACTTTGTGATGTCCTTGACATATAGAGACCACGTTTGAAGATATTGACACTATGTTTTTCTCAAATGACCCTACCCAAAACAATACTGAATGGTATGTGTCCGAAAAACCCAGAACGCGCCTTGGAAAAGGAATAATACGTGAAATTAGGTATTCACCTGATGGGGGGCAGCTTGCAGTCGGTAGTTCCATCGGGATTTGGGTATACAATGCTCACACCGGCAAAGAGCTAAATCTCCTCACAGGGCATACAAAGTGGCCAGGGGTAATTGCATACTCCCCAAATGGTCAGATTTTGGCTAGTGGTGGGACAGATTGGCCAGAGTTGATTGCGTACTCTCCGGATGGTTCCTTGTATGCTGGTACAGTTTGCTTGTGGGATCCAAACACTGGAGAACACAAAGTAACGCTTGGTGAGCATGAGGAACGTGTAGAGTGTGTAAAATTCAGTCCTGATAGTAGTATTCTCGCCAGTGCCTGTGAAGGCCCACGTGGACACGGAACGATACGATTGTGGGACGTTGTTACGCATAAACAAAAAGTGGCATTGGAGGGACATCGTCTTGGTCGGTTAAATATGGTATTTAGTCCGGATGGCAAAATGCTCGCAAGTGCAGATAACGAGACGATACGATTGTGGGATACAAGAACAGGGCAGCATAAGGCCACTCTTGAAAAACCTGATTTTCGCGCTAATTCCATCGCATTTAGCCCAGATGGAAATATAATTGCTACTGGCGGTTGGGACGACGATATTGATAGAGATCTATGGCCGGGTACTGTTCAATTATGGGATGCTGCCACAGGTGAACATAAAGAAACACTCACAGTGCAGCATACAGATGGGGTCCTTACAGATAGTGTCTTTACCGTAGCATACTCTCCCAATGGTGCTTCTTTTGTTAGTGGAAGTAAGGATGACAAAATTCTTCTGTGGAATACCGCCACGTATCAACTCAAGGCATCACTCACAGGCTATCCGGATGCTATTGCCTTCAGTCCTGATGGCAGCACACTTGCTATTGCAAGTCAGGACAAAAAAATTAGGTTATATGATCCCATTAGTGGAGAGTGCCAATCTACTCTCACTGAACAGACTGATCAGGTCTACGAGCTTATTTTTAACCCTAATGGCAGAACGTTTGCAGGCATAGGTGGTGACAGCACTATTCGATTGTGGGACGCTGTCACTGGGGAACACTTGCAAACTATCACTGGCCATACAAGATCCGTTTCTTCCATATCATTCAGCCCTGATGGTAGTAAGCTCGCTACTGCTGGAAATGGGGCTCCTAATGGTACGGGAGGCGACAAAGTAATTCGCATCTGGAATGTGCAATCAGGAGGTCTTCAAAGTACCCTCCAAGTGCCTATAGGACGATGGATAAATGCTTCGTATGGAACGTTTATTGATGCTGTCTCCTATTCCCCTGATGGAAAGACCCTTGCGAGTGCAAGTGAAGATGGGACCATCCGACTTTGGGATGCCGAGTCTGGGGCACCGCAATTCACCAGTTTTGGCGGTCTTAGAGGGGTGTCAACGCTATGGGATTGGATATGGGAGATGTTTCCTGATGCTGAAGCTGCCACTTTTGAAAATCTTAGAGGATTTCTATCGCATCTAAGGTTTACGAGTGCTCTATCTTCATCGAACGAAAAGATATTTCGTGATACTGAAGCATTTTTATGGCATCATCGGAAGAGATTCGCTGATGCTGAGGCTATCACTTTTGAAAATCTTAGAGGGAGTCCAATGAGTCTTCCATTTCCAGACGAATATTCTATTGATGGCTTCGTATTAACCTATTCACCGGATGAAAAAACGCTCGCAACTAGTAGTAGAGAGGGTGCTACAATTCAATTGTGGGATGCCGTTACTTGCAAACACAAAACCACGATAACCACTGAACATTTTGGAATTATCTACAGCATTGCGTTTTCACCTGATGGTCATATTCTCGCTGGTAGCGGTAGGCGTGGCGAGGTCTGTATATGGGATGCCACCAGTGGGGAACTCAAAACCACACTCATGGGAAAGCATGGGAAACTGCAAACTACGTTCACGGGAGAACAAATATGGGTTGGGAGATGGGTTACGAGCATTGCGTTTTCACCTGATGGACGAACTCTCGCTAGTGTAGATCGTGGTTATGGTTGGAGGGGCAGCGAAGTGTGTCTATGGGATGTGGTCAATGGAGAATGCAAAGCGTCCTTTGATATGGTCGCCGGGGCTGGTAGTGTCGCTTTCAGCCCTGATGGTTCTGCTCTGGCTATTGGGGATACCAAGGGTGTAACTTTGTGGGATGTACATAAAATTCTTCACCAATCTACCTCTGATGATCGTTATTCTGGATTTGATGGTGTTTGGGAAACAGGAGGGTTTGATGTCACAGGTCGCCACAAAGCTACCCTCAAAGGCCACACGCATTATGTGAGTGCGGTAGCCTTCAGCCCTGATGGCCGAACCCTCGCGAGCGGGAGTATAGATGGCACAGTTCTCTTGTGGGATGTTACAAAAAAACCACAAACTTCCAAGCAGATAGCCCAACGTGCCTGGGGTAGCACAGTGCTAATAGTGGAGAAACTATCGCGAAGTGCCCTGATTCCACAGGCAATTATGGGATATGCCAGAGAATATAACCACGCCACCGGTAATGGCTTTTTCGTTAAACGGAATCTAATCGCTACGGTTAGTATGCTTTGGAATCCCCCAGGATATTTCAAACGGAAGCGATTTGGCAAGATATATTCTCTGGAAAGCAAGGGGTCGGTGGTATGGAAATGGACCAAATCTAGGGACTTCACATACAGTTGGATCAATACGATTATTCAGCATATTACTAATAAAATTCATCCAGACAGAGATACCTTGAGTCTGTACCACCAACGGAGACGAGGCGGGGGTGAATCCTCCGAGCTTGAAATTGAAGGTATAGCTGCTATTAACGATCAATTAGCGATACTAAAAGTTTCGGATACTGACATAAAACCTCTGTGTCTCAGTAACGAGGACGTTCAGGTAGGCGATACCGTTTACGTCGCAAGCTGCCCAGATGTGTTTTCACAAGGTATCATAAGCAGCATATTTTCTTCTCAACACTCGTCCAAGGAATTTTACGAGATAACAGCACCAATTCCTGATGGATGTAACGGGTGTCCTGTGCTAAACAGCAAGGGCCAAGTTATAGGTGTTGCAGCGAAAATCAATTGGAATTCTAACCGTGTAATTCCTTCAAATTACCTCCAAGAATTACTCTCTAAAGTGGACACATTAGATTAGGATTTTTGAGCGAAAGTAACCGGTTAGAATGCTGAAAGCGATAAGGAGTAAGAGAGATGATCGCTGTGAAACTTGAGGCATCGGGAAGGTCTCGTTAATTGCAGAGTAATTCTGAGTTTCATTTCTCCGGCAATTCCACAAACCCACGTTCAGCATAGGGTTTCGCCTATTTTCTGATACATCGTTTTTCATGTTTACTTTGAATATTTAGGAACACCATGCCTGCAAAACAACCCCCGAATCTCCTCATCATAATGTCCGATGAACACGCACCGATGTACAGCGGTCCCTACGGGCATCCGCTCGTCCAAACGCCGCACATGGACAGACTCGCTGAAGACGGTATCACCTTCACGAACGCTTACTGCAATTCACCACTCTGTATGCCATCTCGAATGTCGTTTATGACGGGTCGGTATATCCACAAAATCGGCGCGTGGGACAATGCCGCACCCCTGCGTCCAGATGCTGTCACATGGGCACACCTCTTAAGGGCAGAAGGCTACGATGTTGTGCTCTCTGGAAAACAGCATTTCGGGGGTATGGATCAGCTCCACGGATTTCGCACCCAACTCGCCCGCGATCTGCACGCAGAACGACAGCACGGACTTACAGACTGGGATAACGGCACGCCACCCGCACCGCGTCCATGGCAAGGACTCGCACAGGCACGCCCGGGAACAACTGAGGAAATTGAAGTAGACGACCTTGCAGAAGCAAAGGCTTTGGCGTACCTCCGAGACCCAGCACGGCAAGAACAACCCTGGGCACTCAACGTTTCGTTTATCGCCCCGCATTTCCCGCTTATTGTGCCGCAACGGTTTTGGGACCTCTACCCACTTGACGAAATCGATCTCCCCGACATTCCAAAGGGACACCTCGAAAACCAGCATCCCGTCTATCAACGGATGCGGCGCATGTTCGGTTGTATTGATGACTTTCCCGAAGAACTGATCCGCCGCGGGAGAACAGGCTATTATGGGCTGATTACCTACCTTGACGAAAAGATTGGCAACTTACTCAAGACGCTTGAGGAGACCGGACAGTTAGAGAATACGGTTGTCGTCTATACCAGCGACCACGGTGAAATGAACGGCGAGCACGGTATGTGGCGGAAGTCGAATTTCTATGAGGCATCCGCTCGTGTACCGCTGCAAGTCATGTTTCCTGACCGATTGTCCGCAGGCAGGCGAATTGCTGAAGTCGTATCCCTCGTGGATCTAACGGCAACACTCGTTGATATTGCCGGGGCACAGTCCATAAGCCAGTTAGATGGCGATAGTCTACTGCCTTTGATACAGGGTGCCGGGGGCGATTGGAAAGATTTCGCGTTCTCCGAATACCTTGCACACGGGGTTGAACGACCAATGGTAATGGTGCGGAAGGGACGCTACAAATTCAATTATAGCCTCGGCGATCCACCTGAACTTTACGACATCGCCGAAGATCCGAATGAATTTCGGAACCTCGCCGATGACGATGCGTATCAAACGATTTGCCAAGAACTTGAAGCGCAATTGCTGGCGGCGTGGGATCCTATTGAGATTGAGCAGCAGGTTCGAGAGAGTCAAAAAGCCCGTATTCTGGTCGATCAGGTCACTGGTGGGCAATGGAGAAAATCTTCTAATTCGTAGCCTCTTACTCCTGAAAGTGGCGCGCGACTTACCGAGTTTTTCTCTTGAAGGATCTGTTGGAATGTGCTATGCTGCAGGCATCACAAATCAAAACGATTCTTAGGTTGGTGTCTCTACAGAGATTTCATCCCTATGGGGTTCAGACGCCGTTGGAATTAACCGGCAAACTCATAGCCTGTAATGAAATGGAGGGGTGTTTTTGATAGGGTATTTCTGCGTATTGCTTGGGTGTTTCTTCAGATTTAGGGAAGGCACGTCAAAGTCCTAACCCACGTCGTTTCTCCGCAAGGTATAATTAAAAAATGTCTCGTTCAACGACTCAGCAGCCGAACCTTGTCTATGTTTTTGCCGATCAACTCCGCTACCAGTCGTGTGGCTACGCTGGCGATACCCGCGCACGCACGCCAAATATTGACCGGTTTGCAACGGAGGGTGCGAATTTCTGCAACGCTGTTTCCGGGAGTCCGATGTGCGCCCCCTATCGTGCCTCACTTTTCACCGGCAAGTACGCCAGTAGCACCGGGATGGCGATCAATGAACTCCGTATGAACCCGAATCACGACTGTTTCGGTCATGTTTTACATCGCAATGGGTACCGGACAAGTTACATCGGGAAATGGCATCTGTGGGCAAATCAGTTGGGGAGACACAACGATCCCAAGAATTCTTATATTCCGCCAGGGGAACATCGACTCGGTTTCGATGGCGAGTGGTCGGCATACAATTTCCATCACCTGTATTTTGACACCTATTATCACACAGACTCGCCTGAAAAGATTGTGCTTCCCGGTTATGAACCCGATGGACAAACGGATTTGGCAATTGATTATCTGCAACGGGCAGCAACGAGCGACGACCCGTTCGCGCTTTTCCTCTCAATCGGAACGCCGCACGACCCATGGACACAGGACAACGTTCCAACCGCTGATTATGAGATGTTCCGAGATGTTGACTTTCCGCTGCCACCGAACTATCGGGAGGAAAACGACCCTTACGGCGATACGTGGGCAATTATGTCTCCCGCAGAACGTGCCGCACTCCCTGAATGGATGCGCGTCTATTACGCAATGACTGCCAATCTGGATCGGAATATAGGACGGTTGCTACGAGCCGTTGACAACCTCGGATTGCGCGACGATACAATCTTTGTTTTCACGTCTGACCACGGTGAGATGTTCGGTGCGCAAGGACGCCGCGCAAAAAATATCTTTTATGAGGAAGCCGTGCGCGTCCCGTTTCTTGTCAGATGGCAGGGGCAAATTCCGGCAGGACACGTCTCGGATGCATGCTTGAATACACCGGACATCATGCCGACACTGTTGTCTATGATGGATCTGCCCATCCCTGAAGAGATTGAAGGGACAGACCTCAGCAACCCTGCGTTTAATCGACCCACTGATGAACCCGATGCGGCGTTCATGCAGGGAATGGGATGTACTGCCAAATGGGAAGACGGTTATGAGTGGCGCGCCCTCCGCACAAAGCAGCATACCTACGCCGTCCATCGTCCTGATCGAAACGAGAAACTATTCGATAATATCGCTGACCCGTTCCAAACCCATAATCTGATTGATAAACCCGAATCAACCCAACTCCGAGAGCGGTTCCGTGTGATGTTGCAGCACCGCATGGATGCACTTAACGATACCTTTGAGGCATGTACCTGGTATCGCGATAATTGGACCAAAAACCGAATTATCCTCCGAACTGCGACACTAAGTTAAAAAACATAGTAATGTATACCCAAAAATTGTCTATTTTGTATAGGCGCGGCTGCAGTAAATGAAAAGTTTGTGGCTGAAGTAGGAGTTGATGGGAAAATGTGCCATGTCGCACCTCTAGTGTTCCGCTCCAGCGGAGCGATATATTTATAGGACGCGTGATATTCCAGTCCTCCGCTCCAGCGGAGCGGTATGTGACTTTGGAAACTCACTGGCAATGCAGTGTGATTTAAGAAATCAAACAAGTTGGACGAAACTATTCCTCGACTGAGGATTCTTGTGGTGTTTCTCTGTTACTCAGTCTGATTTGAATTAGAGTGGTCGAATTTTGTAATCTACATTATGAGTTCTATAGTAAATTGAAAAAATAAATACACACTTTCAACCCCCGGTAGGTGCGGTTTCCTAACCCCACCATAAGTGTCAATTTAAGACAAAACACGCATTTTGCCTCATACCCGGTAGGCGCTGTTTTCAACTGCGCCGGATTTTAGGCAAGTACCTTGTCTGATAAAAACCGCTTTTGAGTTCCGTAGGAACGGCATGTTTATAGAAAAACGTCTCCGCCGCCTCTTGAACCCTGTAAGGGTGGCATGTTTATCGCAGAATAAATAATTACAGAATCTACTATAATTAGACACATACCGCTCCGCTGGATCAGAGCAATCAGGAGCTTAAGGCAACACTGACGCGTATCAGACGCTTTCAAAAA
>CAZGAW010000026.1:0-8159 GCA_964523645.1 uncultured bacterium | reverse complement strand
TCAGAGCAATCAGGAGCTTAAGGCAACACTGACGCGTATCAGACGCTTTCAAAAACAGATTGAAAGACTTCGAGAAGTCGAAACCAATCCTCAGAATTATCGACTCTCCGTGGGGGCTTTCCTTGCTGAAATTGATCGTATGAATCTGGAGATCAGAGAATATCTATCAATTCATCCGAATGAATTGATGGAAAGAATACAGAAGCCAGCACATAGAGACGAATAAAGTTGCTTTCAGTCCAAGCGATGTTGGTTCTGATTCTCGCGAGTGACAGTTTATTGATAAGGAGTAAAACCATGGATAAAAAATACCGTATTCAGAATGTTGAAACGATACCGAGTCCAGCGTTGGTTGTGTATCTCGAACAGGTTCAATACAACATTGAACACGCGATTGCAACCGTTGATGGCGATGTCTCAAGGCTGAGACCGCATGCGAAGACGCATAAAACCGCAGAGATTATCGCTATGGAACGCGATGCCGGTATCCTTAAGCATAAATGCGCGACGTTGCGAGAAGCGGAAATGCTGGCGCAGAACGGCATAGCAGATATTCTAATTGCCTATCAGATGGTAGGACCGAATGTCAACCGTTTCGCCTCGTTACAGCAGCGATACCCGGATGCCGATTTCAAGGTTGTGGTCGATCATTCAGAAGCAGTAACGGCACTCTCGGCAGCGGTGACGAATTACGGCTTAACGGTCAAAGTCATGCTGGATCTAGATGTTGGGATGAACCGCACGGGGATACCTGTCGGCGATGCTGCTGTGGATCTTTATGCGCAAATTGAAGCGTCCGAAGGATTGCAACCCTGGGGATTGCACGTCTACGATGGACATATCCACGATGAGAATGTCGCCGATCGGAAAGCATCCTGCGACGAGAGCCTCGCGCAGGTGAGAGAGATGCAGGATATGCTTGCTGCCAAAGGGCTTGAGGTACCGTTGATTGTAATGGGCGGCACGCCGACCTTTCCGATCTATGCGAAGACACCTGGTGTTGAGGCATCCCCTGGCACTTTCGTTTTCCATGATTACGGTTACAGCACCCACTTTCCCGATCTCGGTTTTACCCCTGCAGCACTGCTCCTGAGCCGTGTGATTAGTATTCCTACGCCGCATCGGATTACCCTTGATTTGGGACATAAAGCCATCGCTGCGGATCCTGATGGCGTGCGCGGTGTCGTTTTGAACGTTGACGGTGCGGAAGTCGACAAACAGCACGAAGAGCATTGGGCGATTAACGTTCCTGACAGTTCACCGATACACATTGGACAGGAAATTTACGTCTGCCCGACACATATCTGTCCGTGTGTTGCGCTGCACCCATTTTACTATCTCGTGGATACCGATGGATATTGCCGGGGTACATGGGAGGTCATAGCACGTAATCGGACTGCTGCGTAAACGGGTATTAGAGAGGTTATGGAAAGAGACGCTCAGGGCCAGGGGAAAAACGGGGCTGGAACATTTGCTGCCCAACTGATAAGCGTCCATACAACCGCCATGCTGAATTCCCCAAAGACCATACCTAAAAAGAATGGACGGAGCCGCTGATATTGTCGGATACCGCTGTAACGTAGGAGTGGTGTTTTGATGCCCCAGGCAATAAAAACGGGGAACCAGAACACAATCAGCGTCCACGAAGCCGATAAGGCATACCCAAGGGGATGGAGGGGCCACCACCAATACAACATCCGCAGGATGACCAAGCCTGTTGTCACGAGCGCACCAATGCCCAAAAAGAGTCCACCTGTTGTGCGGATATCTGCTCCCAAGCCTTCCATGGCTGCGACGTTATCCTGAAATGCCCAGAGCGGATTCCCACGATAGGTGTAACTATACATGTAATTGGCACCATGGGTATACGGAAGCCATAGATGAATGACGGCTGCACATAGGAATGCAAGTGTGCTGCCTAACACGAACACCCCTACCAACGAACGGGAAGACATTCCGACCCGATCCCTAATTTTTAAGCCGTCTAAAAAGCCTGTGAGGATTAATCCGCGCTGATCGCGAGTGAAAATCGCATCGAGGAACGACAGCACGGTGAGACTCTGCGCCCCCAACGCTGCTTTGGTCGAAATGAGTTGGTAGAGATCAAGCGGGCGAAACGATGTTTCTGTCATAAGCAGTCCACCTTCCGCCGTGCTACGCGCCATCACAACGGCAATAATACATATATAGACCAGTATCTCAAACGCCGCAAACCCTAAATTCAGTCCCGCTGCGTAACACCACCCTATTGCGAGAATCAAACTGATAATGAGTCCCCAAACTGCCGTGTGATACGGCAAAAGTTCCTCCGTGTCATCCGCTTTCGTTGCGGTAAAAGCGCGACGGAACACCTGCCGAAAATGTGGGAGTCCCATGTAGATAAACGAAATTACAAGGACTATATAAGCACCAGCAACTTGGTAACCGATATGGAGTCGAGTTGGATAGAGGGGCATAGTGCTTACCCGTAAACCGAACATTGCGGCGACAACATCTTGGAGTCGTGTGAGCAGAAAGAAAAACCATAGACTGAAAAGCAGCTGCGTGGGTAGTAAATAGAAGAACCCTACCGCCGCGAAGGACAAAAAGATCGGTGTGTAAGCGATAGCATTGAAGGGGCGTTCTGTGAAGTATGGGTTGAGTAGGTATCTCAACGGTAGGTTCGGAATTTGAGGAAAAATTTCATGAAGTCCGTTCAGCGTGAAGATGAGGGAGGGCAGCGCAAATCCTAACCACATCAGGCGGTTCCGAAGAAAACCGCGTCCCTCATGTACAAACTCAAGCGGAAGTGAAACTAACGGAAATGTGAGTTTTTCATTTTCAATCCACTGTTTGCGTAGAATTGCTGCTAAGCAGAGAAACGCTGTAAATACGAGAAAAACAAGCACGCCCCAAATACATAGTGGTTCTATCCATGCGCGCCACGGTATTGTATCGCCTGTTTGTATACCCTCATAGAAGTTGACGGCAATAGCGGCTTGTCCTTTTTGTTCAGGTGAAAAAGGGATTAACCACGGCTTGATATGTGGGAAAAAGAGGATGTCCCAACTGTTAGTTTCGTTGGTAAAATAGTTGACTGCGATCAGGGCAGGGATGAGCTTCTCCATGACACCCCGTGATGAAATCATTGAAGCAACGAGCATCATGCAGTAGATACACATCAATTCGCGCGGTGACAACCCAAATCGAACCTTCAGTTTTTCAAGCAACCGATTGCCTAATACCAGAAAGAAGAAGAGCCCAATAACTGCGGGCGGCAGCTGCAAAAATCCGATTTGGATGTAAGTAATGACTAATTCGGCGTAGGAGACGATGCAACATATCGCAATAACGAAACAGGTGCCGATCAGGAAGGAACGTCCTGAGAGACGATTTTCATATGTAGGAAGCAATCTTGCACTATCCTGTATGAAATTTGATAGAGTCTATCATGATGTCCTGAATTTGTCAAATGAAACTTAACAAGATTGTTGCATCATAAGGGACTACAACGTTTATACATTTAAAAAAATGCCATAAATTTAATTTTTTTTGTAACCATTGTATAAATAAAGACGTTTATTAAAATATGAATAATACTATTTCTTTAGGGACTGAAGCTATGCGGAATGGGTCACTTCAATCCTTTGCTAAAATTAACCCCCTTGTTGGATTGCCTCCTAAGACTTTACGTTTGTACAGCGCGTTAGGGGTTTTTAAAAAAGAATACTGTTCTGGTGGGAAACCGGGCTGGTTCCGCGTGCCAGAATCCGACCAACGTCTTAAAAATATCGGATTTTCTAAGCACAGTCTTAGGAGCGCATTACAGCAACTCGTACAGGTAGATTTATTGCAAATCCACGAGGAACATGGGACGCAGTGGTATAGCCTAAAATAACATGCGAACGCGCGAATCCACTCTAAAAATCCCGCGGCTGATATTAGCCTCCGCATCTCCCCGCCGTGCCGCCCTATTATCACAGATTGGGCTAACGTTTGACGTGCATCCGAGCGATGTTACGGAACCGCCACACAACACGTATTCCAATAGTCCTGCAAGTGAAGTCACACAAAAACTCGCTTTATTCAAGGCTGCAGCTGTTGTCCAGCACTTTGATGAAGCTATAATCATCGGTGCGGATACTTTGGTGTCGCTGGATGGGCAACTCCTCGGTAAACCCACTGACGATGCAGATGCATTCGAGATGTTAACATGTCTTAACGGCACCTGTCACGAGGTCGTTACAGGTGTAGCATTAGTTGATGCAGGAACAGGACGAGAAATCGCTTGGGCTGAAACAACACAGGTTTATTTTCGGGAGTTGCATAACGACGAAATCGCTGCCTATATTGCAAGTGGAGAAGCATCAGATAAGGCGGGTGCCTACGGGATTCAAGGCCGCGGCGCAGCGTTCGTCCGACGTATTGAGGGATGTTATTTTAATGTAGTTGGGCTTCCCTTAGCGAGCTTCGTTGAAAACCTATCGAATTTTCAATCCAAAGAAGATTAAAAAAATGTGGGTGCTTAAAAATTACACGCCTACCCAAGGCTACACTGAAATCGTAGCACCCGGCGAAATGGGCATTACGAAACTCCATTTCGGAATTCTTAATCTCACCCCCGAAGCCACTTTTTTTGACCATTCTGGTGATACCGAAGTCGCGTTAATCGCGTTAGGTGGACATTGCACCTTGCTGGTGGGACATAACGGCAACAAAGCGAACGGGATTTTGGGCGAGCGTTCGGATGTTTTCCAAGGCGAGGCATGTGTGGCACATATTCCACATCACACCACTTATGAGGTTCTCACAAGCGAAGCGGGAATAGAAATCGCAGTTTGCAAAGTCCCATCATACGCAGAATCCGCTGCGGTTATTTTAGAGGCAGGGGAAACAGCCGATGAAGGCGAGACGCACCTCAGAATATGGGAAAATACCCTATCAGGATCGGCAGATGTAAATGCAAGGGGCATGCACATGCTGCATACGGGTCAGGAGACAATCTGTCTGCACAGGTTCCGAGATGCCGATGGCGTTGCTACCTTCGACATCACGCGCACCGCGGAGACGGTACGCATGCGATTGTATCACAACGATGTATTAGCGGTTCCAGAGCAAGATAACATTGTGGCATTGACTTCCGAGGGAGTTGGCTATCAGTTATGGATACAGCCAGATTTCTAAGGTATATCTGTTTGTAGTCATGCGATTTATCGCATGTCTGCGTAAGTCCTACTCTGAATAGTGCTATGGAGACTCTTACATGCACGTCAAACGTCTATTTGTTAGCATCGCGGTTCTATTCGGTCTGTTAATCACAAACCTTTCACAAGCACAACAGGGACAACCTAAAGTTGTGTCCATACCCGATGCGAATTTAGCAGCCGCAATCCGGCAAGAGATTGGCAATTCTATCACAACGCACACGCTGCTGAAGCTCACGCGGCTTGAAGCCTCCGCTCGCGGGATAAAAAATCTTACCGGTCTTGAACACGCACGCAACCTCAAAGTATTGGTCCTTTACACGAATGAAATATCGGATATATCCGCGCTTGCTGGACTCACACAACTCACTCAGTTGAGGCTTCGGAGTAATAGCATCACGGACATATCCGCGCTTGCTGGACTCACACAACTCACTCGGTTGGATCTTTCGGATAATAGCATCACGGACATATCCGCGCTTGCTGCCCTCAAACAACTGACTTGGTTGGAGCTTTGGCATAATAGCATCTCGGATATATCCGCTCTTTCTACTCTCAAGCAACTGACGGCGTTGGATCTTGTGGGGAATAATATCTCAAACATATCTCCACTTGCTGCCCTCAAACAACTGACTTGGTTGCGGCTTCGGAGTAATAGCATCTCGGATATATCCACCCTCGCCGGACTTAAACGACTCAAAACGTTGAAGCTTGGGAGCAATAATATTTCAGATATGTCTCCGCTTACTGCCCTTAAACAACTCATCGAGTTGGGGATTTCCAGTAATAACATCTCGGATATATCTCTGCTTGCTGCTCTCAAACAACTCACTTGGTTAGATCTACCGCTTAATAACATCTCGGATGTGTCTCCCCTTGCTGGACTTGAACAACTCACTTGGTTGCGGCTTTCAAATAATAACATCTCAGATATGTCCCCTATAATGGGGCTAAATCTGGCAGGAACGGAGTGGGACAGCAGTGGATTGTATATTGAGGGAAATCCACTGAGTTACGTTTCCATCAACACCCATATTCCCGCCATGCAAGCGAGAGGGATTGAGGTGAAGTTTGACCCCCGCGTCCCGACGACGCTCGTGAAAGTATCAGGGATCGCGCAACACGGCGGAATCAATTCGACGGTGCCGTTCCCGTTCGTCGTGGAAGTGCGGGATGAGCAGAATCGGGCATTTGCAGGCGTGCCGGTGCGGTTTACTATCACAGGTGGCGGTGGCAAACTCAGTGCGACAACTGCAACAACGGAGACCACCGGTAAGGCGGCAACACAGTTGAAGATGGGACCAACCCTCGGCACGACGATTGTCCGTGTGACCGCTGCACATATTTTGAAACCCGTTCAATTTACAGTGACAGCTATCCCGCGCAGCACACCCGTGTCTGTTCCTGATGACAACCTCCGTGCGAAGATAATGGAAACCCTTCGGAAACCGCCTGATGCCACATTGACTGCTGCGGATATGCTGCAGTTGAGGGCACTGATCGCGAACGATGCGGGCATTCACGACATCACCGGGCTGCAGCACGCCTCAAATCTCACAATCCTGTCGCTTAACAACAACAGTATCTCGGATGTGTCGCCCTTGGTAGGCTTGACCCAACTGACAACCTTAACCCTCAGGGACAATTGGATATCAAATGTGTCGCCCCTGGTAGACTTAGCACAGTTAGGAGCGTCAACAAGCCTACAGATGCTCTATTTGCAAGGAAATCCTCTGAGTGACACCGCCGTCAGCACACATATCCCGTGGCTACAGAGGGCAGGCGTAGATGTCCATTTCGATAATGACTTGACGCAGGCGGAGTATGTGGTCCGGCTCATCTATTTCCGTCCACGCGACCGTCAACCGCCTCCGAACATAAATGTAAAGATGGATCAATTGATAAAGGATGTCCAACAATTTTATGCCGACCAAATGGAGGCACACGGATTCGGTAGGAAAACTTTCCAGTTTGAAACCGACGCACACGGGAATGCCGTTGTGTATCATATTGTCGGGAGATTTGAGGATGCGGATTACGCGGATCACGATAACAACCCATTCTCAGAAATTGGGGAGCAGCTTCGCGGTTCAAAACGTATCCGTCTTGTCGTGTTAGATCGTGGCTTTAGGTCCCGCACGGCTTGCGGTAGTGGATCAGGCAGTAACCATAGCGGATCAGCGAGCATCTACGGCCTCGATTGTCTTAATTTTCAAACGGTTGCTCATGAACTTGGACACGCTTTTGGCTTGCATCACGATTTCCGTAGTAATATTTACATGATGTCTTACGGTACTACCCGCAGGGAATTGTCGCAATGTGCTGCGGAGTGGTTGGATGTCCACCGCTACTTCAACACCCACCAAGCCACTGCCAATGCAAAAACTAAAATTGAGATGCTCCCACCGAGTCTTGCCTCTCCACCCAATGCGATCCGCTTTCGTTTCAAGGTAACCGATCCAGATGGACTTCACCAAGCGCAGCTGCTTACAACAACGCTGAGTGGATCCGCAACAGGTTCTCTGGAAGTGATTGCTTGTAAGCACTTAAACGGAAAGCCAAGCGACACTGTTAATTTTGTCACCACATCTTTAGGACCAGAAAATAGGTCTGTATCTCTGCATGTTATGGATGTGAATGGAAACTTCGCAAACTCATGGACAAATTTTCCAGTCGATGTTACCTCCCTGCTACCACCTCTCGAAGTTGTTTCTATACCAGATCCCAATTTGGCAGCAGCAATCCGGCAAGAGATTGGGGACTCCATCACGACGCACACACTGCTGAATCTAACAAAGCTTAAGGTCTATAGTAGCGGCATAAAAAATCTCACCGGTCTTGAACACGCACACAATCTCAGGGAACTGGATCTGTGGAGTAATAGCATCACGGACATATCCTCCCTCGCTGCACTCAAACAGCTGACTGGGCTGGTGCTTGGTTTTAATAGCATCACGGACATATCTCCGCTTGCTG
>CAZGAW010000025.1:0-45197 GCA_964523645.1 uncultured bacterium | reverse complement strand
CGATCCCCGAATTCACGCTTAATTTTTGGAACAAGCACCAATTAGAAACGTATTCCCTCTTCCAATCCATCCAAATCCCGCTCTGCTGTCTTCTTCTACTTTTCAGCGTTCTATTGCTACTCAAACGTCCGACTGCGCTCCTCATATATCTCACAGCAATATTCGGGCTTTTAGTATTTTTCTATATCAAGTATTACGGGAGCATGCGCCACCACGGATTCCTATTTATCACACTCCTAATGACGGGTTGGATTTACAAAGACTGTCCCGAAATAAACCTTCGCCCCAAAATTCTCAACGACTTACCGCAACGGCTGTTTTCTCCATTTTTCACTTTCATCTTTATCTGTCATTTCATTGGCGGTATAACCGCAGTTCGACTGGAACATCAGCATGTCTTCTCATACGGAAAACAGGCGGCTGAATATATCAAAGCAAACAACATAGAAGATAGGCAAATGGTCGGCGAGATAGATTATGCTGCCAGCACTATCGTTGGATACCTCGAAAAAGACCAAATTTACTATGTACACGGCAATCGATTCGGCTCCTTTGTCAGATGGGACGATATTCGTGTGCCCGATGTTACGGATGCCCAAGTCATTGAAGCAGCAGCGATGTTACGCGCAGAGACTTTCGATGATGTTTTGCTTATTATGAACCGCGCTTTAGATCCGGAACTAATTGCTCAGCATAATCTTAACCTCTTGACACAATTTACAGGTTCAATCGTTAGTGACGAAGGCTTCTATCTCTACCTAATGCACGCCCCTTGATAGGTGCTTTCCTGTGATCTTACCGACCGCCGATCAGGTTTTGTAGGAGCGAGTTCCACTCGCGATGAGAGTTCCCGGGTGGCGTTGTTGGCGGTACTGCACGCGCTGTGTAGGAGCGAGTTTTACTCGCTACCTACCGATTCTCGTTGGGTTTCGCTATATGTATCCTACGCATAAGGTTCTGTAAGATGAAATTTTACATATAAGTCCGCAAACTATAGTCTTTATCGCTCTACCCAACCGACGCTCCCCGCATTTTTATTCTCGAACTCACATTAGAAACAAGTAGACATTCTGTAGGGACAGCCCTTGTGGCTGCCACAAACTGAACACTGACAACTGATAACTGAAAACTAACACCAAAACTTTTTGCTTGACAGAATCTACAATAGGTGCTACTATATTAAAAGTTATTTTTCTCGGAGACACGCTAAAAACGGAGAACTTCCTAAGTACATGCCAAAACGTAGAAGAAAGCCCAAGAACACCGATGCCTCGGACGTGAATGGCGAAGATGAGGTCGTACTGTATAAAACAGCACCCTTGCAACTGTGCTATTACGGCGATCCAGTGCTCCGTAAAAGAGCCAAACCGGTTGCCGAGATCACAGACGCAGAACGCCAACTCGCTGAAGACATGTTACTGACACTGGAGGCGACAGGCAACGGTATCGGACTCGCAGCAACGCAAGTCGGTATCCTGAAGAAACTTATCATCATCGACATAGGTGAAGTTGACGATCAGGAATATGAAACGCTGGTGTTGTTTAACCCCGAAATTCTAAGTTCCGAAGGAGAAATCGTCGCCGAGGAAGGATGCCTCAGCATTCCAGATGTAACAGCGGATGTGAAACGTCCAGAAAGTATTGTCGTTGAAGCGATTAACGTCCAAGGCGAATCCGTTCACATTGAAGCCGATGGCTTAGTCGCGCGTGTGCTACAACACGAAATAGACCATCTCAACGGTGTGCTTTTTATTGATAGAATCGGCGGATTAAAACGCCGTTTGCTGAGTGATGAACTGCTGAGAATCCAACAAGCCGATCGACCCTCTTAAAAGTAGTAGGCACGCGCCGTCGTGCCGTCACATATTGAGCAGCTTATGCAAAAACAGAAACTTGAACCTATCCTACAAACAAAACTGGACAGACTCTATGCGTGCTTGCACGCTTACGAGAAGGTCATCGTTGCATTTTCTGGCGGTGTTGACAGCACATTTCTTGCAGAGGCGGCACAACACGCATTAGGGGGCAACGCACTCGCTGTTACCGCCATTTCGGATTCCTATCCGATCCGAGAAATGCGGGCTGCACAGGAAATTGCCAAACAGATCGGGATCCGCCTTGAAACCGTTGACACGCAAGAATTAGATCTGGAGGGTTACGCCAGCAATCCGACGAACCGATGCTTCTTCTGCAAGACGGAGTTGTTCGATAAATTACGTCCGATCGCTGAAAAATATGACGTCGGAACGATTGTCTACGGTGCGATTCCAGACGATGTCGGTGACCATCGTCCCGGCATGGATGCAGCAAAGCAGATGGGTATCCAAGCACCCTTGATCGATGTTGACCTGACGAAAGCAGAGATTCGCGAAATTTCAAAGGCGTGGGACCTGCCAACATGGGATAAACCGGCGTTCGCTTGCCTCTCCTCACGGTTTCCTTACGGCATGCGTATCACCCGCGAATTGCTGCGACAGGTAGACGCTGCCGAGCAGTTCCTCTACGATTTAGGGATTCGCCAATTCCGTGTCCGACACCACGGCGACCTTGCCCGAATTGAGTTGGAGGCACAGGAAATTTCAAGGCTACTTTCTAAAACCGTACGCCACGACATCAGCAATCACTTTAAAACACTCGGATATACGCACGTCACACTCGACTTGCAGGGATATCGCTCTGGGAGTCTTAACGAAGGGGTTACAACTTCGTAATATCGGAACCCTACGAGCAGTGGACTAACTAACATCGGAGGTGTAGAAATGTATGATCTCAAAGGTGTTATAGAAGTCATCATGGCATATCCAGTTCACATAATGAGTTTTGTAGGTTCTATTTTGCTTCTCGGTCTTGTGCTACCGAGACGGAGGCGGCAGCATAAACAACTACAGGCTTCAACTGAACCGCTTTTCGGGAAAAAGGCGTTAACACAAAGCGAAAAGGTGCTCTTAACAGAAAAAATTCGGGACAATAGCACCGAAAGCCTCAAGAAAAGTTTTGCAGGCAAAGCGAACCCTGTCTACGTAACTTTAGTTATGATTAGTTTGGTTCTGCTCTTCTTTCTTTGGGTGCTTTGGGTATTGCCCAAACTCTAAAGAAAACTCATCAGAGATTGATGGGCGGGGAATTCTAAAATCGCTTACATTGCTTGGGTCGTTAGCCAGTCATCATAAATCGTAAAAAATTTAACATGTCCAATCAACAAACACAATCGCTTATCGGCGTAGAGACCTTTAGTTGGAAAAAGTGGGACGCTTGTACGCACTGCGGACTTTGTCTGCCTACCTGTCCAACCTATCGAGAGTTAGGTTTAGAAACGGATTCACCAAGAGGTAGATTATATCTCATGGGGAGTGCCTTCAAGGATGAAGATGCCACCCCGCTAAATGAGGAATGGTCAGAATATATCTATCGGTGTTTAGATTGCCGCGCGTGTGAAACCGCCTGTCCCTCCGGCGTTCACTTTGGAGAACTCCTTGAGGAGGCACGTGCTATCTATGAACAGAACGCACCCCGTTCCGCAGCGTATCGATTCTGGACGAACCTTGTCTTCAAGCAAATTTTGCCCAACAAAGAACGGTTGGACCTAATCTTCGAGTTGATGTGGCTTTATCAACGGCTCGGTATCCGATGGCTCGTCCAAAAAACCGGCATTCTGAAGTTGATGGGACAACTCGGACAGATGGAATCATTACTTCCGAAGATTCCGCCGCCGCGCTTGAAATACACAATACGTGACATTACACCTGCTGAAGGTGAGACCCGATACCGTGTTGGATTCATACCCGGATGTATCATGAATCAGGTTTTCACTGAAACAAACGTCGCAACGATTCGGGTTTTAGCAGAGAATGGCTGTGAGGTTGTCACCCCGCGACAGCAGACCTGTTGTGGAGCATTACATCTGCACAACGGCGTGCGAGATGTGGCTTCATCGCTCGCGAAACAGAACATCGATGCGTTTGAAGCAGAAAATGTAGACGCGATTATCATCAACTCCGCCGGCTGTGGTGCAACGCTTAAGGAATACGAGGCACTTTTAGAAAACGACGCAGCTTACGCCGAGAAAGCGGTACGCTTTAGCCATAAGATGCAAGACATCAGCGAATTCTTAGCGGAAATCGAGATGGTCGCGCCGAAAGGAAAAATCGAGAAACGCGTTACCTATGATGAACCTTGCCATCTTCTTCATGGACAAAGCGTAGAGACACAACCCCGTAAGGTCCTCCAAGCAATACCGGGGTTGGAGTTGATCGAATTAACAGAATCCGAATGGTGCTGCGGGAGTGCTGGCATCTATAACATCACACAGCCTGAACTTTCACAAGAGATTTTAGAAAGAAAAATGACGCACATCGCTGAAACGGACGCCGACATCGTTGCGACAGGAAATCCCGGTTGCTTGCTCCAGATTCAACTCGGCATCCAAAAACACGGACTCTCCATGAAAGCCATGCATCCTGTTAATCTCTTAGATTACGCCTATCGTGGTATCGCTCCAGAGGACTTCTTGCCTGAGCAGTAGGAAAGGTTGTAAAAACAAAAATGTTTTTATCGGATAAAGATATTATTGAGTATATGAAAAAGGGGAAAATTAAAATCACCCCCGAACCCGATTTGGAAACACAACTCGGCAGTTGCTCGATTGATTTCAAATTGAGCAATACCTTTCGTGTGTTTGAACATAGCAAACATCCGTATATCGATCTGGGTGCTGAGATTGATACGAACGACCTGATGCGAAGGATTGATGTCTCTGAGGGTGACGCCTTCACGATGCAGCCCGGCGAGTTTGTCTTAGCAGCGACGCAAGAGACACTTGAATTAGCGGACGATGTGATGGCAAGACTTGAAGGGAGAAGTAGCCTCGGAAGGCTTGGCATTATCGTTCACAGCACCGCGGGACTCTTTGATCCAGGTTGGATAGGCATTCCGACTTTGGAGTTAGGGAATCTCAGTCGCATGCCGGTTAAATTGTACCCAGGTATGCGGATCTGCGCGTTTACCTTTGGACAGCTCTCTTCACCAGCGCGTGTACCGTATCAACTCAAACCTGCGAACAAATACGCCGGACAGGATGGTCCCGAAATGAGTCGATACGCCAAAGATGTTGAATTTTCGTAAAAATAGCCTTTAGGTCGCGTAGGATCTCTACGTCGCGGTATTGCGCGCAAAAAACGTGCAACGCCATGCCTAATAATTTAGCAAGGACTCAGCGTTTTTAATACGAGATATAGACAAAAAATTGTTGTAACGGTTGTTTCACCCCGAAAATTCACTGTAACTCGTGATTTTACACGAGAATTCACCTGTTTTCGTCAAATCAATGCCGTACTATTTCCAATCAACGGTGATTGGCATAAATTTTGCTTAACTACTTCAGTAAGACACTCGTCAAGTGGTATGAGTTGCGCGTTCAGTTGACGAAACAAGGACATTTTTTGAGTTATTGAAACGGAATAGGAAGCACTTCGCTTTTGTGCTACGTTTTTCCTACACCGTTTTATCAGGTTTGTAGTCTCGGTCCTTGGATCGAGCAAGTTTTGATAGCAAGTTTCGACTGACAAGCTCAGTCGAAATTAGGAGGATATGTAATGACACCAAGTGAGGTGGTTGCACTTGCAAAAGAGCATGATGTAAAGATAATCGACCTGAAATTCATGGATCTGCCCGGAATGTGGCAACACTTTTCACTTATGGCGGAAGAGTTAACCGAGGACATGTTTGAAGAAGGTTGCGGTTTCGACGGCTCAAGTATCCGGGGTTTCCAAGCAATCAACGAGAGCGATATGCTACTCTTCCCAGATCCAACGACCGCTCTTATCGACCCGGTCTGCAAGGTCCCGACGCTGAGCATGACGTGTAATATCAAAGATCCAATTACATTGGAGAATTACACGCGCGATGTGCGTCATATCGCACAGAAAGCAGAAGCGTATCTTCAATCTACTGGTATTGCGGATATAAGTTACTGGGGACCTGAAGCAGAATTCTATCTTCTCAACGACATCCGCTATGGACAAAACCAACACTCCGGTTTCTACGCTGTTGATTCTGTTGAGGGAAGTTGGAATTCCGGTCGTGAAGAGAACCCAAACCTCGGCTACAAACCGCGTTACAAAGAAGGTTACTTCCCGGTTCCGCCTTCCGATACACTTCAAGACCTCCGTTCCGAGATCTGTCTCAAGCTGATGGAAGCTGGCATTGATGTGGAAGTCCACCACCACGAAGTCGGAACTGCCGGTCAAGGTGAAATCGACATCCGCTTTGGTGAGCTAACTTCGACGGGTGATAAGATTGCGCTCTATAAATATATCATCAAGAATATGGCGCGCGAAAATAACTTAGTCGCGACTTTCATGCCGAAACCGCTCTTCCAAGACAACGGTTCTGGAATGCACGTCCACCAAAGTCTCTGGAAGAATGGAAAGAACATCTTCTACGATCCACAAGGATATTCGCTGCTGAGTGAAGATGCGCTTTACTATATCGGCGGCTTGCTCACGCATGCCCGTTCGCTCTGCGCAATCATCGCTCCGACAACCAACTCCTACAAACGGTTGGTTCCAGGATATGAAGCACCTGTGAACATCGCTTACTCACAACGGAACCGTAGCGCGTGTGTCCGTATCCCCGTCTACTCAAAGAGTGAGAAGGCGAAACGGATCGAATTCCGGACACCGGATCCGTCTTGTAATCCTTACCTTGCCTTCAGTGCACTGCTCATGGCAGGGCTTGATGGTATACAGAATCGCATCCATCCGGGTGAACCCCTGGATAAAGACCTCTATGACCTTGAGCCGGAAGAACTCGCGGACATCGAATCCACGCCAGTCTCCCTCGGCGATTCCTTGGATGCCTTAGAGGAAGACCACGAATATCTCCTCAAGGGCGACGTATTCACCCAAGATGTCTTGGATGTCTGGATTGATTACAAACGTGAGAATGAGGTCGACGCAGTCAACATGCGACCGCATCCGTACGAATTCTTCCTCTACCACGACATTTAGGGCGTGTAGATGCGGTCTTGAAAATCACGCTATAGGGCGGATTACCATATCCGCCCACCATACTCGTACTTGTAAAACTTGAGGGCACAGATTGTAAGCCCTGATTGAAAGGCAGAAGCTGCTACACAACCCAATTCACTTTTAGCAAGGAGAATCGAATGAAAAAGCTAGAATGTATTATCCGCCCCTTCAAATTGGAGGAGGTCAAAGAGGCACTCAGCAGTGTGGGTGTTCGGGGCATGACAGTCAGTGAAGTTCGTGGTTTCGGGCGTAGCCGTGGGCACACAGAATTGTACCGCGGTAGCGAATACACTATCGAATTTGTCCCGAAGTTAAAAATCGAAATCGTTGTCGCGGAAGAGAACGTTGACAAAGTCGTCGAAGCCGTTCAACAAGCCGCTTCAACCGGTAAAATCGGCGATGGCAAAATCTTCGTATTGCCCATTGATGAAACTATCCGTATCCGTACAGGTGAAAGAGGTCCTGCCGCTGTTTAACTTTCTATTCTATTTTTTCCCCCGTAAGAGGTGGGTACAAATACCCACCTCTTTATTTTTTTATCGAAATATCAAGTGAGCAGACCTTCTACCTCACACACTCCTACGCTAAACCAACATAGAGGCAACGAGTGACTCCATCGCTGGCACTGTTCCAACCGCCGGTAGTGAGGACTTCGCCGCCCATGTTTCATACCCGCCTTCTTCTATCAATGCTTTATCCGTACAGATATAACCGATATATCCATTTGCCAAGCTGACGAGGAATGTTGGACTTGCGTCAGACGCGGCTTTGATGTTCATCCCCGTTTCAACAAAAACCTCACCGGGCAACGCTACAATTGCCGCCTCACCCAAACGGATGACTTGGACAGGTGCGGTCATCTCTGCCGGCAACGCCGCCAATCGCTGGCATTCAAGCGCATAGACATCTACCAATGCTGTTGGTATCGGCTGCCCAACGACCCAGCTAAACGGACCCGTTTCGTAGGCATCGTAAGTCCCTTGCGGTACAGACAGCACCTGTTCAGCGACCTTAAGATCCTCGTCAGTAATCCGTTTGCGTTGGAACGTTAACGTCTCAAGGTGTCCGCTGAGGTCGAGTGTCTCGTGCATCTCCATGAATTGCATCTCGGTGATGAAATGCCCGGCGAGAACATTCGCCATTTTCACTGCTTGTTGATGTCCACTCGCCGTCCATTTCGTCTGTCCACTGAAGTCGGTATTGTTAATCTGTCCCGATGCGGCGTTCCAAAGGAGCGAGACACACGTATCCCCCAGATAGTGTCGCATACGTCGATCAAAGTGCCCAAAATAGTCTGCGGAGAGCGCGCTGCCGTTGTCTGTGCCAATGTAGTGAAGTGAAAAGTTAGCAACAGCCGAAAGCGGGGTGCCATCATCGGCTTCAACGAACATCATTGTCAACTCTGGATCAATCGTACCCGTCGGTTTCACGAGATCTGGATTATTGACACCGGGGTTAAAACGGACGGTACCGTCTTTCATGTACCACCGTCGATTGAAGGTGATGCGTTCTTCATTAACACTGGCAAATCCGACCCGTGCTGGCTGGAGTCGCCACACTGCGAGTTCAACCGCGTCAGCGATTTTCAGGGGCGCCCACTCCGTATAATCGATGTCTTCGTCAACACCGAGCAGATCGGCAATCGCGACAGCGGTATGTGTATGTGTAGCGTTCACCATGACGTGTGCTGGCGGGATGTCGCATCTTTCAGCGATACGCGCTTTGGCTGCATCGGCTACTTTTTCTGGTATAGCGATGAGGTCACAGGTAACAATAGCAATACGAGTTGTGCCGTTATCAATGACGACTGCCTTGGCAAAAAGTTCATCGTCAACATTCTCAGCATATCTTGGTCGGAAGCCACCCGGCATTCTTGTACCGAGGGGTGCCGTGATATCCGTGGTCGCGCTGCCTGCTTTAAGAGTCGTTTGCATTTTCAGCCTCCTTAATGGGGAACTTGTGGAGCCTTGAGACTTACCTCACAGGCAAGATCGCCTTGTAAACGGAACGGGATCCGTACCCCTGTCTGTGTGAGATAGAGTGCCTCCGGCGTAATCTGATCTACAGTGCCTCGCAAAACGACATACGAACCGATCAGGCGTTCCGCGATGGCATCAGCCAACTTCTCGCGTAGTGTCGTCAGTTGATCTTCTAATGGAAAGATAAGCCTCTCTTCGACTGTCGTTCGAAGGTGTGGAAAGAAGCCTTCACCAGCAGCTTGGGCGATATCCAAGAGCAGACTGCGTGTTGTTAGCGCATAGTCGAATTCAGTGACAGAAACGGACATCGCCGTCGCATCGTATACGGGGGTTCCGAGCAGATAGAGTTGTCCCGTCGCACCTAATGAAGGCATACGGAATTGAATTCCAGCGACGAGTTGAGTGCCGCTGCCATAAAGCACCAAATTTTCAACCAGTGTATCAATCCCTTTGAACTTGTGTAGTTTCTCAACATGCGGTTTGGCGAGGCTTTCAACCGCAGTGTAGGTCGTCTCAATCGGGACGATAATATGGTAACCGGATTCGAGCAGGTCTACGAATCGGATGACCGGCAACGCGGTGATTATATTTCGAGAAGAATTGATTAACCCATCTCCCATATTCGCTTGAATGTAAGTTTCTATACCGAAGTTGAGAGAAAGCATTTGTCCATCACTCGACAACTGTTGCGCGAGGATTTCCAGCGGCTCTATAATGAGCGCAATTGGCGGTTCCTGCTTGAGAACGATGGGTTCGTAGAGTTTTGTCCACAAACCAGCAACACGTGTCTTCACATCTATATTGGTGATGTACTTGACGATGAGATCCTCTAACTTCGGAAGAACTGCCTCCCGCACCAATTCGGTAAGAATCCGGCGAACTGAGATTGTAATACCCAAAATTTCGATTTCTGCTTTCTGGATGGAAATATCGGACGCCGTTTTGGCAGTAATACGCCAATCGGGATTAAGCGTTGGGGTGAGGGTTAGCGAGGCAGTCGCTGTGCCTTCAATATCTTCACGTTTTTGGACGACTTGACCGAAGATTTTTTTCGAGGCGCGCGCCCACCCACTGAACTGGAATGGAACGATTACCGACACGCTCCCGTCTATCCCGCCCGTCATTGTGAGCGTGTCAATGTTGAGTTTGATGGCAGATTCAATCGCGCCAACTTTCTTTTGGATGGGTTTGCTAAGATAGTCTCTGAGCGAAGATTCGGCTAATGCTTTGACATCCGCTATGGGTAAGTTCACTTTTACAGCGATGGTTGAAGGGATTGGTGGCGGTAACGGAACAGGTGTAACTTCTCGCGGAGGTGCGGGGGCTTGGACGGTGAGCTCGGAATCGCGCTGTACGATAAAAAATAGCGTCATTAGGATTAACACAACACTAACGGAAATCGCGCCGACAATTACTTTCGTCCGTTTTGTCATGATTGCAACCTTGGGATACCACTTGAGATTTTGTGCTTTCGATCAATACGAAATGGATGGATGTCAAAACCGGTTTCGCCGTTCCGCACGAGTTCGCTCATAATACGTCCGACGAGAGCACAAAACTTGAAACCGTGTCCTGAAAAACCCGCCGCAATTAACACATCCGAACAGTGTGGGTGTGCGTCAATAATAAAGTCTTCGTCTGGTGTTTCAGTATAGAGGCATGCTTCGGCATGCGTGGTTTTTCCAAGTGCTGGAAGGCGTTCTTCCACATAAGCATCTACATGGGCGATGTAATCTGCATCCGGGACGCGTTCAAGCGTATCAGCGGAAACGACTTGTCCCCTTCCGTGGCGAGCGATTTTTAAGCCGCCCCCCGCATCAAAAGAACCAAAAGCGGGAATACCGTAGATAAATTCCCCGTCAGGGGTCATTTCCGTGAAGACAGGAAACCTGTCTGGTTGGAAACTTTCGATGTCTGTAGGTTGATAGTAGCATACCTGTTGTTTCGTAACCGTGAGCGGGAGATTCAACGCTTCGAGTAGGACACCCGACCATGCGCCTGCTGTTACAATGACTTTTCTACCCTGAAACTGACCCGTTTCGGTACGAACAGTCGGGATATTGGCTCGCCAATGGAGGTCGATTACACGGGTCGCCTCCCGGATTGTCGCACCGTGCTGTTCTGCCAACTGCAAATGGGTCAAAACACACTCGGCGGCACAGAGAAAACCGGTGTCTTTCTGATAGAGGATATCCATATCACGCGTTGATCGGAATTGCGGAAAACGTTCCGCTAATTGTGCCGCATCCCACCACTCGGATTCGACACCTGCGGCATCTAAACTTTGTCGTGTCGCGCGTCCGTACAGGTTTCCCTTTGCACCGAGTCCTACACTTCCCGTTATAAACAGCAGCGATTTCCCCGATACCAATTCGAGGTCTCGCCATTCAGCGTAGGCGGTTTTCATCAATTCAGTGTAAAAGGGCTTATCGTAGAAGAACCGGATGATACGGGTTTTGCCATGCGAACTGCCGAACGTGTGCCCGCGCTGAAATTGTTCTAAAACAAGCACGTCGGCACCAGACTTCGCGAGGTGATATGCAGTTGCACTCCCCATGCCACCAGCACCAATAACGATTGCATCGTAGGTGTGAGTGTTCATTTTTTATTGCCTGTCGGTTGTCGGCTTCGGTTCAGAGATTTTCGTTTAACGATACTCTCTTGCTGACTGCCGACTGCTATTAAAATGGATTCGGCACAGTCGTGAAATTCTGGTATCGGTCTTCGCCGCGCAGCAAAATCGGTTTCCAAGGACGTTTCAGTGAATTCTCTTCCGCCTGCCTCACCGATGGATCAATGTAGCGAATTGTTAAACCGCACCGCCGACGCTCAGAATGGTTCGGGAGGCTACCGTGAATTATCTGTCCGTGGTGGATGGACATCTCACCGGCTTTCAACACCAGATCTACAGCGGTTTCTGCCTCTGCTTCAGTGACTGGGACCTCCTGATTGATGCTCAACAGATTGCCTGCGTGCTCGGATTTTCCGTGTTCCTTAATCCCCTGATGGCTTCCGGGGATTACCTGCATGCAGCCGTTACCCGTATCGCTGTCGTCGATGGCATACCAAGCAGTGACCGCATCGGGTGGCTCAAGTCCCCAATACGTCACATCTTGATGCCACGCGACGAACTTGTTGCGAGGACCGTACTTGCAGAAGAAATGCGTAGCTAACAACATCACGTCGGGACCGATAAGTGCCTCAATCACATCCACAATTTTCGGATGTGTCGCGAGCTCCCAGATAAATTGATAGTCGAAATGCCAATCAACGAGACCAATTTCACATTTCTCTGCACCGACTTCCGCTTCTAATGCGTCATAGGCTTGCCGATGGCGCGTTGCTTCAATTTCATTAGAAACGTGGATGCCGGTTAAGAATCCATCTTTTCGGTAATTTTCAACGAGTTGTGCATTCGTCGTTTCCATTTTTAATTATTCCTTGCGGTCCGGAAGTTTGCACTGGCGGAACCATTGTGAATCTTCCGGTGGCGATTCTTCTGGATTTTTCATCGTCTCAAAGGTCTTCAAAGCGGGTGATACAGTTTCTGTCCATATCTGTTCGACCTGCTCGAAAGTTACAGGTTGGCGTTCAGTGATATTCTGTTGGGCATAAGCACCCAATAACGCCTGCATCTTATTTCCGAGCCATGCGACTTCATCATCCACCATACGTTCACCGATACGCCGATCCGACTCAAAGGCATTTCCACCCATCGCAAAGTGTGGTCCTTGGGCATCCGCTGCGGGCATTCGTGACATATCAACGCAATCCGGCTCCAATGCCCACAGGAGCGAGGTCTCCACTCTACCGGCATGGTCTCCACCATTGCCCTGATTGTCAAATCCCGGTGTATTCGCCTCAAAATCGGGTAGTCCGTAGAGTTGCATAGCAAAATGCGGTTGAATCAATTTCAGGAGGGTCTTGAGGTCCTGCCAATTCGGCCCGTAGTGTCCAGTAAGGAAAATAGCGGCGTGGAACCCAAGCGCATCGGCAGCACGGACATGGTAACAGACGTTTTTGAAGTGCTGCCACGCCGGCATTGCGGTTAACCAGCTTCGGACTTCGCCGACGCTCCGGTATGCCCAATTCGCATACATACCGTGTTCGTGGATATGCCAGTAGTCCGGAGGGGCAACGATACCGCCGTGCGTCTGCGCAGCACGACACGCGATCGCATGTGCTTTGAGCGCGTCCAGTCCTACAGTGTTCTGCGGACCATGCGGCTCACAGAGTCCATAAGTGAAATAGACAGCAGGACATTCGTTGAACGCAGCTTCCAATTGATCAGGGAACATCCGTTCCCAACGTACCTCTTTTCCCATTCGTATTTTCCTCTTGAATAATTGTTAGTTATCGGTAAAAGGCTTTTCTTGCTGACCACCGACAGCTGACGAATACCTTCTTCTGTAACAGCGATCCCCTGATAGCACCTCTTAACTGACAACCGATAACTAATACCCCATATTTAAGGTTCGACAAATCTTCTTAGCACCGGTAAGGCGGGGTTGCAATTCAAACGCCATTTTCAGGACGGTTCGTGCTTCAGGAAACCGATCAATCTCAACATAAAATTCTGCGATTTTTTTGTACATCCATGCCGTCTCGCGCTTTGAAAGTTCTAATTCACGGATTTTCGCAAGCGGAATAGGGTGTGTTTGGTCATACCCCTCAATGCTAAAATGGTAAAGGTAAATGAACTTGAGACGTTCTTTAACTTCTCGGATAAAGTGTCTGAAACACGGACGTTTTGTTTCAGCAGACAACAGAGATTCATACATCAGCATCGCCTGTTCGATTTTTCGGTATCGATCAAGAACAGAAGACTGATCACCGTTGGAAAATCCGAGTTTCTGGTATGCTTCGGCGACAAGGAATTCGCAATCCCGGCTCTCTTCATAACTGAGAAAATCGTCGATACGCCACTCCTTTCCAATTTCTTCAGAGCGGTGCTGCAGCTGCTCGTACATGGAAACGCCGGTCTCGTAATTGTGATGGAGCAGTGCTTGCAACAGTAATTCTAACTTGGCATAGGTGTGGTTGAGTCTACTGAGTCTATCAAAATAAACTCTGTGCGACCTCTGCTCTCGTTCGATCGTCCGTAATGTTCGATCATAGTCCGCTTTCCGTCTTTTGTCTTGGAGCGTGCTATAAGCATTACAGACCTCGCGGAACATTTTTTCTGCAAAAGCGGTCCGCTCTGGGTTTTTGTCGGGATGGTAACGTTTTGCGAGTTTCCGATAAGCAATTTTTATTTCACGAGCGGTAGCCTCCCGCTCGATCTCTAAGATTTGATAGTAATCTGGAATTTGCATTATGGATACGACACATTTGATAGATACATGTATTATAATTCCATAGATTCCAGATTTTGTCAAGGGGAATTTGGGAGGATTTAACGTTATTTATGGTGAAACTTATAATTACAACACGGTATAAGAAGGCGAGGCGTTTTTGATAGGGTATTTCCGCAGGAAACCTCGCCAGCAAGAACGCGCTCACTCTGTAGCGATTAGGAAATCGTTTTACAAAACCTCGCGTAGGAAACGTGCGGTGTGAGATTCCTGGACCTTCGCAACTTTCTCTGGTGTGCCCATCGCAACAACTTCTCCACCCCCCTTGCTGCCTTCGGGGCCCAAGTCGATGATCCAGTCCGCCGATTTAATAACGTCGATGTTATGTTCGACAGCAACAATTGTGTTGCCCGCATCCACAAGTCGGTTCAGCACCTTCAGGAGTTTCTGGATGTCGTCAAAATGGAGTCCTGTCGTCGGTTCGTCCATGATATAGAGCGTTGAACCCGTTTGGCGACGCGCTAACTCTTTCGCAAGTTTGATGCGCTGTGCCTCACCACCGGAGAGAGTCGTCGCTGATTGACCCAATTCCATATAACCGAGCCCGACATCTGCTAACATCTGGAGCGTTCGGCAGATACGTGGACTCTCGTCAAAGAATGCAAGTGCCTCATCAACCGTCATCTTCAAGACTTCCGCGATATTTTTGTCTTTGTAACGGATTTCGAGTGTCTCCATACTGTACCCCGTGCTATTACACGTCTCACACGGTATCCATACATCCGGGAGGAAATGCATCTCAATGCGATTGAAACGATGCCCCTCACACACAGGACACTGCCCCGACGCGAGGTTGAAACTAAACATGCCCATACTATATCCACGCATCTTTGCATCGTGTTGTTCGGCGAAGAGTTCACGGATTTTTGTGAACAGATCGGTATAGGTTGCTGGGTTGGAACGCGGTGTTTCTCCGATCGCCTTCTGGTCTACATTGATGAGACGTTTGATATAGCTAACACCACGGATGCTTTCATACGCCGGTAAACCGTAGTCGTTGTATATCGGCTCACGTTGACCATCGCTGAGATAGTGCGTATAACGACGATCTTCGGCATCGTTCGTTTTAATAGAACTCCGATTTTCAAGTGCGGGTTTTAATGTGCCTTCAACGAGTGAACTTTTTCCGCACCCTGAAACACCCGTTACACAGGTGAGCGTTCCCAATGGAATTTTGACATCAATATTCTTGAGGTTATTCGTTTCCGCCCCAGATATTGCTAACTGTTTGCCTGTACCTTTACGCCGAGTTTTCGGGACAGGAATCTCTACCTCATCGGAAAGATAGGCTTGCGTCAAGGATTTTTTAATTTTATCTTGCGAGTCACTTTCGGAGGTTTGTACTTTGACGTGTCCTTCTTTAGAGTCACCCTCCATTTCGTTACGGACTACCGGTTGTGTGCTAATCACTGACTGCTGATTGCTGACTGCTGATCGCTGAAATGTATCCGGTGTACCCATAGCGACAATCTCACCGCCGCCCTTGCCTGCCTGAGGTCCGAAGTCAATCACATGATCAGCGGCTAATATCGTATCTCGATCATGCTCAACGACAAGGACACTGTTACCGATATCTCGGAGTTCCTTGAGTGCCGCAATCAGACGTTCTTGGTCGCGTGGATGTAAGCCGATGCTCGGTTCGTCAAGAATGTAGGTTACCCCAGTGAGACCACTACCGAGTTGACTTGCGAGTTGGATTCTACGCATTTCACCACCCGAAAGCGTTGGTGCCCCACGATCTAACGCCAGATAACCGAGACCAATATCTTCTAAGAACTGGAGGCGTGTCTGGATTTGGCGTAGGACTTCGGCTTCAAATTCAGGTGAAGTATGGATGTGAAGCGAGGGATGCGTGGCTCTTGAGGTTGATACACCTGTCGCGATGAGATGATCGCTTCTATTCGTTTCCACCTCACCTGAAGCAATCTCTGCTTCGATACCTTTTAACCGTGCGTTGAAAAATTCAATAATTTCGGTAATTGAGAGTGTCATCAATTCGGAGACAGTTATATCCTCAAACTTGACGCAGCTTGGAAACGGTTTCAGGCGTGTGCCGTGGCATTGGTTGCACGTATCATAGGGCGGGTGTATGTTTCTTCCGCGTCCATCGCAGAAATCGCATGCCCCTATTTTGTTGTTAAAGGAGAAGTGACGTGGTGTTAATTGCCCGAAGTTACTGCCGCAAGAACGACACATTGCATGTTCGCTCAGGAAATGTCGTCCTGCTGCTTTTCCGCGTTCCCTTTTCTCGATGAGTACGAACCCACCACTTTGAAGGAGTGCTAATTCCACCGCTTCCGTAAAACGGCTTTTCTCTTCATCTACAAGTTCGATACGGTCAATAACGATAAAGATTTCATGGTGAATGCCTCTACTTAGCTTGGGAACTTCATCAAGTCTGTGAGTTTCGCCATCAATTTGGACACGCACAAATCCTGCCCTTTGTAATCGACGAAACACGTCGGCGTAATCCTCGTTGCCTCTCAAATTGTATGCAGATTCACTCGCATTCACGTCAACAATTTTACCCTTTGACCCGCCCTCTTTACCTTCAGGAACCAGCAAAAAGTTCGTGAGCGGTGCGAGGACATCCACCCGCTGTTTACGGAACAGTCCAAAAACCTGATCTGTTATTTCTTCCGCCGTTTGTGGTTGGACCTCCACTTGACAATCGGGGCAATACGGTTTGCCCCATCTGGCATAAAGCGTGCGGAGTCCATCGTGTATCTCCGTAATCGTTGCGACGGTAGATCTTGGGTTTTGCCCTGCGTTGGCGTGCGAAATGGCGATCGCCGGTGAGAGTCCCTCAATTTTAGAGACTTTCGGCTTTTCCATCTGTCCTATAAATTGACGGGCGTACGTGCTGAGTGTTTCGATATAGCGACGCTGCCCCTCGGCATAAATGGTATCAAGAGCAAGCGACGTTTTACCGGAGCCGCTCACGCCGGTCAACGCTGTCATTTTTCGGTGTGGGATATCGATGTCAATATTTTTCAGATTATTTTCCGTAGCACCGCGCACAGCAATGTATTGGTTTTCGGCTGTTAGCCTTCGGCTCTCAGCATTTGGATCGAAGGGTGGACGGGTAAAAGCCCCATCCGCCCGTTCTTCTATCCTTCCAGTCTCTTGCTGACTGCTGATCGCTGACCGCTGATCGCGATTCCGCCAGATATCAAAATCGCCGCGAAGTGCTCGTCCGGTATAAGATTCAGGAACATCTGCAATCTGTTCAGGTGTCCCCACAGCAACGATAGTACCGCCCCCAACGCCGCCCTCCGGTCCTAAGTCGATGAGGTAATCCGCGGAATTGACGACTTCAAGGTTGTGCTCGACAACGACAACCGTGTTACCGTCGTCCACAAGCCGATGGAGTATCATCAACAATTTATTTACATCATCAAAGTGTAAACCGGTTGTGGGTTCGTCGAGAATATAGAGCGTTTTACCCGTGCCGCGTTTGGAGAGTTCGCGCGAAAGTTTGATGCGCTGCGCTTCGCCGCCTGAAAGCGTGGGTGCCGGCTGTCCGAGTTTAATGTAATCCAAACCGACATCGTGGAGAAGCTTCAATCCTCTCGCAATCTTCGGAATATCGGCGAAATGTTCAAGGGCCGTCTCAATATCCATCTCAAGCACTTCGGAGATGTTTTTCCCCTTGTATTTAATGGCGAGGGTTTCACTGTTAAAACGCTTTCCTTCGCACACTTCACACTCCACCCAGACATCGGAGAGGAGCCCCATATCGACCTTTTTCGCACCGTTACCGTTACACGCTTCACATCTACCGCCGGTGACGTTGAAACTGAACCGTCCGGGTTTATAGCCTCGCAATTTCGCCTCTGGCAAACCCGCATAGAGCGAACGAATCCCGTCGAAGACCTTCGTATAGGTTGCTGCGTTGGAACGTGGCGTTCGTCCGATAGGTGCCATGTCAATGTTAATAATTTTGTCAATGACATCGGGGACTGGAACATTTTTCCCTTCAACGATTCCTTGAATAGCATCATAATCCCCTGGCACCGTCTTCGCCTTCATGAGGTCGCGGGCGAGTGCACAATAGAGAATATCGTGAATCAAAGAACTTTTCCCAGAGCCGCTCACACCCGTCACACAGCAGAGCGTACCGAGCGGTATTTTAGGACTAATCCCTTTGAGATTATTCTGGCGTGCGTTGCGGATTTGTACCCACTTGTCTCCTGTTGGACGACGGGATTCCGGTTGAACAATCACCTTATCGCCTCGAAGATATTGGGCGGTAAGGGTATTGCTCTCCTCCATGAATTGTGTCGGTGTACCGATATCCGTTATCTTCCCGCCCTTAATACCTGCACCGGGACCGAAATCAACGATCCAATCAGCCACCAACATAGTTGCCTCATCGTGTTCAACAACAATAACGGTGTTCCCCTGATTGCGCAAGTTTAAGAGGGTCATGAGTAAACCGGCGTGGTCGCGTGGATGTAAACCGATGCTCGGTTCATCAAGAACATAGGTGACATCGCGTAACCCTGCACCTACCTGACTCGCAAGGCGGATACGCTGTGCTTCCCCACCCGAAAGTGTCGGTGCCGGACGCGCGAGCGTTAGGTACCCCAATCCTACATCCATAAGGAATCCGAGCCGTCCTCGAATCTCTTTCAAGAGTTCCGAGGCGATGAAGGTCTCTCGCTCTGGAAGTTCTAACTCGCCAAAGAATTGGGTTGCGTCTTGAATAGACATCTCAAGGATGTCCGTTATGGCGGTATCCCCTATCGTCACGGCTTTCACCACTGGATTCAGTCGCGTGCCTTCACATACCCTACAGGGCATTTTGACGAAATGGTCGGGGAAGCTGTCTTCATCGGTCTCACCAATTTCAAAGTGATAGCTCTGTTCTTCCGTTGGAATGATCCCGTGAAAATGGACACGATAGTGTCGCTGTTGCTGTTGTGGCTTTCGCTTTCGCCGCCGTTGTTTTTTGCCGCGTCGCTTTCGCCCAGTATTTCCGGTGCTCCTCGGAGCGGTATTCGTGTTTGTGTCTCTACTCGGGCCGGTAATTGTAAGAACATCGTCGCCGGTGCCGTAGAGAATCGCATGTTGCTGCTCCGGTGTGAGGTCCTTCCACGGAGTCTTTAGATTGAATCCGAGGTGTTTTGCGAGTGCTTCAGCGATTATTTTTTCTTTGGCGGCACTTCGTTCATTAAGAGGTCCCCACACACTGATAGCCCCTTGCATTATCGAGAGGGTTTCATCAGGAACAATCAACTGCGGTGAGATGCCCATTTGCACGCCTAAACCCCGACAATTCTCGCACATCCCATCGGGATTGTTGAAAGAGAAGTGGCGCGGTTCCGGCTTTATGAAACTGATCCGACAGTGCGCACAAGTGTAATCCTCGCTAAACAGTAAGTCGTCTTTCTCCGATACGAACGGAGATCCTTCGCCTTCAATGGGAACGACATGGACAAGAAGACTTCCCTCTCCGCGTAAGAGTGCAGCCTCCACGGCTTTAGTGACGCGCGGTTCAATGCCCTCTTTGATGACAATCCGGTCAATGACAACATCTATGTCATGCCGTTGATTCGGATTGAGGGTGAGCCCCGGTCGAAGTTCGTATATTTCACCGTCAATTCGCAACCTCGCGAAACCCGCTTTGCGTAAATCTTCAAGTTCTCTTTGGTGTGCACCGCGGGAACCTCTCAGCACCGGTGCCAAAATGATAAGTCGGGTGCGTTCTGGATAGTCGGTTAAAGCCTTGACAATATCTGCAGCGGTTTGTGAACCGACTTCACGTCCGCATTCGGGGCAGTGGAATTGTCCGACGCGAGCATAGAGGACGCGGAGATAGTCGTAGATTTCGGTTACAGTTGCTACTGTGGAACGCGGGTTATGTCCCGTTGAACCTTGATCAATGGCAATAGACGGAGATAATCCAACAATCTCATCTACATCCGGTTTTCCGAGTTGCCCTAAAAATTGTCGGGCGTATGCCGATAAAGATTCGATGTATCGCCGTTGCCCTTCGGCATAAACGGTATCAATTGCCAGTGAAGATTTACCGGAACCGCTAACACCTGTGAAGACAATGAGTTTGTCTTTTGGGAGTTGGATATCAATATTTTGTAGATTGTGCTCGCGCGCACCCTGCACGAGAATCGACTCTTCTGTCATTGTTATGATTTCCTACGGGTTATATGCATCCCAAATTTTCGCAAATCGCGTCTGTATTTATGAAATGACCAATTATTTGAGGTTAAATATCCGTAAAACCGCCTAACTCTTCGAGTTTGCGTGTGTCTTTGCGCCAATCGGCTTTGACGGTTACGTAGGTTTCCAAAAAGACCCGGGTATCTAAGAATTTCTCAATATCAATTCGTGCAAGTTCGCCGACCCGTTTAATCAACTTGCCACCCTTACCGATGATAATTTGCTTTTGTGTTTGTCGTTCTGCATAAACAATCGCTCGGATATAGATAATTTCATCTGAATTCTTCGTCTGGCGTTTTTCAAATTCCTCAATAACCACAGCGGAGGCATAAGGAATTTCGCGTTGGGTCAAGAGCATGATTTTTTCGCGAACGGTTTCGGCGATGAAAAAGCGTTCAGGAAGATCGCTGAGTTGTTCCTCTGGAAAATAGCGGGGTCCCAGCGGTAGATAACGCTCAACCTGCTCAAGAAGGTCCGGCACACCATCGGCAGTTAGCGCGGATATAGGTATCATGTGCGCAAATTCAAATTTCTGATTGTAGTCCTCAAAAATAGGGAGTAAGGTCGGCTTTGCGACAAGATCTACCTTATTGAGAACAAGAATAGCCGTAGATTGCGTGCGCTTGAGACGTTTTAGAATTGTGTCTTCAATCTCTCGGTTTGGACGCGCGACATCAATCACAAAAAGGACAATATCAGCGTCTCCTAAAGCCCCATACGCCGTCTTGACCATCTCGCTCTGTAAGCGGTACTTGGGGTTCATCAGACCGGGTGTATCCACAAAAACAATTTGATGTGTGTCGGTCGTGACAATCCCACGGATCTGATTGCGAGTCGTTTGTGGCTTCGGGGTGACAATGGCGAGTTTCTGCCCCAAAATAGTATTGAGCAGGGTGGATTTACCGACGTTAGGCGCGCCGATAATGCTAACGTAACCGGATTTGAAACTTTGATTTTCGTCCATAATTCTCGAAGATAAATAGGTGTTGTGATGTAGTCTAGATCGCCGAATATGCTGATATATGATTCTAATTTAGGTAAGCAAAAGTCCGATTGCTGATGCGAATAAACTTAACATATATTATACCAAATTAGACTGGAAAAATCAAGAAAAGTCTTAAGAATCTAATGAAGTGTTCTGCTCTTCGATTTGATGCAGTGCCTCGCTGATATAACGACGGATCCACTCACTCTCGGTTGCTTCTGCTAACGCATTGAGTGCAGCAACGGCTTGCGGACTGCCAATCCTACCTAAAGCAACGACAGCAGCGGAACAGACGGCTCTATCGGGGTCAGTTATGCTGTTCATCAATGCTTCTATGATCTGTACCGGTGGTGTCGAGAACCGATCTTCGCTGAGTCCCAACTCACCCAGCGCAACAACAGCAGCACATCGCATGTCGGCTTCTTCGTCTTGTAGAAATGGGATAAGCACATCAATAGCGCGGATATCGCGGATCCGTCCGAGGGAGGAGATTGCAAAGCGGCGGACAGTCGAGTTGTTATCTGCTAATGCATCGATGAGCGGCGCGACAGCGTGTACATCACCAACACCCCCCAACCCTTCGGCAGCGTACGCACGCATTTCAGCGGATTCCGATCGCAATTTGCGTAGCAATACACGGGTCGGGAAATATCGCCAATTCCGAACGGGACCGTCTCGATGTGAGAGCCCCTTAATAAACTTTTGGACTTTTTGCTGCAAGGACGGATTCGAAGCAGAATCTATGGTTTCGCGCGCCATGGTGCCACCTCGCTCGCTATTTTTTTAGACTACGCGACAAAATTATAGCATACACCACAATTAAATAGCAAGTTGTTTTGGTTGAAACAAAGCATCGTCCCGATGCAAAAACGGAGACAACAGTCTATAGTTTCTAATACTAAAGCTCGATACCCAACTCACTTGCGATCGTGTAGACATCTTTATCGCCGCGGCCTGAAAGACAAACGGCAATGATTTTGTCCTTACCGAGTTTCGGAGCAAGTTCTCGCAGATAAGCAATCGCATGTGCCGATTCCAATGCGGGGATGATGCCCTCTGTCTCAGATAACAACTGGAACCCTTCTACCGCCTCCGCATCGGTAATCGGGACGTATTCCGCTCTACCGCTTTCACGATAATAACTGTGTTCGGGGCCGACACCGGGATAATCTAACCCTGCAGAGATCGAGTGTGCAGGGGTTATCTGACCGTCCTCCTCTTGCAACAGATAGCACTTCGCACCGTGAAAGACACCGACGCTGCCCGCCGTGAGTGGCGCAGCGTGTCGTCCGCTACGAATGCTCTCGCCTGCGGCTTCTACACCGATCAGCCGAACGGATTCATCGGCGTAGAATGGGTAAAACATGCCCAGCGAATTGCTTCCACCGCCGACACACGCGACGACACAATCGGGTAAAGTCCCTTCCTGCTCTAAAATCTGTGCCCTCGCTTCGTCACCGATAACAGATTGGAAGTCTCGGACGATCATCGGATACGGATGCGCACCTACAACCGAACCGAGAAGCAGATAGGTGGTTCGGACGTTTGTGACCCAATCGCGGAAGCAGGCGTTGATGGCATCTTTGAGGGTACGTGACCCAGAATTGACAGGCACCACGTTTGTCCCCATCTGCCGCATACGGAAGACGTTGAGTGCCTGTCGTTCTATATCTTCCTCTCCCATATAGACATCGCACTCCATACCGAACTTGGCGGCGACGGTGGCTGTCGCAACGCCGTGTTGTCCGGCACCCGTTTCAGCGATAATCCGTTTTTTGCCCATCCATCGCGCGAGGAGAATCTGTCCAATCGCGCTGTTAATTTTGTGTGCCCCTGTATGGTTAAGGTCTTCCCGTTTGAGATATATTTTCGCGCCACCGAGTGTTTCTGTTAAATGGTCAGCATAATAGAGTGGATTGGGGCGCCCGACATATTCACGGAGGTAGTACTGAAATTCCTGTTGGAAGTCGGAATTGTCTTTGAGCTCCATGTATGCTGCTTCGAGTTCTAAAAGGGCAGGCATGAGCGTTTCAGGGACATATCTGCCTCCGAATTGTCCGAAATGTCCCGTTGCATCAGGGAGTTGTTGTTGCATGTAAGTTCTCCAAATAATATATATTAACGTAAGTTTGATATGTGAATATAATTCTCGTAGGTTGGGTAGATTTGACAGCACGTTTATAACTTTTTCCTCATAAGTGGTTTTGCTCGGAGGTTTGGTTGTTCCAGCACCGATGGATTCACGACGGACGCCGGCAATTTTCCTGTCAACACCTCCACGACACACGTAGCGGCAGCGACCTCTAAGTCAAGAATCGATTCCTCTGACATAAAAGCGGCATGCGGTGTAACGACAACGTTTTCGAGCGTGAGCAGTTCCTCGTTTTCTTCAGGGGGTTCCGTTTCTAACACATCCAAACCTGCACCGGCGATTTCGCCGTTGTGGAGTGCGGCGGTGAGTGCAGCGGTGTCTACAATTCCGCCGCGCGCTGTGTTAATCAGATAGGCTGTCGGTTTCATCGCCCGAAATTCTGCCTCCCTAAACATATACTCCGTTTCTGGTGTCAGTGGTGCATGGATTGTGATGAAATCAGAGGTTGCAAGGAGTTCTGAAAACGAAACCTTTTGCGCGCCGTATTCCTGAATTAATTCAGGATCAGTACGCGGGGAACAGACGTTAATTGTGAACCCGAACGCTTTCGCTTTCGGCACAATTGACCGCGCAATCCGCCCGAATCCGACGACCCCAAGCACTTTACCTCGGATCCTACGCATTGAGGGTCCGATATTTTGATCCCATGTGCCTCCCTTGATTGTCCGATCATAGCGCGAGATTTTTCTGGCACACGCCAACAGAAGACCCATCGCGTGGTCCGAAACTTCATCGATGCAGTAAGCAGGAACATTGGTGACAACGATGCCGTGCTCCGTAGCGGCTTCTACATCAATGTTGTCCAGTCCGATACCGCAACGTCCGATAATCTGACAATTTTCAGCAGCCGCAATGACAGGCGCGCGAACGGGTTGCCAGCAGGTCAGGATACCGTCCATCGCCGGTGCGAGGGTTAAAAGTTCATCCTCGTCGCCAGTTTCCGCAGCGATGAGTTCCGCCCCGATTTCGGCAAGTACCTGGCGTTCGGGTTCTATAGAGGGCCAAGCATAATCGGTGATAAGGACTTTCCAGTTGTTTTGCATGCTTCCATCTCTATCCCCAAACCCGGTAGGGTTTTTGCTGGGGTATTTCTTCACTGTTTGAAACTGCGCCTGTCATCGAACGGCGGTATTGCCTCGTTCGTCAATTTTAGTGGTGCGATTGGAAAACGCTCCATAGGCATCAATTTAGTCCCGTAGGTTGGGTAGAGCGGATCCCAAAAAGACAACGATGACACCACAAACATATCTCAATGCTACACAACATCGGACAACATTAAGGGCATAGCGAAACCCAACATTACACCCCCACATCTCCGTAGACCTCACACTCGATCGTTGGGTTTCACTCTATCTCTTTACAACGGTAGCAGTATGGACAATCGACATGTCCCCTTGAATCGCTGGTGTTCTGGTGCTACCCGTTCTACCCAACCTACGATGCTGTTTTTCTTAAATTGACACCTATGGTGCGATTGGAAAACGCTCCTATAAAAAGACTTTGCCCGGATTCATTAAGTTGCATGGATCCAACGCACTTTTGATAGCACGCATTAAGTCGATTGCTTCTCCGTGTTCCTTTTCTAACGCCTTCCGTTTGCCTATACCGACACCGTGCTCACCCGTGCAGGTGCCGCCCATTTCTAAGGCGATGTCCACAATTTGATGACTGAGTTGCTGTGCTTCCGCTAATTCATCGGTGTTGTTCGGTTCAAGCGGAAAAACGACGTGAAAATTTCCATCTCCAACATGCCCAAGGAGCGACGGAACAAGGTCCGATTTAGCGAGGAGTGTTTTCGTCTTGGCGATGCACTCGGCAAGTCGAGAGATCGGGACGCAGACATCGGTGACGTAACCAACCGAACCCGGACGGCGGTTCAAAGCGGCGTAGTAGCTATCGTATCGGGCTTGCCAGAGCCGTTTACGTTCGTTTTCGTCTGTCGCCCATTGGAAATCACCACCGCCGTGTTGTGCTGCGATTTTGCCAGCGATCTCCGAACTCTCCCCGACGGTGTGTGCAGACCCGTGGAATTCAAAAAAGAGTGTCGGTGCAACTTGGTATGCTAACCCTGCATATTTGTTGACGGCATCCATCTGACGTTCATCTAAAAGTTCGATGCGAGCGATGTTGGCACTTGTATCCATTAGTTTGATAACGGTGTCTACCGCTGCGTCTACAGTTGGAAAGGCACACACAGCAGATGCAACCGCTTCCGGTAACCGTGTTAACTTGAGTGTGATTTCGGTGATGATCCCCAATGTGCCTTCTGAACCGATGAAAAGACGTGTGAGATCGTAACCAGCAGCGGATTTCCGTGCTCTACTCCCTGTATGGACGATAGAACCATCGGCAGTGACAACAGTCAAGCCGAGGACGTTATCGAGCATCGTGCCGTATCGGACGGCACTTGTGCCAGAGGCGCGTGTCGCTGCCATCCCCCCTAACGAGGCATCTGCCCCCGGATCGACGGAGAAATGGAGCCGTTTTCCCATCTCTGCAAGATGCGTATTCAGTTGCAGGCGCGTTACGCCTGCTTGAACGGTGGCATCCCTGTCGTCTGGACTGACGCGGAGGATGTCGCTCATTTCGTTCAGCGCGATGCAGAGCGTGCCTTCGGTCGTAACGACGGCACCTTCAACCCCAGTCCCAGTGCCGTAAGGAACAATCGGTATCTTATATTTCGCACAAATTTTAACAATTTCAGCGACTTCAGTGTTGGTCTTCGGAAAGGCGACGGCTTCTGGGAGTGCACCACGATGGTATGAGGCATCACGTGCGTGTGTATCTCGGACTTCATCATCTGTGCTGAAGCGCGTTCCGAGAAGCTCATGGAATTCTTTATGCGGGTGTTTTAATTCGTACTGGTTCATGCTATGTGCATTTTAGCATAATTGGTGGGTGATAGCAAGGGAAATACCAGTTTAAAAAATGGTGATGTCCTTCATCTTTGAAAGCAAAGTGATCAATCGAAACACCTCACAAGTCTTACAAGATGTGTAGGTATGCTTTTTTAGTCCCGTAGGGACGGCATTTGTGTAGAAATCGGTATCCTATAAAACCCAAGCCCCAGCGGGCCGACATGTGTATAGTTTTTCGACTCCACAGATCAAATGAAAGTTTTGAGAAATTGTAATGTTTTAAATTACAATAAAGTGTCCCGATCCTGTTCTTGGAAGATTGGCTCGAGATAGGCGGGGTCATCAGTGCGAAAAAGGATATGCCATTCTTCTGCAAATTCCTGTCTATCCATGCCTTCTCTGCGGCGAAGAACTGAAAAATCAGTTTTTGAGATGATGAAGGAATCCATCTGCACGTGTTCGCCACGAAAACGTTCATAAGAGAGGGTCCTCAGTCTCTTGAAGAGGGTAACTTTATCGTTGTGTTCGTTGATGGCATCATGCACCATGCCATGGGGTTCAATGAAGACAATACGCTGTTTCGCACCCTCGGTTATCCAAAGGATAAAATCGGGATAGAAACCTTCGTTTTGATAAAAACCGACACCTCTACCTCGACTCTGGTTACGTAAGAGGAAAACCTCCCTTTTCGCGAGAAACTCCTCGCGTTGCTGACGGACGTAACGGCGTAGGTCTTCTACAAAAAGTTTCTCGCTTTCTTCCAGAGCTAGTGGTGTGGTTCGCCACGAATTATTGTCATTGGTAATCGCGAGAAGTGGTTGATAAAGGTGTCGGTCATTATAAGCATTAGGCAGATCCGTCACATTAGGCCCGTATATTTCACCACTCTCTATCAGATTTTGGATTTGGGGCTCGAGTTCATGCGCTTCATCTCGCGGAATATGGACATTCCAATCTGTGAAGTTATCATCGTTCTCGTCTAAGGTTACCAACTTTACCTTGTTGCTACTCCACTGTTTCTGAATGATGCGGTAGAACTTGGCGATATACTTGCGAAGGAGTGTAATCACTAATTCCTCTAAGCGACTGACCTCTTCCAGCGATGTTGGCTTCACGTCTGATTCCCGCATAACGGTGAGACCGTACAATTCTTGGTTTGGATCCATGATTGTCTGGAGAATGCTGACATCAAAGATGAGGTTGTGAAACTGCTTTTCTTGCTTGTATTCAAGCAACTCTAAATGGATCTTTTCCCAATCTAATAGATCCAAGATTTCTTTTTCAATCTTGCGTTCTAAGGCTGCTGTTGACTGACTTCCTCGTATTCCTTGTTGTGAACTGCTTCCGATAATTTCAACAATTTGCGTAGTGTGAGTGATATAGGCGGCGATATTAACAGTAAGTGGGACACACTGCCCTTTAGCGGCTTCATCGTAAGGATCGACTTCTGGAACTAAAAGGCAACGCTCGAGGAAATTTTCATTAGAGATGATGGGAATCTCCATCTGGATAGGTTCATCGAGCTCTATACCTTCGCGCATGAGGTAATCTCGGAATTGTGCCATGAAGTTGGCACGGACAGCAAAGATATTCAAAGTTTCCAAGAGAGATATATTGGATGGATGCTTGCCACTAAGAGCTGCACTGCGTTTGAGACTCATGTTTTTGCCGCGTAAACGGACACCTCTACCAAACAACTGGATAATCTGGGAACCTTCCTGTCTACCGATGTTGAGGAGTCCCATCGCAGTGACGCGCCAGCTGTCCCAGCCTTCAATGAACTTTTTTGCTCCAATGAGAATATTGATCGGGCTGTCGAATTTGTTGATGCCGTTAAAAAGGCTTTCCGCGAGTACATCTTCGGAATGTGTTTCAATGCCCGCATCATCGTTTTCAACAAGCTTTTTGAAGGCAGCGGTATCCCCAATGTAGATAAGTCCAAAGTATTGACCACTGCTACTGGCTTTCAACGCAACTTCACCCGATGCATTTCGGACATCACATAGATACAATGCCCCACTTAAACCCGTGTGAAATACCTCGTTAAGAATGTCGGTGTAAATCTGCTCTGGTGTTTCGTCAAATCCATTGAGATAGCCAAGTCGATTTTGAAAGACATCATCGCCGCTGTCATCGGATAAGCCAGAATTGCCGCTGAGTATCTTTTTAATAGCATCAATTGCCCAATTTCTCTCATTCTTCAGAAATTTGTGCAGAAAACGAATGACATTAAGGACATCAGAGCAGCGGCGATGGTTCTCAGTATAAACAGCATTGACTTTACTACCCACAAATGCCCATAATGGAGAGTCTAAGCCATAGTCACGCACTGCGTCGGTGTTCTGCTTGAAATAACGGCGTTGTTCATAGAAACTGAGGAGATTAGCTAAAAGGAGTGTCTCGGTTTGGATTTCTTCATCCTGTTTGACATTGAGGATTCGAAAATTCTTGCCATAGCCGTCGCCATAGAAATAGCGATAGGAGTAATCGAAGATAATGGCTTTTCCGTACTCCTCAACGAGGTCTGCATTTTTGGCAGCGGCGAGTGCTTGTCCAAAGGTCGCACTATATTCAAAAGTAAAGCCGGTTTCACCAAGTCTATCGCGGATTTTGCGCCAGACTTCGCCGCCGCTGCCTTTATGTCCTTCGTCCACGAAAATGAGGTTTTTGCCTTCAAATGCTTCAACTTCAACACTCTCACCCTCACCTATTTTTTCTTCCACCAACTTTGTAATCTCAATGACTTGGACGGCATTTTTCGCATGTGGAGACTTGTTTCCTTCTACGCTAAACCGTTCACTCCGGATGTCAGAAGATGCCATTTCCCGCATGTGTTGTTCGCTTAAGCCTTCGTTCGGTGTGATAAGGATGACGTGGTCCAACTTCTCTTTGCAATAATAAAGGTACTGAAGGTAGTTAATGTGCATGATGAGGGTTTTACCTGCACCGGTTGCCATCCAGAAGGCGAGTTTCTCAAGGTCGGATTCTGTGAAGTTTACATCTAACGCATCACCGGGTGCTCTCGCGTCGTTACGACGTTGGACAAAAGCATTAAGTTGGTGCAGGAGTTCCGCCGGTCTGTTGAATTTCCAGTCTAAGAAAATCTCTGCGTAGAGGAGTGCCAAGTATTGAAAATAGCGAAGCACGATCGGTTGCGTGCGTTTATCATTTATAGAAGACAGATGCCGTTTAATGTTGTCATCGTAAGTTCGCAATTCTCCCTCGATTGCTGAATTTGGTTTTGCATGAGAGATCAGAAATTCGCAGATTGGGGAGTATCCATCTGGATTGAAGCCTTCGTCAACGTTTTTCACATCATTAAGAAGATCGCGCGTGGTTTTATATCCGAAATGACTGTTGAGCCATCCGTGGAGCGTGAGGTGATTGTCGAGTTGGCGTTGTGAATTGTTTCTTCTGGGCATAGCGGTTTGTTTTGCGAATTTATTGTGAAAACATCAATCGTTTGAAAAGGGGATCTAAAGATTCTGCTGCTGGAATGATGCTATCTGTGTTGACATAGACCTTGTCCGCTCCTTTTGTGAATTTGTGCTTCTCAACAAAAAGGAAATCATGTTCCCAATTTGATTGTTCCCATCCCTCAGTATCGCGCCAGATGACAACGACGACTCTTTGCCCGACGGTACCGCGATAGATAAGATAGCGTCTATCGTCATCATAAAGACAGCGACGGGTTTTCACCGAGATACCGAGAAGGTAGTTAAAGGTTTCAGGTAAATCCACAGTCTGTGTATGTATTTGCATATCTTTAACAATGTTGAGTTGATAACTGAACGGATTTTGGAGTTCGGCAACATTTAAAAATGTAGAACTCTCGCGAGTTTCACTCCCTAACAAATAACTAAACAATGGTTCCTTAAAGAGCGAATTTTCGCGTTCGGTAAATTCAATGTTATTCAAGGCATCTTCATAAGATTCAATCCGTTGGTATTTAATGATATGGGAGAAATGACTTTCACGTGAGACTGGTTTTGCATCTTTCCACTTTTCAGCGTAAACGGCTTTCTTGATACGTGGTTTTAGAACGGTGTCAAAATGGTGTCCCATTTCAATGAGGATGTATTTACGCTTACCATCATCTTGGCGGTTGAGATTAATAGTGGCGTGTGCAGTGGTACCTGAACCTCCGAAGTAATCAAGGACAACATCATTTTTGCCAAGAGAAGAAACCCGAAGGCAATCCTCAACAAGATAGATAGACTTAGGAAACGAAAAATCGTTATCACCAAGCATATTGTTCAGAAAAGTAGTCCCATGTGATGTTGCTGAATATGCATTTTTATCCCACCACGTCTTTGGACGTATTCCTTTTTCTTTTGGGTAAGATTTTATTTGTATTTTTACATTACCATCTGGATCTGATCGCACAGCTACCTCAGACAAAGCCATTTTTTCTTCAAGCGTTTGAATCTTATGCCTCCATCTCATCTCTTTTCCGTCCCTTGGTCTGAGTGGTAATACCTCTATTTCATCTGGGTGTGCCAATTCCAGAATATCATACTCGCCTTTGGTTTGGTTCCATTCCATATGGGGAATTCTAATTTGATCGTTCCTGACAAAAATCGGATAGAAAAGCCGAGGCCGTAGTTCTCTCAGCGCACTAGCATCTGTCCCTTTTAGAAGGGGCATCCATTTAAAATGCCTGCCATCGGAATCAACTTGATTATAACTTTTGAGTTGTTCCTCTGTTCTCTCAATAGGGCTGATTTGTGCATCCTGTGTAATACTAAAGAACATCGCATACTCGTGAGCAGGAGAAAAACCCGTTGGTGTTTGCCTTCCTCCTGGATTTGAACAAACTGCGACAACTCCTTGTTCAGTTTCCTGGCCAAATACATTTTGGAGTAGATGTCTGAGGTTGGCAGCTTCAGCGTCATCAATTGCAGCACAGAAAATGCCATTCTTGGCTAACAACCCTTGTGAAACCATAATTCGGTCTGCTAAAAGCGACAGCCAAGAAGAATCTTTATAATTGTTCTTATACACGATTGCAGAGCCTTTGGTATTATAGGGCGGATCAATGTAGATCGTTTTCAAGGACTCACGATATTTCTCCAATAGCAGGTTTAACCCTTGAAAGTTCTCACCATGAATTAACAAACCCTCTGTTTCATTATCGAGATCGTCAAAATGCGCCAAGAGGCGATCCTTGAAGTCAGAGCCAAAGTGACAGGTGTCCAATACGAGATTCAGATTTTCTTTGAGGAAGTCAACGGAGAGCGGTTCGGTGTAGTCGGCACAGATCAGATTGTTGTCTATTTCGTGAATTGCAAAGAGGTCTTTCCATTCATTGAGTTGGTCAGTATTCTGTGCGATTTCGGGATAGAATTTTTCAGGGACGCGGTCGAGCGTGAGGCAGTAATCGGTGGAGAGGACGAACTTCTTTTTTAGCCAGAGACGTTTTTGGAATTCTTCGATGTGAGAGAGGCAGTCGATAATTTGGGTGGCGATGCAGTGGACGAGTTTCGCGGTTTCCAGCCAATTGTTACTATTAGTTAATACTGCAGTTACGCCCCCCCCGCATTTAATTCCAAATTAACGTTCGTTAAAATTAGGTCAGATATAGGAATGACTTCGTTTTTGATGTAGGTATCCAGTTCACGGTTAAGGAATTGCTTGAGGTCTTTGTGAACGAAGAAGTCAGCCGTGTTGCGGCGGGTGTAGATGCAGAGATGTTTTTTGAGAGTAGTTCCGCCTTCGGTTTGGTGCTCTAATGCGGATAGGGCATTGTAATGACTGGTCAGGCATCTCATGATTTCAGGTTCAGCGGCTTCAATAATTTTGTCCTGTTGCTTTTGACCACTATATTTTTTCTTTTCTTCGTCGGTGAGCGGACGGTATTCAAACGGGATGCAGATTTCATCGGTTTCTGACGAATAGGTTGTTTCGGAAGATAAAGGTATAAAGAAACGTTTCACGCCTTTGACGTTATCCTTTTCAATATCTACATCACGCAGGTCAAAGGTAACCGTAACACCTTGAGATTTGAATCTATAGGTGGAGAAATGCTCACCGCTTTTGACATAGTATTGATACCGATTTGCCCAGTGGAGGTAGACCTCTTCGCCGTTGTATGGAACAGCGTAACGTTCAGTTTGAGAATAGCGTCGGCGCGGGATGAAGTCTCCATTATCGTAATAACGGGAGAAAAAGGTGTAGAGATGATTGAAGACAGTATTTGCGCGCTGATCGCGGGTTCGCGGGGAGCCGAGTTGTTCTCTTGCTTCAAGGTATTGTTGTACAAGAGGAGTTTCTCTGTAGGTCTCGTTGATGAGATTTCCATCAGCATCTAACATCTCTTCGCCGAGATTTTCACCTAATTCTCGGACTTGGTTTTCAAGTTCGGTTATGCGTTCGTGTGCGGATTCTGCTTCAGTATTCGTGCTAAGTGCATTGTTAACGATAGTCGGTAATTCTTCGTCAATAAAGGATTGGATCTGATCGCGTCGGTAGTTGATAATGCGATAGATGCCAAAATCGAGGTCGGCTGCGTCTGCGCGGAAAAGTTGTTGGAGGAGATTTTGTAGTTTTTGTAAGGATTCTTGCATATCTTTCTGATTTCGTGTTTGAAAATGGTGGTTTTAGATTATACAATAATTTTTGTGGAATGTAAAAAACCGAATAATACGGATGCATTCAGGTTTCATTGCGAGCGTTTATTTCCATTAGTTTTTCGCGCGCCAATATTTCAAAGACTGGCATCACTCTTTCAACGAGTTCGTCGTGTCGTCCGGCCAAGCGGTCATGGGCACTTTGGAGTGCTTTTTGTTCCGTGGTGAGAGCATCAACCGCGGATCTGAGGGTTGCGTTCTCCTCTTTCAAGACTTCGTGTTCTCGTTGAAGTGCGCTATAGCGTTGGTCAGCAGCACTTTGAAAACTGCTGAATTCTCGGTGGAGATTTACGTGTTCTTGTTGGAGGCTTTTATGTTCTTGTTGAAGCGCATTATACCGCCCATCCGCAGCACTTTGAAAACTGCTGAATTCTTGCTGCAGACTTTCATGATCTTTCTGAAGGATACCATATTCCTCCTGCAGGGTGTTGTATCGCTCGTCCTCGCGCTTTTTGACAAACCAACCGGTAACCAAAGCAACTACACCGAAACTAAATATCCCTATATCTATGAGACTGATGGTGGCCCAACTGAAATCCATCTTTTTTCTCCGTCGCCTTATGGTTCTTCTGGCTTTTGTGATTGCAGGATTACAATCATGCTCGCGTCAGTTCACATTAAGTCTAACATTTTCAGGCAGGGCTGTCAAGAAAAATTATGGATTGCGAATTTGCATGGAATTCGCTAACTTCTAAAGAGATTCAGGTATTTCTCCAAGACAAAGAGGCGGTTGCGAGAAAAGCCAGTGACTTCCTTTAGTATACCGAGGTCAGTCAAAGATTTTAGAAGTCTATTCGCAGTGGCAAAGTTCATGTCAAACCCTATTTCAACTAATTTTACATTGACAATCGGCATAGAGTACATGAAACGAAGCAATTCCTGTGCATTTTTCGCCCGAGACCCTAAGGTTAAGATTTTATCTTCATATTCTTGCCTGAGTTCCATAATTGCTTTAAAGGTCTTGAGCCCGTGCTGAGCGGTGTCAACGATGCCGTTTAAGAAGAATGTAACCCATTGTTCGAGGTCGTTTGATTTACGCACCATGGAGAGTGAATCATAGTATGAATCTCTATGTTTCTCAAAAAATGTAGACATGTACAGGATAGGCTTTCTCAGCATTTTCGCGTTAATGAGTTGCAAGATAATTAACAACCTTCCACTTCTACCATTTCCATCAAGGAATGGATGAATGGTTTCAAACTGGTAATGCGTAATTGCAATTTTAATCAGTTCTGGAATCTGTAGTGATTCGTTATGCCAAAATTTTTCAAGATCGCTTAAAAGATCTGGAACTTCTTCTGGGGAAGGTGGCACGAAAAAGGCATCTGAAAGTGATGAACCGCCGATCCAGTTTTGACTTTTACGAATTTCTCCGGGGGCTCTGTGTTCCTCGCGAACACCTGAGAGTAATATCTTGTGTGCATCCTTTAAGAGTCGCATACAAAGCGGAAGTTCGGACAGTTTGTCTATCGCAAAGTTCATGGCTTCAATATAGTTCTGAACTTCCTCCCAATCATCTCGCTTTTCCGGGTCAATTTCTTCCTGTGGTAGAATAACATCATCAAGTTCTGTTTTCGTACCTTCAATTCGGTTAGAATCTGTTGCTTCTTTTCGGACGTTCATTTTGATGAAAAAATCGACATCTGGTATAAAATCCGCGTAAGCGTTTAGTTCTCCCAAAAGCCCACCCGCTTGTTCCAAAAGGATGTTTATCTGTGGGTTTTCCCAATCAAAATGACGATTTACGGAGGAAGGAGTAAAACTTTTATATTCTCGCTGTTGTCTGTATTTACCTGCTATGAAGTTTTCCATATTATCGTCTTTCTATTTTTGACAATACTGAATTCTATATTATCATTTTCGCGCGTTTTTGACAATACTGAATTCTATATTATCATTTTCGCGCGTTTTTGACAATACTGAATTCTATATTATCATTTTCGCGCGTTTTTCGCGATATGAGATCCTAGATTGTCGAATTAATATTATATAATATCCTAATTTTTCAAGTGATCGACCATTGTATTTGCTGTACTTTCAAAGTGCGCTTGCAAAAATACAGGATTGGAAACCTCGTTGACAAAAAAAAAATTATGGCGTAGGGGTTATAGCCCCTCGGACTTCGTTGACAACGGCATCAGGTTCAATCCCTTCGCCTTGTCCCTCAAAGTTAAGAAGGATACGGTGACGGAGCGCAGGGAGCAGGACGGCATCTATATCCGAAAAGGCGACGTTGTAGCGTTCATCAAGGAGGGCGTTGATTTTCGCGGTGAGGGCTACCGCTTGGACACTCCGAATACCCGCTCCGAGGTGGACGTAGCGTTTGACGATCTCTGGCGCGTCCTCGGAGTCAGGGTGCGTGCCACGGACAAGTCGGATGATGTGGCGTTCGACATGCTCAGCGATGATGACCTGTGGCACGAGTCGGCGCATCTCGTTGAGCGTCTCGGCATCCGTGACTTTATCAATAGTGACCTCAGCACCGGATGTCGTGCGGCGCAGGATTTCAACAATCTCGTCTTCATTCGGGAAGTCGATGAGGAGTTTGAATAGGAATCGATCGAGTTGTGCCTCCGGGAGCGGATAGGTGCCTTCCATTTCCAACGGGTTCTGGGTCGCAAGAACGCAAAAGGGTTCTTCTAACTTGTGGCTGGTGCGTCCGACAGTGACAGTGCGTTCCTGCATTGCCTCAAGGAGTGCTGATTGCGTGCGGGGTGTCGCACGGTTAATCTCATCAGCGAGGATAAGTTGCGAGAAAATGGGTCCCTGTTGGAATTCAAACTGTCTTCCGCCGTGTTCGTCTTCTATGAGAAGCGTTGTGCCTGTGATGTCGGAGGGCATCATGTCCGGCGTGAATTGGATGCGTTTAAAGGAGAGGTCAAGAGCTTCGCTAAGGGTATAGATGAGTTGTGTTTTGCCTAAGCCGGGGATACCTTCAAGCAGTGCGTGTCCATTGGCGAGTAGACAGAAAAGCACACCTTCAATAATCGCATCTTGACCGACAATGCGTTTTTGGACTTCGGCTTTGACGTTGTAAAAGGTTTCTCGGAATTGCTGGATTTGGGTTTCTAAGTTCATACTTTTTAGGCGAGGTTAGATGAAGTTTCAGAATTTAATTCTGATTCCCGACTCCTGATATATGAAATTTCAGAGACACCTATGGGCAGCCACAAGGGCTGCCCCCTACACATTAATTACGACATTTCGATCTTAGAAGTCGTTCTTCGTAGGTTGGGTAGAACGGATAATAATAGAAGATCATCGCTTCAAGAACAAGGCTTCGGCTCCCCAAGCACCTACCCTCGCAAAGAGATAGAGTGAAACCCAACGATCCCCGCTGATGCTTGCGAACCTATCGGCCTACAAAGTTGGGTTTCGCTATGCAATAGATGTCATCCGAAGGGGTCAAGACTTGAGATATATTTGGGGTATCGCCGTCGTCCTTGTTGGTGCCGCTCTACCCAACCTACGAGGGAAGATTTCCTTAAATTGACACCTATAGAACGGTTACAAACCTCACCTACCGGACCTGGGGAAAATATCAAATTACCGAATTATTCTATCAAAACTCATGAAACCTCGCCAGCAGATAAAATCGAGGTTAGACACCTCTACAGCAGGTATAAGCGCGCTTGGACGGCGAGCTTACGGGTCTTTGCGAACTGATTACCAGTTGTCTCTGGTAACGTAGAGAGATCGGTTTTCCATGGGGAGTGTAATATGCTTACCGCCAAGTCGATGCGATTCGATCATGCCCATGAGCGTCTCCTGACTCCGACGCGCAAGATGCGCGGGTCCCTTGGTTTCCCGATCTTCGTCGAGGGCTTCGGCGATATCGGTGATTCCCATGACAGTGCCTGTCGCACGGGACGTTTCTGGGAACGGCACTTCTTCAAAGAAAGTTCCATCCTTTTTTCGGAATTGGATTTCTCGGCTATTGTTTTGTATACGGATCTTGCCGCCAGTGCCGCAGACCTCATACTCAGGTCCAGTACCTGCGGTGTTATAGCCGTGGACCCCATTGGAATAACGAATGTAACCACAAGCGATACCCGGATCAACGTTGAGACGATTGCCATCCCAATCCGAATCTTTGCATATAATCGCGCCTTGCACGAAATCGACTTCCGGATCCCCAGCAAGAAAGAGGAGCATATCCGCAGCATGGGTTAATCCCCAGAGTGCAGAACCGGCACCGTATTGGGCAATAGAACATTGAACATCACCGATTTCGCCAGCATCAACGAGCTCACGCACTTTTCGGTAGATTGGCATGTAGCGACGCTGTGTACCGTAGTTGAATTTGACCCCGTGCTTCTGAACGATGTCCACTATGATGTCTGCCTCTTCCATAGAACAACAGAGCGGTTTTTCACAATAGATGCCTTTGACCCCGTTTTCGGCGGCGAAGACGGTGATATCAGCATGTGGACCCGGACGCGTAGCGATACAGACGATGTCGGGTTTCTCTTTTTCGATCATTTCTTGATAATCTGTATAGGCGCGTTCGGCACCGTAGCGTTGCCTGATGGAATCGGCTTTCTCGGCGAAAACATCGGAAACAGCAACAAGATCCGTTCGCTCACATGCAACAGCGGCTGCGGCGTGTGAGAAGGGTTGCCAAATAAAACTATCGGGTCTGCCTGCGACTTCGTCGTCGATGGTCGCGCCCATCCGTCCGCATCCGATAAGACAGGCTTTATATGTGCGTGGCATGATCTATCTCCTTTGTGAGAAATCACCTTTAAGGATTCAAATAATCGCATAGTTCTGAATTACGGGTTATACGCTTTTCCTCGCGTGGAAATACTCAGGACAATACATTTTTGATTTTGTGAGTCTACTTCATAGATTATCCTATAACTTCCAACACGATAACGATACTGTCCAATGTGAGAGCCCTTGAGTTTGACGACATTGGGTCGAAAAAAGGGATTCTGGATTAACCGCTCAATTGCCTCATTGACCCGGCGTTCCATATTGGTATCAAGACCGTTGTAATCCGTTTATGCCCTACCGGTGAATTGAATTTCAAACACCGCGTTTAACATTATCCCAATTTTTAAGTCTACCGGCTTTCACATCGGCTTCAGCCTGTTCCAGGCTTTTAACAATTTCGGGATCGCTTGCCAATTCGTACGTTGCTTCCCATGCCTCCTTATCGTAGAGATAGTTCATATAATCGATAGCGGCTCTGAGTTTCTCGGTCGGAAGTCGCTCGATTAACATCACTGCCTGCTGTTTTAAATTTGACTCTCGCATTATCAATTTCCTTATACGGGATTTCTTTTATAGAAAGGGCTGAGGAACACTACTGATATATTATCAGTATCCATCGCCCTTGTCAAGTCCATATCTGTCAAAATTCGGCTATTTATAGCGAATTATCAAAATATGCAGACAGGCTGACCGCCAATCTTGCAGGAGGGAATTCCGATTCCCAACTCTTAACTGACTGCCGACCGCTGACTGCTGACTGCTATTCCTCTGACTGCTGATGGCTGACCTCTGACCGCCATTATTCCCCCGTATAGAGCTTTCCGAAGTAAGGGCGGTAGCCTGCGGGTCCGGGAAAACCGTCCCAGTAATTAGCATCGGCAGGGAAAGCCTCCTCGCCACCGCTACGGAGCCATTTCATGAGCGCGGGATCGGTGCCGCGGCGTTCGATTTCATCAACAGCAGCGGCGTGCAGTTCGGCAACAACAGTGGGGTGTTCGCTGGTAACATCGTCCAATTCGCCGAGTCGGACGAGTCTCGAATTTTCTGGTTTCGTGCCGACCTCTAAACTCCACTCCCGATCAAAGATGGTGAAGAGATTGAGATTCGGGTTCTCTGTACTGTTCTGCCACCGCTCAATGCTCCCACCTGAGAGCGCGAGTTGCCTTTCACCGGTTTCTCCGTTGCGTGCAGGCGTTAAGATGTCGTGTCCCTCAATACCGTCGGGACGCGCTTCGCCTAAGATATTAAGGATTGTCGGGAAGAAGTCTTGCGGTTGGACGATGACGTTGCTTCTGCCTGTATCGCCATCGGGAAGCCGAATAAAGAGTGGGACATGCGCCTCCTGCTGACGGACGGGTTGCCCTTTGCCAAACCTACCGCGTTCACCGACATTTGTGCCGTGGTCAGCGGTAAAGATAACAGCGGTGTTCTTGTCAAGTCCAGTGGATTCAAGTGCATCAAGGAATTGCCCGAAGCAGTGATCCATCCATGTCGTTTTAGCGGCGTATTGGGCTTTGATGTGCTGTTTCGCTTCATCTGAGAGTTTCGCATTCCCCCTGGCACCGAGGCTGCGCGGGTCAACGCGTCCATCGTACCCCGGACGCGTATCGTATTTTTTCATGAACGCAAGGGGTGCGTCCCAAGGTTCGTGCGGATCGAAGCAGTCCACCCAAAGGAAGAAATTGTCTCGCTTCGCATTGTCTTTGAGGAATTGCGCAGCGGTGTTGAAGAGTTTGGCACAGTTCCAATCTTCAGGTTTCTTGCGGTTTCTGTTTGCGCGTGCGTAGCTGCGGAGCATGCCCGATTCAGCAGCTTTGTCATCAATACAATCAAAGAGCGGTTGGCGCGTCCAGTTGTCGGGCCAGACGACGGTGTCGGTGATCCAATCTCTGTCTACTTCCGCACCGCGAACGAACGTCCATGCGTGGAAGGGCCAGTCGAAGTTATGCCCGCCGTTGACGAGGTGCGGTGTATCGTGAATAAGTTGTGTCGCATAGCCTTTCTCGGCGAGTGTCCACGGCAAAGTTTGGCGTTCGTGGCGAAGCGGTTTCCACGGGTGGATAGGCGCGCCGTATTGCCCAGTGATAACATCCGTGCGGTATGGGATCGTCGGAAAACTGGCGCAGAAGGCGTAGTCGAACGCCATTGCTTCGGAAGCAAACCGATCAATATTGGGTGTTTCTATCCAATCGTTTCCGTTTGCCCCGATGTAGTCGTAGCGGAGTGTATCAATAACAATATAAGCAAGATTCATTTATGGATTTCCTTTTATTGGCTGTCGGCTTTCGGTGCAGAGGTTTTCGTTTAACAAGCCTCTCCTGCTGACAACTGATAGTTTTTCGGAGAAAAACGACCTGACAGCCGATTACTATTCCTCACCATTTCGGAATTGCCCCGAGCAAGAGTTGCTGCTGCGGTGTACCCGCTTCTCGGAGTTTTGTGACGCGGGGACCATCAAAAGGTTCACGGGATTTCATCCACGCGTTCTGGTAGCACATCAAACAGACGCGCCGACGTTGTGAAGAGGTGTTGGCAGCACCGCGATGCCACGTCCATCCATCGAACATAACCGCTTGCCCTGGGGAGACAAGCACCCGTTTTTCATCAGGCAACTCAACAGGAGTCGGCGGCGGACGGAAGGGTGCCCTATGGCTACCGGGTTGGATAACCGTGGGACCGTTTTCATCGGTGACTTCGTCGAGATAATAGCCGCAGTTAATCTGTGCAGGAAGGCTTCCATAAGGCGTCCCGTTCGGCGCGACGGGCCAGGGACCATCACGGTGCCAATGCTGATCGGGTGTTCCGGGTTCAGTAATGCGTGCCGTCGCGCTGTGGAGCTGGACACAAGTGCCTAATATGGCTTCCATCCGTTTGAGAACGGGTGGATTGTCCAGCAGAAATGCGAACCGATCGTCCTCTTCTAACAATTCACCAATGAATTGGCTTTTGTTGTTGCGCTCATAACTTTCATCAAGTGCCTCGCGTAGCGACGCAATCTGTTCCGGTGTTGCAGCGTTCTCAACAACGAGATACCCCCAATTGACAAAGAAGTTGACTTCCTGTTGCAGTTGGTGATCCAGTTCGACATTGAGCGTTGGTGGCACTACACTCGGATTTGCCATCAGTTATGCCTCCTTAATTGCGTCCCGGTCAGCGGTTGCCCATTCTTCCCAACGCTCTTCGTCAGATTGGAGGAAGCCGGAATTGCATCGAGGTTGGAGTTGTTCGTCCACACCGAGGAGCCGCATGTGTTGATGATTATTGGCGGCTTTTGCGGCTTCCAACAACTTTTGGGTATGGGGTCCCGTGTGGTGATCGGTGTGTTTCAGCCATGTCAGGTTGTAATAGATGCTGAAGAAATAGCGTAAATTTCCAGAGGTATTCGGCGTCCCGGAGTGAATGAGTCCGTTATGCGTAATGACCACATCGCCAGCTCCCATGTGGATCAGTGTTTCGTCAGGGTGCGGTACGCCACGTTGCGAATCTTCCATGGTAATCGGTTTTCGATGCGAACCGACAATGACGCGCAAGGGTCCGTAGGCATGCGTCAAGTCCTGCAAATAGGATATCGCGTTAATGGCGTTCGGGCGGTGATACGCATCGGTATAAGGAACGTGTGCCCAACGATCGCGGTGCCATCCAGAGACTCTGCCCTCCGCTTTTTCCTTTTCAATTGAAGGAAACGCCGCAAGCGTGAGATTGTCTAACTGCACAAAAGGCCCCATTACTCTTTCTATAAACGCAAGGATTGTAGGGTGCGCAACAGCGGGCCACATCAGTTCGGGGGCAAGTTCAAGCGTGTTTCCAAACCATGTTTGTCCATCGTTGGCTGCGGAGAGCTCGGTGTGTTTCTCTCGCCAACTTTGCATTTGCGGTTCGTCAAAAACCTTCTCAAAGATTGTGAAACCATCGGTTTTATAGGCTTCAAAACGTTCATCTAATGTTGCCATTGTCATATTCCTACAAATTGATTAGCGTAACCCATTGAGGATTGCCTCAGCGAGTTGCATGGTTTTAACAGCCTCGTCGAGGTTAGCAGCAGGGAACGAAACCGGCGTATCGGATTTGACACAATCCAAGAAATACCTATTCTGCTCAACAGTACCACCGGTGCCTGCCTCGGTAATTTCGTGCTGTGTACCGTCGCAGAAAACGGTTCCACGGGAGACCCCTTCAAGATAAGCGGAAATGTTTCTGCCGTGAATCTCGTAGCGTTCAAGGCGTGCATCTGTAGTATAGTTGGCGATGTGTTGGGCGACACAACCGTTGTCAAACAGAATGAGCGCGGCGTGAACATCTTTGTAATCTGAGATTGTCCGCTGGACGACACTATGGACTTCTTGGACATCGGCTTCAGCGACAGCGCGGATCGTATCAAGGGCGTGGATCGGTGTCTCCAGAAACATATTGTCCATCAGATGCTCTGGGAATCTACCGCCTTGTGCCAATCGGGTGATACTTTTATGGAATTCACCGACGATTTGTGTCACAGGACCGCGTGCAGCAACTTGGCGTTTCGCTTCAACAATGATCGGATGAAAACGACGGTTCCAACCTACCATCCCTTTTGCACCCGTCCGTTTTGCAGCACTGCGCAAGGCGATTGTTTCTGCAACACTCATACCTGGCGGTTTTTCCAAAAGCGTATGAACACCGCGTTCAAAACACGGAAGTGCCGCCTCACCGTTCAGGTGCGCAGGCGTAGCGACGAAGATAGCGTCTAAGGCTTCGTTATCCAACAACGCCTCAATACTTTCGTACTGTGCTGGGACGTTAAACAGGTCCGCAGCGGTGTTCCGTGCTGCTTCAACGGGATCACAAACAGCGACGAGGTCAGTGTCGTCAAATTCTGAAAGGATTTTCATGTGACCGCGACCTCTGCCGCCGCAGCCGATAACAGCGACTCGTAGTTTTGACATCGTTTTCTCCTTCAACTTAGCGTCGGATGTGCGGGGCTTCCATGACTTCTCGCTGCTCAGGAGACATGTCCTCAATGTAATCAGGATACGTAACCTGGTGTGCACCCGTGCCGTAAGATTGGAATCCAGGACTGAACTTGTAGAGCAAAGCACGGCGTTGATGACGACCGTTCCATGGAAGGGTGCCGTGCGTCAGTGTTTCGGTGAAAATCACGGCATCGCCAGCCTTCGCATTGACTTCGAGCACCTGATTCTGATATTGCTCGTACCGTTTCATGCTGCTCGGACACGGAAGATTCGCCTTATGACTGCCAGGAACGATTGCCAAGCCGCCATCGCCGGGTCCCTCATCAGCGAGCATATATTCAACAACAGTCAGACCTGTATATATACGTCCGTATTTGAAGAAGTAGGCTTCGGAGAAATTCGGACGTTCAATTCCGCCGCCGTGTAAAGTGCCACCTTCCGTGCCTGCTTCCATAGCGATTAATCCAGGACCGTGGTCGAGTCGGTATTGCTTACCTAAAATCTCTTCAAGGCTCGGCTTAATTTTGGGATGGACGAGCAAATTTCGGAAGGGTTCGCACCAAGGTTTCTCCCATGCCAGCATACCACCCATATCCATGCGATGTGCCGTGCCAGCGAGTGCGGCTGAACCGCCTGCCAAAGAGGTGTCGCGTTCCCTGAGCCCCTCAATGTGATGATCAATAGCGGTGTTACACTGAGCGACCTCTTCTGCCGTTAAAGCGTCCTCAATGATGAGGTATCCGGTCAAATCGAATAGGTATTTCTGATCTTCGTTCACTGTTGGTCCCTCCTTCTCTAAAGCCAGACTTTGTTATGAATTAATCTGATTCTATTGATTTCCCGCTGCTTCGGTGACACTCTGGGATTTACCGGTCGCGTCCCCTCCGAGCCATCGATAGGGACGTGGGTAGAGTGTTAAAGACCTGTCGTCAAGTGGTAGTTTGATAGGTACACTGTTTCGGGTTGCAGAGAGTTTCGCAGCAATAGCGACTTCCAGTGCCTGTCGGAGATCGACACCTGTAATCCACGGGTGTCCGTTACCATCAACAGCTGCTAAGAAGGAACGAATGGAACCCGTGAGGTAACCGAATTCACGCCACGGATACGGCGTGTAGTTGGGATCCATTCGGACGCGAGTCCCGTGTTGGTCGTAGCCTTTGAAAATTTCAGGTGGATTCCAATCCCATCGGATGAGGCATTCGTCCGTCCAAACATCTACGCCGCGACATGAGGTAGGTGTGCCGAAGACACCGCACTCCAACCCATTCGTAAGATGAAAACGTCCGTTGATGATGAGACCTTCATCGGTTTCTGCCGCTAATGCTTCAGCAGGGCTTCCCCACGCGATAATTTCTTCAACTTCAGCATTGGTGAACAAGCGTAGTACAGAGATATGTTGGCATCCGCCACCAGAGATTTCGCCGCCGAATCCGTGAACGCTTGCTCCCGTGATTTCCCCAAACTCGCCGTTGTGGAGCCGAGATGCCACCTCCTGAACCTCATTCATGGCGCGCTGCAGGTTGCCGCCAGCAAATATCACGCCGCGTGCAGCACATGCGTCAACCATTGCATCCGCATCTTGTAGACACCCAGCGATCGGTTTCTCGGTAGAGATACCCTTAACACCCGCTTCGGCACATGCAATCACCACATCTTTCATGTATTTCGTAGGTGTGACAACCACAGCGATATCTGGTACAATATCCTTTAATAATAGGGTTTCCACATCTGGATAAAGCGCAGCAACATTAAAGCGAGCCCCGAGGACATTTCGCCGTTGTGCATTGGCATCAACGATCGCGATGATTTCTGTGTCGGGATAGGTAGTGTACGCTTCTGCATAATTTTGCCCCATCCGTCCACAACCGATGATAGCTACCCGATACTTGGTATCGCTCATTTTTAGGTCTCCTTCCCGCGTATATTATCAAGGTTTGAAAAGTGTGTCAAGAAAAAAGCAGTGTAATCAAGAACCTTAAATCTCCCAAACACAAGTGAAACCCAAAGTTCTCACGCTCCGTATAAACTATCTATATAGGGCATCCTCCTTTACCACTTAATTCCATCTACACTTGTTCTGATGTGTAGTATCGAACTCACGTTGAGGCATCAAAAAACGCGCTTGTTTTTTTTCGGCGTTTAGCGTATAATTTAGGCTTAATCGAAAACGTTCACTCACTTCGTAATTTCAAGAGGACTCTGCAACAATTGGATCGCTCTGATACATTGGAGGCGAGGGGAAATGGAAACCAGAGACATCGAAAAACAACTCAATCGCTATGTACCAGATATGAACGTGCCTTTTGAGGATTTTCAGAAACAGTTAGCCGCTTTCATTCAAGCGGAACGCGCACAATTGAAAAC
>CAZGAW010000024.1:0-45936 GCA_964523645.1 uncultured bacterium | reverse complement strand
GTTCTGAAATCTCCTTAAGTTTTTTCATGATTCACGCCTCCATACGCTCATTATATCGAGCTTTTCAATCTAAATCAAGGAGAAACTTCTATCCCTGAAAAGATTTAGCTTTCGTCCGCGCCTACCGCCATAACGTAGCACTCACTCTTATTAGAAACACCAATGTATAAAAAGATAGTTAAAGAAACAAGTTCTACTTTTTAGCAGAGAATGAGAGGACCAATACCGTTACTTTATTTTATGTGGACGCAATGCTTCATAATCAGCATTTACGAGTTCAACGTCATAAAGTGCCAATCTATTCATGATTTGTCTGATTGCGGGAATATTATTATCAATTAAAATTGAGGAGCGGTCGTGGCGTGCTGCGGCCTCACCGAATGTGCCGCTGCCGGCAAAAAAGTCTAAAAGGGTATCACCGGGTACCGAATGCACTTTGACGATACGATTAAGGATCCCAAGAGGCTTTTGCGTTGGATAACCGGTTTTCTCACTGCCATTGGTGCTGACAATCGTATGCCACCAAACATCAGTCGGTGTTTTGCCGCGTGCGGCCTTCGCTTTGCCGACCAACCCTGGTGCCATATACGGAATTCTATCCATTTCATCGAAATTGAAGGTGTAATGCTCTGGTGTTTTGGCATACCATAAGATATTATCGTGCTTAGCGGGCCAGCGTGATTTGGACCGCCCACCGTAATCGTAAGCCCAGATAATCTCATTGATAAAAGCCTCTCGTCCGAAAATCTCATCAAGCATGACTTTACAATAATGCACCTCACGGTAATCAATATGGAGGAAGAAGCTCCCGTGTGGATGTAGTGCGCGATATGCCTCTTCAAAACGGGGTCGCAAAAACTGTAAATAGACATCTGAACTGTCAAACTTGTCGGTGTAATGTGTGGTCTCGCCTTTGTGAGTTCGATAAGTCCGCCCTTGGAAGCCAACCCGATCACCAACGGTATCCTGTTCAACTTGGATCTCCGTACGCTGTTGGCGTTTTCCGGTGTTAAACGGCGGATCAATGTAAATCAGGTTGACACTCGCATCAGGAACATACCTCTGAAGAATTTCAAGGTTATCGCCATAATAAAGTTGATGTTTAAACATTTGATTTCCTGTTCTGTACACAATACGGTGTAAGCAATCTCTCTGTCAACGCAAAAGAGAAATTGACCTCAGTTCTCAACACCGCTTGCAATCTCTCTTCTTTTTCCCATAGTAAAATTATACCAGTGTTATGGCAATTTATCAAGTTTCTGTACACAATGTTTGGATCCATGAGATTTTTCTTGACTCTACATAATTTTTCGTGTAAAATTTTAAGAGCGATATTGCCAGACTTATAAAGAGACGAAAATCTCATGCGCATCCTGAATCTGAATCGTAAACTCAAAAGTGCCAAACGTCTGCCTGAGATTGTTAGCATCTTCGCGAGGCACGGTTTCGGACATATCATCTCTCAAATTTTTCAACGGGGACGGACAAACCGTTTCAGACTTAAAAGTGTGTTCACGCGGAAAGTGAGAGAAGATACGCTGTCCCCGAAATCGAGATGGTGGGATTTCCGAAACGCAAAAAAGGATTCAGACGAAAATATTTCAGGGACGCTCCTATCTGTTCCAGAGCGTTTGCGGCTTGCGTTTGAAGAGTTGGGGCCAACGTTCGTTAAATTAGGACAAGTTCTCAGCACCCGAGTGGACATTCTCTCTGAACTCGTTGGACAAGAAGAAGCCCTGGCATGGAGTACCGAATTCCAGAAATTGCAACGGCATGCTCAACCGTTTGATTTCTCAGAGGTTCGCACCACTATTGAACATGAATTTAAATTGCCGCTTGAGAAAGTCTTTTTAACATACGAACAGCAACCGTTTGCGGCGGCTTCAATTGCCCAAGTGCATGCAGCAACGTTAGAGACAGGTGAACCGGTAGCCGTTAAAGTCCAACGCCCACGTGTGGCACGGATCATCCAGACGGATCTTAACCTATTGATGGAGTTAGCAGAACGGCTTGAAAATCGAGACCCAGAAATGCATCTTTTCAAACCGACGGAGCTCGTCCGCGAGTTCTCGCGTTCGATTCGGAAAGAGATTGATTTTACAATTGAAGCCGCGAATACAGATGCTTTCCACCAGAGGTTCGCGGCATCACCGAAAGTGAAAATCCCCAAGGTCTATTGGGAATTTACGAATCGCCGTGTTTTGACTTTAGAACGGATTGATGGTGTACCAATCAATGCGATCGACCAATTGGACGAAATGGGGTTTGATCGAGCGGACCTGGCTGAAACGTTCGTAGAAATGTTCTACACACAAGTGCTGAACGATGGATTTTTCCATGCCGATCCGCATCCAGGGAATATTTTCGTTTTAGAAAACGGTCAGATCGGGTTAGTAGATTTCGGCATGGTGGGTAGGATAAGCAATGATATGTTGCGACATATCTGCCATTGGTTGAGTGCCGTGTTAACCAAAGATGTAGATGCGGTTGTTAGAAGTTACATTCGAATGGGTATTTTGGGAGACGGAACAGACATCGCAGCGTTAAAGTTAGAAATGAGCGATTTTTTGGAGCGTTATTTCAATATGCCCCCGAGTCGACTTCGTCTCGGAGAGGTAATTCATGAAGTCTTTAACGCCTCGCTGCGTCATCAAATTCATGTACCGCCAGCCTTCTTAATGCTTGGCAAGACTGTTGCGACAGTCGAATCGGTTGTGATGAAACTACACCCTGATTTCGATATATTGAAATTCAGCCAACCGTATATTGAGCAATTTCTCGTCCAAAATTTTGGAAGTAAACGGTGGGAACGAGAGATAGCAGACTCTATAGAAGATTTCACGGAACTGGTCCGTGACACGCCTCTTCAACTGCATCGTATTCTGCAAAAATTACAGCGTGGTTCTCTCAAATTTGAGCTTGAGCATCTGAGCCTTGAAGCAGTGATTAAGGCGTTTGATCGGGTCATCAATCGGATTGCGTTTAGCCTCATCATTGCTTCACTGATTGTAGGTTCATCAATCATCCTACAAGTTGCTGAAATCTGGGAATGGAAGTTCTTTCTTGGTATCATGGGCTACCTGACGGCAACATTCTTTGGATTCGGATTGGTAATTTCTATTTTGCGTTCAGGTCGCTTCTAATTTCTGTATATTCGTATCACTGGGATGGTTGTTGGCGTTCAGTAAGAAAAAGCGTCCTCTAATTTGACAACTATAGTAGATTTCAAAATTAATTAGACTTAGCATTGGCGAGGTTAGGAAACCTCGCCAGCGAGACAGGAAATTTTATGTCTACTTGTTTATAGGATTTACCATAAATGCTAACAAGTAATACAAAGAGGTCAGTTATGGCAATTTTACTCGGATTAGATGTTAGTGATACACGCATTGGTGTGGCACTGAGCGATGCGCTCGGCGTTGCGGCACATCCGTTGTGTACACTAACCCGAAAAAATCGGAAAGTTGATTTAATTGCTATTTCGGATCTCGTTTCCATCCACAAGGTGGAACGTGTCGTCATCGGCTTGCCTATCTCTCTTGATGGCTCTATCGGTGCCCAAGCGGAGAAGGTTCAGAAGTTTGCAAAACGCTTGGAGCATGTAATTGACATTCCGATTGAATTTCAGGATGAACGTTTTACAACTGCTGAAGCAGAGGATATCCTGCGCGAACTTAACAAAGACACAAAAGCACAGAAAGAGCTTATTGATGAGGTAGCAGCGGTCCTTATTCTCAAAGACTATTTGAATAGCGATCAGGAGATTAATCCTACAACACCGACAAAGCCTTCCTGATTTTCCGTTAGGACCTGCTAAGGTGTTATAGAATAGCCTCCAGCAATTATTATGAGGTCTGCAGAAAAAGAATCGGGAGTAGAAGGGTCCTTGGAAAGTCCACACGGACTTTCTCCATCTGTTCAATCACCAAGTCCTCAAGATACTTCTCTCTCGAAAATATCAAAGATTAAGATAGTTATACTGGCACTCTGTTGTTTTGGTGCTGTCTGCCTCATTGCCTTGTTGATTGCGGTGTTCTTGATGTTACCACCTACATCGTCAGAAGAGATCGTTAATTTCGATGTGTTAACAGGAAGCAGTTCGCGGGCAATAGCAAAGCGATTAGTTGAACAAAAGTTAATACGCAGCGAACACGCCTTTCGTATAGTTGTCCGATATAGAGGAACTGGTAAACGCCTACAAGCCGGGACCTATGTGTTGCGGCAAAATATGGCACTGTGGGATTTACTTGCTGAATTTGAAAAGGGGCAGGTTACGCTGATCAGTTGGACAGTGCCAGAGGGTTTAACGGCATCCGCCATCGCTGAACTTTGGGAAAGGAGTGGTTTCGGCACAGCCGAGGCATTTCGGAAGGCCGCCGCATCGCCGCGTTTGTTGGAACGATATGGACTGGCAGACAAGACTGTGGAGGGCTATCTCTTTCCGAATACATATAAGTTCGCAAAAGGCACAACAGCAGAGAAGATCGTTGAGATGATGCTTGACGAATTTAGACAGCGATGGACAGGACAGTTTGATGAGGAGGCAAAAAATTTAGGACGTACCCGTCACGAAATCCTAACATTGGCTTCTGTCATTGAAAAAGAAGCACAATTTGGACAGGAACGTCCCCGTATTTCAAGTGTCTTTCATAACCGACTCACACGAAAATGGAAACTTCAGGCAGACCCAACGGTGCTTTACGCTTTAGGGAACCCAGAAAGACTTTTAACAAAAGCGGATCTACGCGTTGACTCGCCTTACAATACATATAAACATAAGGGGTTACCACCTGGTCCTATTGCGAATCCGGGTATTGATTCAATTGTAGCTGCGCTGCGCCCTGAAAAGACAGACTATCTCTATTTCGTAGCAATAGGAGACGGGAAGCACCATTTTTCAAAGACGCTTTCAGAGCATAATAGAATGGTGCGAAAAATGCGGCGTGCCTCTAAATAGTTGTCGGTTATCAGTCAACAGTTATCAGTTAGAGAGCAGATATGTAACAATCTCCCTTCCTGGAATACTCCAAGACCCAAGTAGATTGTTACAGAAAATCTCTTAACTCTCACAATGAAGCATGATAATTACTAAATAGAAAGTGATAAAAGCGAATGGCAAAAGCTGATTCACAGCAAACACTTCAAAACGAAATAACAATGACAGGAACAGGGTTAATGTTAGGGGAGCCTGTTACATTAACCTTGAAACCAGCACCCGCAAATTCCGGTATCGTCTTTCGACGTGTGGATATTGCGGGGGCACCAGAAGTAAAAGTATGCCAAGAAAACTGGGCAGACCTTCTGCCACGATGTACTAGCTTACGTAGTGGTGATACAACGATTAGCAGCGTCGAACACATCCTCTCAGCACTCGGTGGTCTCGGTGTTGACAACGCGACAGTGGAACTTGACGCATCGGAGCCCCCTGGACTTGATGGGAGCGCGGTACCATACATCGAAAATATTCAAGGCGTAGGACTCGCCTCGCAAGATGTACCACGGAAGTTTATTGAAGTCACAAAGCCGTTCGCGCTTTCTGTAGGGGATAGGCAGCTCGTATTACTGCCTGCCGACGCGTTAGAGGTGACATTTGTTTATGCGCACCCGCAAACGAAATCCCAAACAGCGACATTCAAAATAACCCCAGAATCATATACTCACGACATCGCGCCAGCGCGAAGTTTCTGTTTTGAAAATGAAATTGAAGCACTGCAGGCACTCGGTATTGGGAAAGGGGCAAGTTACGATAATGTCGTTGTTATCAATCCCGAAGGTGAATCCAGCACACCGCTCCGGTTTGAAGACGAATTTGTTCGACACAAAATCCTTGATTTGATTGGCGATCTCTATTTGGCTGGACACTTGCCGAAGGCACACGTTCTCGCGATGCGAACCGGACACATGTTCCATGCAGAATTTGTACGAGCCCTCGCCGAGGCGGGTCACCTTCAACAGGCACCTGCTCAAGAACCTATAGAGGTAATGGATATCTATGAAGTGTTGCCGCACCGACATCCAATGTGCATGGTTGATAGAGTTATTGAATATGAAAGTAAAAAGCGCGCCGTTGGCATCAAGAACGTGACTTATAACGAACCAATTTTTGAGGGACATTTTCCGACGCGTCCTGTGATGCCGGGTGTACTGCAGATTGAAGCGCTTGCACAACTCGCTGCGTGGCTTGTACTTCGGGACATCGGCAAAGAAGGTGAACTTGGCTACTTCCGTTCGATCAACAAGGCGACATTCCGACGCGCTGTTGTTCCAGGGGACCAACTCCGACTGGAAATAGAAGTCGCACAACTGCGGAGCAGGCTTGCCCGCATCGAAGGACGCGTTTATGTAGAAGACGAACTCGCTACAGAGGCAGAACTGTCAATTGTATTGGCATCTGTCTGATTTATGGTTATCAGTTGTCAGTTAAGACATGTAGCGGGGACAATCGTTTGCAACTGCCATAAACCTTTCTTTAACTGATAACTGAAAGGATTTTTTACGGAGTAAAAAATCCGACTGACTGCTGATAACTATTAAACGGAGGGGCATCTGTGTTAGAAACCAACATTCACCCGACGGCTATCATCTCTCCAAAAGCAACGTTGGAAGAAGGGGTTAAGATTGGCCCGTACAGTCTTATCGGCGAAGATGTTCATATAGGGCGCGGCACCGTGATTGGTCCACACGTCCAGATTGAAAAGTGGACAACTATCGGCGAAGAATGCAAAATTTTCTTCGGTGCCACCATTGGCAACGAATCTAAAGACTTGAAGTACGGGGGTTGGCGGAGTTATGTGAAAATTGGGAACCGCAATACACTACGCGAGTACGTCTCTATTTCCCGGTCATCTTTTGAAGAGGAGGCAACTATCGTTGGCGACAACAATTTACTGATGAATTGGGTGAACCTTGCGCACGACACCATCATCGGCAACAGAATAATCATGGCAAACTTCGTTTCGCTTGCGGGACATGTTGTGATTGAAGACGACGTTCGGTTAGGTGCGCATGCGGCCCTGCATCAATACGTGCGCGTGGGTAAGATGGCAATGGCAGGCGGTTTCTCAAAGATTGTGCAGGACATCCCACCTTTCGCTCTCTCTGCTGGGCAACCGGCACGCGTTCGGGATCTCAACCGTATCGGTATCCGAACATCTCGGATTAACCCATTATCCCAACTCACACCTGAGACACTTGCGGCGTTAAAGAAAGCGTTCCGCATCTTGTTCCGGTCAGGACTTCCGCTCAAGCATGCCGTCACCAAAGTAAGAGAAACACTTGAAGCAACTCCGGAAGTCGAATATTTACTTAAATTTATAGAAACCTCCAAACGTGGTATAGGTTTTAGTCAACCCAACCGCGCTCCGAGTGGTTAGCCTTCGGCTTTGCAAGCGTTAAAACGATACGAGGAGCAAAAGCGGTGGAAAAATTGGGTATCATTGCAGGTGCAGGTGAGTTGCCGGTACTATTAGCACATGCCGCTGTTGCCCATAAACGAGAACCTGTTATCATTCAAATCACAAAATCTGACGCACAACGCTTTGCTGGAATCACATGCGAACTTCACACCTTTGGGGTGGGCCAGATTCAAAAGATCGCCAAAACGCTTCTTAATTCCGGTGTAAAAGAGGTTGTGATCATCGGAAAAGTCGAAAAAAATATTCTCCTTCGCCCCTTTCAAATTGATACGACCACCATTAAAATTCTCGTACAAAACCGACGTGAAAAACCTTCCGTAATTGTCAACGCTGCACTTAACTATCTTGAATCTGCCGGACTTACCATCCTTACCCAAGATCAGTACCTTCAACATCTTCTCCCAGAACCAAGCGTTTTAACAACTCGACAACCTACCGCGAACCAATGGACAGATATTGAACTCGGTATTAGTATCGCCCGCCAGATAGCAAACATGGATATCGGGCAAACAGTTGTTGTTAAAAATCAGATCGTACTCGCTATGGAAGCGATTGAAGGGACAAATGCGACTATTCAGAGGGGAGGCAACTTAGGAAGGCAGGGAGTAGTTGTTGCGAAAGCGTCCGCTGAGAATCACGATTTCCGTATTGACGTGCCGACAGTGGGAATGCAAACGCTTGAGGTGTTGCATCAAGTTAGAGCAAGCGTGTTAGCGGTAGAAGCGCGGCGAACTTTCGTTATGGATGCCGATGTACTCATCCGACAAGCAGAGCGGTGGAAGATTTCCATTGTTGCCATAGAATAATAAAAAGACGGAGGTATTGTCCGGCAAGCCTCTATAGGCTTGCGAACTATAACGACCTCCGCCTTCTAAAGACGCTGGTTATGCCGCGGCATCCATTGCGGTTGTTATCTGCTCTGTCGTCGGAAACTGCCCGGTTTCTAACTTTGAATAGAGTAGTGTTCCGTTTAATGAGACTTCAAAAGCGCCCCCACTACCGGGGATCAGATCGACTGATTTAATCGCTGCACCATACTTTTGTTTTAAGGCATCTGCCAAACTGGCTGCCCGTGGTTGGTAGTTTCAGGCGGTGCAGTATTCAATTCTCACTTCCATGGGTATTATCCCTCCTCGTTAATTCTGAAATTGCCAGTCACGATGAATTCAACCATCTATCCTAAAATTTTACAACAAATATGAGAAAATTGCAAGTTTTTTGTGACCTCCACACAGTACTAAGATTGGCATGGATTTTGCTATATCCTTTGTAGATATTCATTTTATAGTAAAGCCCAGAATTAACGATACCCAACGGGAAGGCGAGGTTACTATGGGACACACCCAAGCAAAAACACCTCGCTAGCGGCGGAAGGGTATTTGTGTTTATAGCGTGTGCACTTATTTTTAGGATTTACTATATTTGTAGAAACAGAGCTGTAAAGTATACACCATCGCCGTGTTGAGCAACGCTCCCCGATACAAGTCGGTCAATAGGTGTTTAAATCATGAACAAGGCTGTCCAATTTCTGAACAAGTCGGTATGTTTATCTATTTGCGTCCACTTGATAGGCCTTGCAATTGCCTCCCTAACTATCATTGGCACAGTGGATAAACACGGCGATGCGATTGTTGCCGAATTTGTTTCACTCCAGCGGACGAAACCCATAATCGAGCCACGCCGGCTCAAACTGCCTGCATTAACACAGCCAGATATCGTTCGCTCGGAGCCACAACGCATCCAAACGATTGCAGAAGTTCCACACACGCTACAAAACCAGACGCAATTCATCGTTGATACGCTTCCGATTTCGACCATTTATCAGACAACTCCAACAGAAATTGGAATAGAAGGCAAGAAAGTCTTTCAACGCAGCTTATCATCCGGATCAGTGGAGCGCGGTTCAGAATCAGTACGCTCAACTCCGAAACAGGTACCACGCCCAGAGTGGGCATCACCGTCAACTGTTGTCGCGACTGCAGATGCCTCTGAACTTCCATCAGTTTCGGCACTGCCGGACGAACCGACACAAAACGCCCGATTCTTCCGAAAAGTCGATCCAATATATCCGGAATCTGCTCGCCTTTCCCACAAACAGGGACTCGTTGTGCTTGAAGCAACAATAGGAACAGACGGCATAGCAAGAAATATTAAAGTTGTCAAAGTGGTTAAGATTAGTGGATTAGGATGTGAAGAAGCGGCAATTAAAGCACTCAAAGCGTCCCGATTCGTGCCAGCGAAACGGGGCAAAATGGTTATCAGTCAGCGTCTCCGTATTCCTTACCGTTTCCAGTTTAAAAGTTAGATGTCCCAACGGCTTCCTATCTAACACGGCACATTCTGCTTGTGTCTCCCGTTGCGTCAAGACAAAAACACTTGAACTATCAACACATCCCGCCTATAATCTTTCCTACGATTTACAATAAAAGATCGTTCCGACTATTTGTAAGGAGATAAACGATATGGATGTTCGACTTGATAATAAAGTAGCTGTGATTACTGGTGGATCTACAGGTATTGGTGCGGCAACGGCGATTGAATATGCTAAAGCAGGGGCAACAGTCGTTTTCGGCGATATCAACGAAGAGGACGCTCAAAAAACGCTAAGCACAATTGTGGAGGCGGGTGGTACAGCGAAGTTTCAACGTACCGATGTTACCGTCGAAACTGAAGTAGCGGATTTGATGGAAACCGCCGATACAGAGTTCGGTCGGGTTGATACCTTGGTAACCTCTGCAGGTGTTCTGCGGGGTCCGAGTGTTCGTATTGATGATTTTCAGGCTGCGACTTTTGATTCGGTTATTGATGTTAACCTCAAAGGAACCTTTTACGCACTCAAGCACGCTGTTCCGATAATGCAAAAAGGTAGCGGCGGTGTGATCCTATGTATCGCTTCAGGAGCCGGGGTCCGGGGTGGAAGTTCTTCGGTTGCTTATGCCTCCAGTAAAGGGGGGGTCAACGGACTTGTAATGACGGTGGAAAATCAAGTTGCTTCAATGGGTATCCGCATGCACACGATCTGCCCGGGGGGACTTGCCACACCGCTTAAACTCGGACAGATTGCAGAATCAGCAAAGCGCGATGGACAAGATCCAGATGCTGCAGTTGCTAACGCCCGCAATTCACTCGGTGATCCGGCAGGTGTCGCACGGGTACTCACGTTCCTGGCATCCGATGCCGGTTCCTATACTCGTGGACAAATTTTCACGCGATAAAATGGTTATGTTTGATTCTAAGAAGAAAAAGCATAATCAAAGTTCAACCACAAACTCTTTGAATAACGATAGAAAAAAACGGGGAAGATCGCGGAAAAAAGTGCCCACACACTTAAATTAACCAGGAAGGGGACAGGCGTGACCATTTCAACGAGAAAATAACTTGGAAAGGCGATGAGGACGGTTGCCCCATAATTAAGGTACATCGCGCCGATAAAGTACCCCGATTCCCGCTCAAACTTCAAATCGCACTGTGAACAGCAAGCGGACATTTTGAAAAATGTTTGAAACAGCGCGCCTTCGCCGCACCGCGGGCATTTTAGTCGAAAACTACATCGGAGGATTTTAGGGAGATCCTGAAAGGTTAAGGGCATTTAATAGGTGTTGTTATCCCAAAAGACTTTGAAGGTCCGGAGGAGTATTTTGAAATCGTTCCAGAAAGATAGATTCTCGATGTACTCCAAATCAATAGGGATGCCGTCTCGGATTGCCCCTTGTCGGTGCGGACTCAGCTGCCAAAGACCTGTCATCCCCGGACGGACAAGATGGCGTTGATTTTCCCACGGCTCGTAATGCTCAGCAAGGAATGGCATTTCTGGACGTGGACCCACCAAACTCATTTCGCCCTTTAATACATTAAAAAGTTGAGGTAACTCATCTAAACTCGTTTTACGGAGCCATTTACCGACGGGTGTAATGCGTTTGTCGTCTATTGCGCCAGGTTTCTCGGAATAGGAGGGTGTATCCACATGGAGACTCCGAAACTTGTGGATGACAAATAGTTCGTTGTTTAATCCGACCCGTTTATGTGAGAAAAAGACAGTACCGCGTGAGGTGAGCTTAATTAGAATGACAACGAGCACCATCAGAGGGGAAAAAATAAGAATAAGGAGAAATGCAGCGATAGCATCAAACAAATGTTTGCCACGCGTAGCGTAGAAAGAGGAGAGTCGTTCCACTAGAATCCCTGTTTTTGATATATTTTCATGGCGACGCAAGCCAGTTCTGCCGGCATCTTTTCCTATCTGATTTATACTTCTTGATAGGAATGGCATGGTTAATTCCTCTATTGTAATCCAATGTTAGGCGTAGGTTTGTAAAACTATGCTAATTCGCCTAAACTGCTCTGACGAAACTTTCAGGGCACTTATTACAGCCGATAAATATTAGTTTTTCTGGAGTCCCTCAAAAACATCAAGATATTGCTGTGCTATGTTTTCCCAATTGAATCGCTTTCGGATCTGTTCCGGGGCACGCTGTCGGAACTCTTCAACCTGCTCTGGGTGTTGTTCCAACATCTGAATTTTCTCTGTAAGCGATGCGACATTTTTATCAAAAAGCACGCCATAATACCCACTTTCCAGCACCTCATCATTAAAGGGCGTATTCAGTGCGAGAATGCAGTTGGAAAATCCTAACGCCTTTAGAATAGAAGGATTAATGCCACCGAACTGGTGTCCATGGACGTAAGCGAAGCAGTGATGATGAAGTTCTTTAATATGTTCAGAATCGTCAATATGTCCGAGAAATTTGACGTTTTCGTTGGCAATACCTTTCAATTTCGCTAAAAATTCGTTTTCGCGTTTGTTGCCTTTGTAATCAGCACCCCCGGCTATAGCGAGTTGCTTTTGACTGCCTGAAGCAACGAAAGCCTCCAAAATGAGGTCGGCATTATTGTCCGGTACGAGTCGACTGGCGATGAGATAATAATTCCGGGGTTCAAGCCCATAAGTCTCCAGAATTTCTGGATGTACCGAGGGTTCGATATTCGCGCCATAAGCGATATAGGTGGTTTCTGCCCCTAATTCTTCAAGATAGAGTCGTTTCATTTCGGATGCATCGGTAATAACAATTGGAAACGCCGCTGTTGCCATCTTTGCTGCCCATTTGAAGTAGACTGCACCGAGTCCTTTCCATTTTGGACGTAGCCACTCCATTCCATCAACGTTGATAACAGCGGTTTTGCCAGCGATGCGAAAGAACCATCCGAACGGACCGTTGCCTGCGTTCCACGTCAGAATGACATCAGATGTGGTAACTGAAGCGTGTACGGTTGCGAGAAAACTATGGCTGAGGGTACTGAACATCTTATGTTCTATACTTGGCAAGTAAACGAGCTGGATGCCTCTCCATTCGGCAGGCCTCTCCTTGAAAAGTGCCTTCCGGCAGTAGACAATCACTTCATGCCCAGCTTCTACCCAGCGTGGGGCGAGTTCGCCCATAATAGTTTCCAACCCACTGTAGGTAGCAGGGAGCCCGCGTATGCCCAATACCCGAATTCTCATTCTTTTTTTACCTCGTCCCCATCCGCGTTACAAATTAAATCGTGCCACCAAAGCACAATTTATCTTTGCTTTACATTGGGTTCTACATATATATTATACTCACTTTAGGCGTGAAAGTCCAATTTCTTTTTCCGAAAGGAACGCTCAAGGAACGTTTCATAACCTTTGATGATTCAAGGCGAATAAATCTTCATTTTTGATTGCTTTTTACCACCGGTAGAGCAATTTGGCTTCAATTTCGTTCGCATTTTCGTGTATACCTGTGCGATTTCCGAGGTTCCGTCGCCATACACGCGCCCACTCGGCGTAGACTGAATAACTCCCAACATAGCCATCAATAACAACCCAGTTAGCTCCGACAGACAGACGATGTTCACTTTGAGTAATCCCAGATAAGGGTGTCCATACATCATCCTTAGGCGCGTCAGCAGGATGTTGCTTGTCAATATCACCGGACCCGTGGCGTTCTAATTCGTAACCGAAAACTGTTTCAAGTTTAGCTGTCCACCGACGACGCATTTCCAACCATAGGTTATCAGCATCAGAGCCGATTTTATGTCCAATCGGCGCGGTAAAGTGCTTGTAGACGTTTACCGGATTTACGTGGGTATATGCGTATTGGTTGATAAAAGCGTATTCAACTTGAAAATCGGTATCTGCGATACCAAGAGGATCTGTTAGGTATATGCCTCCCAGGAGACCAAATTTCGTATCCCAATGCTTAAAACTCACCGCTGGGTTTCCATCGTCAACCATCAGCTCGCCATAAATTTCAAAATTGTCCACTGGGCGAAGTCGCATATCAATACTCATAAGAACGTTGTCGCCACTACCGGGAACCCGCCCATCTGCCCGTGAAATCGGTTGCTCGTTAATCAGATAGATATTGAATGGGTTCAGATACCCCGGTTCAAAACGGCTTCCGTAAACGACGACCTCAGAGATACCAAAGCCAAACTTATTCCAAAAATATCCCTCTGCCCTGTGCCCTGAAATATACTTCTGGTTGATATCCGGCGACATATCTTCCAATATGCCAGTAAATGCGGTGAAGGTGACGGGTTCGTAGTTTGCCTGCAGCTTAATCATATCCATGGCGAGTGGATTTTTGGAAACTAACAGACTGTCGTGATAACCAGGTCCCCACTGAAGCGTATCTTGTCCGAACTGCAATTCAAACCACGGTAATTTAAACTTCATGTAACCATTAATGGCAGTTCGATTTTTCAGGTCGCCTTCTAATTGTCTAATCTTCGTCTCATCAGGAAATAGGTCTTCAAAAATTTCGCCGTATACGAATCTATGTGCTATATCAGTCGTAAAGGCGAACGTTTCCGCCACTTGTCCATACAGGTGTGGGTAGACAGTGGTAACAAGCATGTTTCCTTCGACCGGTTGCTCTCCCGATAGATTATCAACAAGGTGAGTAATAGTACGTTGGGAGGCTCTTAGGTCGAAGGAGAGACGATAGTCTTCCCCTGCCTTTGACATCACGTGTCGGCGTCCATTAGGCGGGATTTGTGCTGTGGCCTCACTGTCGTTTTCCGCAGCAAGTTCCGAGAACTCGTGAACTTCTCGGTAAAACGCTAACAAGGCGATCAGTCGTTCCTGATCAATAGTGCTCAGTACGATCTCACCGTTCTGTTGCTTTTGATGCACCTCCAGCAGATAGGATACCACTTGCTTTTGGGTAAGCGGTAACGAACCGCGCCGTATACCGGACAAGACCCGCTTGTTAAGTAAACGATGAATAAAACGATAGGTTTCACGGTTAAAGTCAGACAAATCCGGATTGAGCGGAACATTGATGAGCGAGGCAGCCTCTACCATCGGTGAATTTAGGACTAACAGTGAAATATAGAGAATTAGGAGTCTACGTAAAACTATCATATTTTCGATCCATCCTATTTGAAAATCACCATTTGGCGTGTAGCTTTAATTTGTCCTGCATGGAGTGTATAAAAATAGACCCCGCTTGCCACAGGTTCACCCACAGCGTTCCGACCATCCCAATACGCTGCACGCGATCGCGTCCGATAAGTGCCAGCCTTTTGAAAGCCGAGTGATAGCTGGCGAACAGATTCACCTTTCAGGTTATAGATATGGATCTCCACATCCAAATCTGCTGCCAAATCGTAAGGTATCCACGTCTCAGGATTAAAGGGATTCGGATAGTTGGGTAAAAGCACCGTTTTTTGGGGCAGCCCAGAATCAAGTAACGCTTCCAAGGTTGCAATACCATTACGAAAAATAGAAGAACCATCATGTGCTAAACGTGCTTCAGTGAGCCACTGTTCCATCAAATCAAAATGCTCTGTGCTAATACTGGCGTGTGGTGGCGGAGCCGCACGATTGGTAGATTCGCCGAAATGCGAGGCAACCAGAAGCAGGTCTATAATATCAACCTTACCATCCTTATTCACGTCAACTTTAGGATATACCGGATCCTCTGCGCCAAAACTGTTTGAAATTAGAAGAAGATCTCGGATATCAACAACTCCATCGTTATTTATATCCCAAGGCAGTGTTTGTGGAGCAGGCGTTTGTTGCTGTATGTTTGGTAAAGCTGCTCGCCATCCAGCGCGAAGCTGCTCACTGAGGTGTGCGACGAGTTTTGCATTTTCTGGCAGCCCTGCTATATTGACGATCTCATTAGGATCAGTGCCGTAATCGTAAAGTTCCACGCCACGACCACCACTTTGTCCCCATTCAGTATAGCGATACTGTTCCGTCCGGATAGACATACCACCATACTCCGTTCCCCCGAATTGGCTAAAAACGGCAGTTTTCCAAGGAAGAGTGGGTTGTTCAATGATTGGCATCAGACTTACACCTTCTAACTCCAGTGGCATCGGAAGTTGACACGCGTCACATAACGTCGGATAAATGTCAACAAGTTCAGTAAGAGCATCGGTTTCTGCGCGTTGTTGATGCGGGACGCTGACAATCAAAGGAGATCTGAGAGAGACCTCAAAAAGGGTCTGTTTTCCCCATATTCCATGCTCACCAAGATGATACCCATGGTCACCACAGAAAACAATTATAGTGTTTTCTGTAAGCCCGAGTCTATCCAACTGTGTTAATACGCGTCCAATCTGAGCATCTACATAACTTGTAGATGCGGCGTATGCCCGAATTAATTCTAAGGTTTTAACGTCAGAAAGTGGCTCCGTTCCAGAAGGGAGATCTTGATAGTTTCTGATCGCGCTCCAATTAGTGAGCGCAACTGCAGGCACCCTTTCAGGTGGTGCAGAAGCAGGCAAGTTGAAGATTTGCGTATCATACAAGTCAAAATATTTTCTCGGTGCTTCCAATGGCAAATGCGGTTTGTAGAACCCAACAGCGAGGAAAAATTGTTGATCTTTAATCTGTTTTAGTACCTGAACCGCCCGTCTTGCAGTTTTACCATCCCTGAGTTCGTCGTCTCCAACATCAAGTGCTTGCCAAGACGGGGTAGTTTTTATATCAAAAGGTATCCACAGAGGTCTCCATGAAGGGCGACTCCATGAGTTTTCATCATCTTGGAATCGCGGGCGATGTGCGATCCGCCCTACGGATTGGGTGTGATAGCCGTGGCTTTTAAAGTGCTGCGGGAGTGTCACGGCGTTAGGTAATTTCTCCCGAAAATCAACTGAATTATTGCGTACATTTGTTGTTGCTGGACGCAACCCTGTTATCAGGGAAGTACGTGATGGACTGCAGAGAGGATACTGGCAATAGGCATGGTTGAAGAGTGTACCTCGTTCGGCGATTCGATCAATGTTCGGTGTGTGTATTTCCGAATGCCCATAACAACCGAGAAAGGGTCGCAAGTCATCAACAACAATAAATAACACATTGTACTGCCCTTGAGCATCAGCATTCCATTTCGGTAAGAGGCCAGTTGTAAAGGCGGCAGCACCGGCTTTTAAACCGGTTGAGAGGAAATCGCGCCGACTAAATGACTTTGAAAGCATCCGTTGCTGTTTCGTCTTTTTCATAAGATGCTTCCCTTATTTTATCATTACCATTCTGCGTGTAGCTTCAAAGTGTCCCGCCTGAAGTGTATAAAAGTAGACACCACTCGCAACAGGTTCTCCAATAGTATTCCGACCATCCCAATATGCAGCGCGAGATGGTGTACGATAGGTGCCAGCAGTTTGGAATCCGATTGACAACTGTCGAATAGGTTCTCCTTTCATGTTATAGATATGAATGTGGACATTCGCATCTTCTGCCAAATCATAAGGTACCCACGTCTCAGGATTAAATGGATTCGGATAGTTGGGTAAGAGGACAGTTTCCATAGGAACCGCTGTATTTATCAGGTGTTCTAAGGCAGCAACACCTTGATGAAAAGCAAGTGAACCATCATCTAATAGACGCGCTTCAGTGAGCCACTGTTCCACTAAGTCAAAATGGTCCGTACTCATAGCGGTACGTCTTGATGGTGCAGTAGGATGAATGGATTCACCAAAATGAGCAGCAACCAAAAGCAAGTCAAGGATGTTAACTTCACCATCTTTGTTTACATCAGCCTTCGGATGCTCCAGAATTTCCACACCAAAACTATTTGAAATCAGGATGAGATCCTCGATATCAACAATTCCATCGTTATTTATATCCCAAGGTAACATTTGTGAAATAGAAGTTGGTTGCTGCATATCCGGCAAAGCCGCTTGCCATCCGGCGTGAAGTTGTGCGCTGAGACGTGCGACAAGCTCAGTGTTTTCCGATAAATCCGCAATATTGAGGGTCTCGTTTGGATCAGTATTGTAGTCGTAGAGCTCTGCACCAACATCAGCGATTTTTTCACCGCTTGCTGAATAGGCACCCCACTCGGTGTACCGATAGCGATCAGTGCGCATGGAATAACCATCCACACTGTCATCTCTCGAAAGATCAACCCCAGTGAGAGACCGAAGCGAAGCACCGCGATAGTAAGTCCGGCCCAACCGTCTCCTGAGCTGACTAAATGCGGCGGATTTCCACTTGTATGCCGATGCCGGCTGTTCAATAACAGGAAGCATACTATGCCCTTCGAGTTCAGTTGGAATCGGCAGTTGACACGCATCACATAACGTTGGATAAACGTCAACTAATTCGACGAGGGCATCTGTTTCTACACCAACGTTTGATTGCCCTGGAACGCTGATAATCAAGGGGGTCTGGACTCCTACCTCAAAAAGGGTATTTTTTTCCCATTTTCCATGCTCTCCAACATGAAATCCATGATCGCCCCATAAAACGATGATAGTCTTTTCCATCAGTCCAAGCCTCTCAAGTTGCCTGAGTACCCTTCCTACTTGTGCATCTACATAACTTATGCATGCTGCGTATGCTTGGAGGAGTTCCAAATTTTTCGTGTCAGAGAACTTAGATGGTTCGCCTACCAAGGAGAAGCGAGGAGCATTTTTGGGAAGCCTTGAATGTGCTGGAAGCGTAAAATCTTGAGGTGTATAGAGATCGAAATATTTAGTTGGGGCGTGGAACGGAACATGTGGTCTATCAAATCCAATTGCGAGGAAAAATGGTAAGTCTTTTATTTCTGCCAGAACTTCTACTGCCTTAGATGCTGTCTTGCCATCCCTAAGTTCATCATCAGCAACGTCAAGTGCTTTCCAATGCGTAGGTCTTGCCCCAAAGTATTCACTTTCATACGATAGTGCCCACACCCGCTCACTCCAAGAGACTTTATCTGACCATGCCAACCAACCGTGTGCGATTTTACCAACAGCGCGCGTATAATAATGGTGCTCTTTGAAATATTGAGGGATGGTGGCAGACCCAAAGGTATCCCCTTTAGCAGTATCATTATTCGTTATTCCGGTTGTGTCTGGACGCAATCCTGTAAGTACTGAAAACCTAGACGGATTACAAAGTGGGAATTGGCAATACGCCCGTTTGAAGAGGGTACCTCGCTCGGCGAGCTGATCAATATTCGGCGTGTGCATCTCCAGATGCCCGTAGCACCCAAGCATAGTATTCATATCATCTAAACTAATGAACAACACACTATATTGACTATCGGCATTCGTGCGACGTTTAGGTAACAACCCTGTTGTAAAGGCAGCTGCGCCTGCCTTTAAACCTGTTGAAAGAAAGTCCCGTCGTGTAAAAGGACGCTTTACAGAAGGTTGCCCTTGCTCTTGTATAACTGACATTTTATTCATAATGTTAATAATAACTTCTATGGAAATGTGATGAAAGTTTTTCTATCTTTCACAGATTCTCTGAACAACGCAAGAAGCTCCTCTTCATTCTTTTCAGGAAATTCAAACGACAGACGGAGATATTCAATGATTATCTCATCAAAGGAACTGATGTACTGAAAATAAAATATCCCAAGTGTACCGCCCTTTAATTTTTCAGTAAAAACATTTTCAAGACTGTCAAATCCCTCCAAAAATGTAGCATTTTCAAGGTTTTCCTGGCGATAAATCTCTACCAAATCCACCCAAAACCCCCTTTTAAAACCAAGTTCTTCTTTAAAGATGTCTTCAGACGCAATAAATATAGTAGAAAAATCGCCTGTTTCCTCGGCTTTTTGGTGTGCCTCGGTTCGTCTTTCGTTGACTCTTTGCATTGCCATTCGCGCTTTTCTTAAGGGATCCTGTGGATCGACAGCAATTGCCATGATTGGTTGTCTCATCCCTTGATCGCATCCGATAAACAATGCAAATACGCAAAATCTCAACAGAATTAGCAGCGTTAGCGATTCCATTTTCGACTCTTTCCAAGTAAAGTTCCTCGCAAATAGCACAATACCTCCTAACAAACCAAACTCAAGTTCTATTATAGTAAATCCCCCAATTAACTATACACTAACGGGAAGGCGAGGTTACTAGGGGAAATACCCAAGCAAAAACACCTTCGCCAGCGGCGGAAGGGTGCTTGTGTTTATAGCGTGTGCACTTATTTTCAGGATTTACTATAAAATCATAAACATTAGAAAACGTTTTTGAAAAACGGCACATTTTGTCTAAACAATAGCATCGTAGCAGCGAAAACATTCCTAATTACCATACCCCAACTTTGCCATCACGTCCCAGAAAAGAGGAGCGATTTTCGGATGAACATCAAAAGGTTTTTGAGCCGGTACTGGATGCAAGGTCTGCCGAGCATACTCGCGGAACGTGGCATCCGTTGGCAGTTCACAGAAGTCACATAAAGCAGAAAGCGTTTCGTCCGGCTGTGATGTCAGATCTTCAAAACGGACGAGATGAATATAATCAGGTGAAGTTTGCATCAAATGCAGTCCCTCCCGCATCGTGACGATCCATTCTACGGCTGCCCTATCGAGGTGTCGCTCGAAACGTTCAACTTCATCAGTAGCTTGAGAAAAAACAGAATCCGTTTTAACAAGTTGCTCAACCAAGAGCCTCCACTTCCGGTCATTTACGCCCCACCAGTCGTGTTTTTCGCCATTAATGTGAACACCGAGTCGTTTTGACCATGTTGCGATTGAATGGCACGTATCCCACCCATTACGAACGAGGAAGATAAAGCGCGCCTCTGGAAATATAGCACGCACAAAATCTACCCTGAAGATGAGTTCCGGGTACTTGTCAACAAGACGCTTTGAACGCGTTGTTGTCAAATAGGCACCGAACATCTGGGCAGCGCGTTGACGCATTTGGTTCGTCGCATCTTCGGCGGTGAGACGATACTGTGCCTCAGTTTGACTGTAGTTCCCGATAATGTCTTCATGTGGATGGATGAGATGCCATATCGCCTTCGGTTCGTTAAGGTAACCGATTTCTCTGTGCATGGATAACACGATACCGAGTATTGTGGTGCCACTGCGTCCGGTCCCTAAAATGAAGATCGGTTTTTCAACAGTTTCGTATCTATTATTGTTTTCAGCGAGCCTCTTCAAAAGAGAAAAGACGATCGGATTTATCCAGCGTCCTTTCGTGGTTACAGGACGACCTTCAAAAAACGCATAGCTTACGAGACGCTTTAGCACCTTCATCGGGCGTGTTTTGATGTAGAGTGGATTTATTTGAGCAATCATTTATGGTTGTCAGTTATCGGTTTCAGTTTTCAGTCCAGCGGGTTTATGAAGGTGACAATCGTTTGCAGCCAACACACGCCTTACCTGTTATAGTAAAATCCACAATTAAGTTTACACTTTCCAATATGGCGAGGTTAGGAAACCTCGCCAGCGAGTGGGGAAGTACCAAATCTTGTGTGTGCATATATTTTCAGGATCTACTATAACTTCTAAAACCGTCTTTTTAGGGTTTGACGGATACTTTTCATCCGATCAAGATTAAAGAGGAATGCTCCACCTAATTTCACTGGAAATGTCAATAGGTGAAGCATCAAACTCGCGACATTAGGTTGTATTGAGATAGGAGCATAACTATGCTTCTTCATGAGAGCAGCATTTATCTTTTGGTTAAGATAGATTTCAGCCGAACTGAGTTCCCCATCCTGCCAACTGTGTGCTCGATGGGGATTGATACCGAGTTGTTGTGGCCGGTCTTCTGCGACAGAAGATCCAACTTGCGGAACTTGGAGCATTGCCTGCGTGTAAGTGATACCGACAAAATCACAGAGATGTTTGACAGTTGCTTCAGGATGCGCGAGCAGTTCCTCAAAATAGATAGAGGTAACTCGCTCGTGTTGTAGAAACTGCGCAGCAGCGGTGACGGCGGTTCGCCAGATGTAACTGATGGTTATTGGGTGATAGTTCACCCAATCGCGAAACGTTTCTTTCATTGGCATATCGCTTCCACCGAGAAATCGGCGCTTCCACTTCCTTTTTTGGGATAATAATACATCGCGCGGGTCGCGGATCATGTTAACAACCCGTGCTTTCGGATAAAGCTCAAGGATATCCGCAATATAAAAGACATTACGCGGTGTTTGGTCACAGGGGATAGTTCCACCGTTCTCAGCAGCAACATAGTGGAGAAAAGTTTCAAAGAGTGCAGCCTGTGTTTCAGGGTAAGTGGTTAAACCTTCAAGAAACGCCCGCGCCTCGCTTAAAAAACGGCGCGGGTTGCCATGTGTGCGATATCCTTCCTGCTGAATACAATGTAACTGCGAAGCAAGTTCTTCTATCTCGTCTCTATGCGATTTTGATGAAAATGGTGGTGCACACAGTTGACCGAAGAAGTGAAGCTCGCCAAAGGTATAAACATTCGGGTGTTTTCCTAAAATTCGCCCCATCATTGTTGTTCCGCTGCGACTATTCCCTACAACAAATATCATTTTTTCATGGCTATCAGCTATCGGCTGTCGGCTCTCAGTAAGAAAGTTTTGGATTCACCAAACGCCTCTTTGCTGACGGCTATTTTGATCACCGCTAATAGACTACCTTTTTATTTTAAGAATTCCGAAACTGTTTTTAGGGATGACAAGTGCTGTTGACTTTCCATGCCATTCTTGGATACGGACTTCGATTTTGCCAGCCCCCTCCATTTCAGCATTTCCACCGTTCGTTGCCTTGAGCCTTTCATCAGCAACATAGCGGTAGTCGACGCTGCCCTTGTAACGTTTACCGTCAATTAGGAGTTGTGGCTCGTATTGCTCACCCGTTCGATTGCTGACGAGGACAGTTAAGTGTTCGGCGGCATTGCCACCGACCGCTTGTGCCTGAATACCGGGCATCTGTTTCTCTTTATACTCCATAGTTCCTGCAAGAAAGGGTTGGTTTTGAACTGAAAGAGTGAACTGTGTATCCGCCTCGGTGAATGCCTCACCGATAAGCTGAAAAACAGGATAAGCAGCACGCCGAATGGTATTACCGAAATCGGATTCTGGTTCACCCCCATATTTCCAAAATGTATTGGGTGTTGGCGGTGTTACACGTGAAAACACAGGGAAACCTTTGCCGGGACCGGTGATGACATGAAAGTTCGCGTGTGTGACGTTCGGGATCGCTAACATTTTTAGAAAAAAATCACCGACGTACATTGCATGGAGTTGCGTATTTGCAACTCGGTTTGCGGGGTTGGCGATGTTCCACTCGGTTATCCACATCTCCTTATTTGGAAACAGTTTTTCATAGTAATCGATTGCCTCCGCAACATCAAAATGAATCCACCCCATGAGGTAACCTCGCATCTCCTCTATCGCTTTTTTTCGGACAGCCTTGTAGGCATAGACATGGACAGTATAAGCATCGTAAAAACTGGTATCGGCTGCGAGACCTTCATCCCATTTTCGTTGCTGTGTTTTTACCAACCAGCCCTCTTTGTGGAAGGCGATTGGCGTTGCACAAACGGATACCTTTATATCCGGGTTAACGGCTTTCATTGCTGCAGCATGTTTCTTGGCTTCTGCTATGTAGGCACCGACGGTAGGGTACTTATTAAGATAGTGCGGTAGATAGTATTCGTTACCGAGTTCCCAATGCGTAATTTGGTATCCCTTTTCTTTGGCATAGCGGACCCACGCCGCACTTTCTTCGGGGCTGCCTGTCCATAAGTTCACAACAACAATAGGCGTTATACTCAATGTGTTGCATAGCTGCATAAAGTCGTCGAAAACGATTTTACCCTTTCGCCGCCTTTGAAGTTTAACGTAATTTCCCCTATTTCGTTTATTAAGTTTCGCGTTGAGCGTTGATGCCATTTCATTCTCAAAAAAGCCACCAGGTTCCCAATGATAGAAGTTCCCGACAGTACCACCCGGAAATCGTAGCGTTTTTGGGGCAAGTGCTTTAGTTAAGGCGACGAAATCGTCATCAAGGTACCCGTAATCCCCGCTCATCATGTTTGAATTGAAGCCGTAGAGGGACTGACGGAGGGGCTGGCTATTCCGTGTGTTAATTTCTAAAGAGAGGGCATCAGGCAGGGGTTTTTGCTTTTGACAACCGATTGTCAGAAATAGCGTTATCACTCCCAGGAATCCCAGACACCACATTGAAAGTTGTAAAGTGTAGCTAAAGTGCCTTGAGTGCCTAAAGTTATGGATGTATGTCCAGAAACCTTTTTTAACTTTACAGACTTTATGGATTTTAGAACACTTGCAAACTTTCATTATAACGTTATCCTCAAGGGTTTATAGGTTGGGAGTGATCTATCACTGGCGAACATAAGTCCGGCGCAGAGCCAGAAATAGAACCCATAGCCCCGAAATTCCAAGGTTCTATTAAAGAAAAGCAGGAATACAGTAACCCCAACGAGACAGAGCATAATAATTGCGATCCGTTGCGTCACACCTGAGCGGGCAGGCACAAGCTCTCCTGCTACGACAGGTGATGGATCGATAGATTTTTTGTAAAGCCGCAGTGCAGCGCGAAAGAGTTGGTAGAATATCAAAGCGAAGAAGCCTAATCCCAATATCCCATAGAAACAGAGGATTGCTACCCAATACACATCCTTGAAGCCGTTTTTACTGAGGACTTTGAGGAGAAATGAGCGTTTACTCATATTCAATCTTTCAATTGTGGTATTTTGGTCAGCACCATACCCCAAGATGGGTTTGTTAACAAGGACAGTCGGGACGTTTCCGATCAACGCCCCCAACCGCTGTTTTTGTGCGACACGGACATAGGACCCGGAAAACACACCCGTTACGTTGCCGACAAGCCCAACTCTTGCTTTGCGAGGGTTTATGTACTCAAGGTTGAACGGGTTCACTACCGCCAGGAGAACCCCAAAGATGAGAACGATCGCTAACCCTAAGCGAAGCGTCTTTTTCCAGCCGTAGTGGAAGTAGAACCATGCAGCACCCGCGAGAAGCGCGGAGAAGGTTGCGGCGCGTGAATAAGAACGCGCGATAAAGAAAAACAGGATCGCTGCCCCGAGCAGATTCAGATATTCCAACCGCCTAATGCGAGACAGATAGACAACAAGAACAAGTATCATAAAGACACCGTAAATTACGGTATCTCCTAAAGTACCGTAGACACTACCGATTTCTCTACCGAGCTCAAGCAATCTGTACTCTTTGGTAAATCCACCGATGGTCAGCGTTGTTTCGCGAGGCAGGAAGAAATCGAACGCGGCGGGTCCACCTACCCACTGAATGATACCTGTGACAAGTTGGAAGACACCAACAACGAGAATTATGCGCAGCAGGGTTGTAATTCGTCTATCTGACAGCGCGGAGTTCGCGATTAGATAGAAGAGGACAATATATCGAGCAAAGGGTCGGATGTTGTAAAGACTGCCTATCAAGGGGGAGCTGTTGATGAGCATTGAAAGCAGTACAACACAGTAAAAGCCGATAACTGGCAAGTCAATCGCTGTTTTGACGAAGGGGGTGCCTCTGTGAAGTTTATGAATAACGAGTTTTCCAAAAGCGATATAGATGAGAATTTCGCCGCAGAACCTTAAATAAGAATAGACACCATCACTAACGGGCAAAAACTTCAGTATAAACTCTTCAAAAGCAACGTATCCTGTCAAAAAGTAAATCATATTTTTAACTATGGGGTCCTGGTCACTGCTCCACTACGTTTCGCAGTGGTTTTTGGTTAATTTCAACCGGCTCGGGGGTGCGAAAGGTTTCTGACCTCATCAGATACGAGCGTGAAACGAAGTGGAAAGATGCTCAGATTCAATCATTAAAAAATATTCCAAGAAGAAAGCTCTCTGCCTAACAACTCAGCCAACCGTTTGTTAAATGGCTTAAAATACGCTATCTGGCGTTCACGCGTCTGCGGATTGAGCGGTGGCGGGGTGTTGTTTGTGGGCTTGTCGTTCCAATCCAGAACGACTTTTCTCATCTTGTAAGCGGTAGCATCCGGCAGAAGTTTCCGAATGGCTCTTCGCAGCGGATTGTGGGATGCCAGAAATCGTGTAAAGAGAAAGTTAAATTTTTCGGAACGCGGCAGCGCGGCCTGGTTATGTCGTTCACCTATTGTAGGACTGAAATCAGCACTAATGCCCATACGCTCAAAGATTTGCTGGCAGACCGCTTCGGCGTTATCCTTCAAATCGTCAGTTAAGACGCAATGCACACGATCAGAGCCAAATTGGGTTATCAAATTCTTGACATGTGGGTAATAGATGCCGTTGTACTGATAGGCGCATTGTCGCCATTTAAACCAGTCATCGTTCAGACGCGCTTCCTCGGCAGCAAGTGCTTCTTCATAAGTTTTGATATTTTCCCAGCCTCGCCGCCGAGCCCACCAATAGGCAGAATAGGCACGTGCTACAGGCTCCCGCAGCAGCACAACGAGGTGCATCTTAGGATTGTGTTCATAAATCCGTTGCATGACTTCCGGTGAATGCATCACCATCACATTTTTAGCGATAAGACGTTTGTCCTTAATTTCGTCGTCGGTGCCCTCTCCGATAAAGTACTTTGCAAAAGCCCACTCATAACCGCGCGTGTATTCACGCTCCTGTAGAAAGAATGTCATTTCTGGTTGTGCATGCGTGTGGATGCTGGGATGCTGCGCCAAGTAGCGAAGCAGCGAAGAGGTTCCTGCTTTCTGTGCGCCAACAATCATCAACTGAATTTTCTGAAAATTTCCCATGGTATTGGTTTCCCAATCAATTCACCGAGTGCCTGAACATCCGATTTGTAATAATCAATTAAACGATGCCGTGTTTCTTCTGACATCTGAGTCTTCTCATCCGTCCGTGCATTCAATCGGAGATAAAGCGGCTCAATCGTTCGTCTAATTGTCCGCAGTGGGATATGAATAAGCGGCTTGTTATGCGTCCATCGCCGCAATCGAAATCGGAAGTCTCTATACTTTCGATGCAACTCAGAGTTTCGCATCTCCTGTGTCCGATTCGTTACTTTAAACCCGTAATTGTCATAAAAATTAGCATCAATGCCAGCGAAGTTGCACAATTTTGCCATGGTATCCGCGGGTTGTGCCGCAAGTTCTTCATAAAAGAGGATGTGAATGTTGTCCTGACCGAATTGGTTAAAATAGTGCTTCAGATAGATAGTATAACATCCCTGTTGAAGTGTTTGCAAGTGTTGTTCATTCCTCTCTTCATAGCACTCTGTAGAGGTGAATAACAATTCAACATATGCGTCAAAACCCAAAGTTTGTGGCAATTTGCCAATTTGCTTCGCAAATCGATACCACGAGATTAACCTTGAAATTGGTTCACGGAGGCTGAAGATTAATTTGACACAAGGTAGCGATGCAGCGATTCTCTCACGCGCTTGATCACAATACAGATAATCGGGGGTTGACTCCATCCGAAGCTGCGTTCCATCAGAATTAGAAAATAGAAGGTTGTATTCTTCGACATCGTCTTTATATCGGTATTTTGAAGGAAGTGGATAATCGCTGCTGAGAAAGAATCGGGTTTCCTTGTAGGTAGCAGCACAAATAGCGGGATGATCAGCCAAGTAGGTAAACAGCGATGTGGTTGCCGCCTTTGTAGTACCGCCTACAATTAAGTAGCGATAATTTTGAACACTTTCTTCGGTTTTCTTTAAAACTGGAGCCTCGTTTGGGGTTTTCATGTTCTTTACTTATTCCTTCAACTCCAAAGTGGACAGCGCAACAGCGTGTACCTACTACTTTTAGAACCAAGATACCCGTGTCCTTCGGAGGAGATAGGTCAGGTTTCCAACAGCAAGAAGCGCGGTGATTGATACAGATAGCGCAATAGCCAGAAGCCACCACATTTCGATCAATCCGTACGCCAGTAGAAAGTTAAGAACTGCCATTGTCACCATATTTGCGAAAACAGCGCGGTACGCCTTTTGGGCGTAAAGTCCTGCATTCAGCACAGGTATCAGGCAAGAAAAGATCATTCCGGTACTGAGCCAAAAGAGGAGCTGCCCTATCAATTCAATTGACGCTTGATCGATTGTCCCTCTCCCGTACAAGATCCAACTGATTTTTTCATGAAATATCAACAAGCCCAAGGTTACCGGGAATCCGATGATAATAGCCGTGCGTGCGTTTCGGTTGAGCGTCCGCCCTAATTCTACTTTATTATTGGTTGCGTCGTGCGTCGCCATATCGGGCAAACCAGTTGTTGCGATACTGATACCGATGAGTGTCTGGAGTGCCGAGAAGATTTGGAAGGCGGACTTATAGAGTGTAATCGCTCCCCTGCCAAGTTGTGAGACAAGGTAGACCTCAATCAGCAAGCGATTTATGATTTGACGTATCCCGAAGCCGAGTGTTGGTAAAGTAACTGTGTCTTTCAAAGAACGCAGCGTGTCCACAGAAAGACCCGTAAATTCATACCGATGCCCTGTTCGATATACTCCGAGGCACAACCATCCAAAGTATGTGATAAAGCCGCCAGTGTATGCTATCGCCACCCAGTTCTCAAGGCTTTGTGTATTCCATAGGAACAGAAATATGAACGCTGCGGTACCAGCGGGTAGTGCGTTTCGGAGTGCGACTATTTTAAAGTGTTGCTGACTGTTTAGAAAAGCACCCAGTACCGTGCTACCACATCCGAAGATAAGAAGCGGCGCGCAGCATCGCAGTAGCGTCGTAGTCCTTTGTACATCAACAGTTGACTTCGATAGCAATCCGCCTGCTATCCATGGTGCGCAAAGCTCAATTAGGATGAAGATCCCGAAACCAATACTGATTAAAAGAATTAGAAGACTATTCGTGAAATGTTGGTATTCTGTGCGAGTCATCTCCTTTTCGCGTGCGATGAAAACTGGAACAAGACTAAATTTGGCACCTTCTCGAACAATCGTATCGACTAACAGCACAATCGTTAATGCGGCGGTGAGTGCGTCCGCTGTTTCGCTGAAGCCGAAGCGTTTCGGAATCAATAGAACCCGAACAAAGAGGCTCACCCCCATTCCAGCAAGTGTAATCCCCATCACCCAAAATGTCTTTTTGTTGATAACTGATAACCATTTCATTTCCAACCTTCAGGCAAATTTTTGCGAATTTCAATGTCATTAAACTCGGTAGCCGGACGTGGTCCAACCGATTTAGCCCATGTCGCCATGCGCTGAAGCCCTTCGTCTAATGCGACCTGCGATGTTTTTCCAAACACCCGCTGAAACTTTTCATGGGAACAATAGGCGTGTTTAACCTCTTCCCTTGCATGCACATTGATGACAGATACTTCCTTATTCATTGCTGTCATCACTAAATCTGCTAACTCGTTCACGGAGACATGTTCATCCGAACCGACGTTGAAAATTTGACATGACGCTTCGGGTATGTCCACCACCCGAGCAATATGTGGAGCGACATCAGCGATATGTGTGAAGGCACGCGTCTGTTCACCATCTCCAAAAATGCGCAGCGGTTTATCTTGCATAATATTGTTCATGAAGATACCGATAACATTTCGATATTTGTCACTGATATTCTGAAGTTCACCGTAGACGTTGTGGGGACGGAAGATCGTATAATCCAAACCAAAGAGCCGTTTGGAGACAGCGAGTTCTTGTTCCACTGCGTACTTGGCGACACCGTAAGAATCCTCTGGTACAGGGATAAGCCCTTCATGCATCGGGAGTTGGTTTTCTCCGTAAACAGCAATGGAAGAGGTGAACACAAATCGTTTGACATTGTAGTTTATCGCCGCATTGATGAGGTTTACACTTCCGATGAGGTTGTTTTGATAGTTAAATCGTTTAATGAAGTGACTGAGTCCCTCCGCTGCGTAAGCGGCAAGGTGATAGATATAATCGAATTGATACTGCTCACAGAGTTGATTTATCAATTGGGCATCAAGGATACTTCCCTTAACAAAGGTTACAGCAGGGTTCAAGTTCTCACGGAAGCCGCCGCTCAGATCATCAAACGCAACAACGTCTGTATTATCCTGACGAAGAAGTTCATTAACGACGTGCGCGCCCATAAAGCCCGCACCACCTGTGACTAATGCTTTCTTTTTCATGTTTGATTGGCAGTCAGCAGTCAGCAGTCAGCAATCAGACACAAAAGGGTTTTGGTAATTCTAACAGCTTTTGTAACTGATAACCGATAGTTGATAGCCGACGACTATTCCTTATTTTAGTATTACGAGTCGTCTTGTCTGTTTGAATGTCGGAGTTGTTAACTCGTAGATATAAACGCCGCTCGCCGCCTGTTCTCCTAATTCGTTTTTGCCGTCCCAGTACACGGCTTCATTGCGGCTTAGATAATATCCGGCAGCTTGGTGTCCCGTGAAGAGTGTCCGCACAATATGTCCTGAGGCATCATAGATACGTATTGTGATATCGCTATCTTCCGCGAGTTGGTACGGAATCCAAGTTTCTGGATTAAACGGATTCGGATAGTTGGCATGAAGCCTCGTTGCCAAGGGGGATCCAACGGGCATCAATAGCCTCTTTAAGAAGCGTCTGATTAATTCTTTTTGTGTGGCGTTTGCTGATACTTCTTCAATCTTTTCGTAAAAGGAATAGAGTAGGGCAATGTCAGTATCTGATAAATGGCTATCAGCGATCAACCCTCGGCTTTCAGGAAAAAGATTCTCTTTCTGACTGCTGACTGCTGACCGATGACCGCTATTATAATACGGTGCTGCACTCGCTCGGTTTTCCTCAACAGATTTGACAATCCAAACGAGATCTAAGATATTTACTTTACCATCTTCGTTGACATCCGTCCGAGGATTTGTAGGTAGATTTTCCCCGAAATGCTTGACAACAAGCACAAAATCGCGTATATCTAACTGTCCATCTTGATTGACATCTGCAGATAAGGAATCAGGGTTAGAAGCCCCTCCTACATCAGATTCAACGACACGTAATACTTGGTTCACCGGCACATCCTTCAATTTTTGAAGAATGCCACTGGGCCAATGGATGGCTAACTCACTGACCGTTTGGTTCTGTGCGAGTCCAAAATGGATGCGTTTCTGATCTTGTTGTGCCCAATGGATACCGCCTCCATTTTCTCGGAGTTGGGTTTTCCCATCAGGCGTGGTTGCGAAAAGCCTTGCCCCAATTCCATCTCGATTGGAAACTGTGCCTTGCAAGTCAATTTGTAACCAATTATTGCCACTACCGATGTTGCGGAAAAGTTGATCGGGTCCTTCGTTAAAGGGGTAAGCACCTCTACCATTGGTGACAAAAAGATCAAGGTATCCATCCCTATCGTAGTCAGCCATCGTAACGCTTTGCCCCCTACCTTGTGTGCTTCCTTCTGCCCCGCCTGCCCCTACTAATTGTACAAAAGTTCCATCCCCTCGATTTTCATAAAGATGATTTGGGAAATTGCTAATACTACTTGACCGAACAACATAAAGGTCAACATCCATATCATTATCAAAATCGCCGGCGGCAACAGAACGTCCGTTAATTGCGTCAAAAAAAGTAACCATTGGAACAAACTTATTTCGTTGACTCATTAAAAGTACTGAGCGCGGTTGGTACTCTAAATCGTATGCGGAAAAGTTAACAGGTTCTACGTCTACTATTGGCTGATTCGCTTCTATACGTGCTTCAAACCCAGTCCAATTCGTTTTAATATTAGGGTTTGTCTGGTACAACACGGCCCAGCGGTTTGAACTTGGGGTGTATCCGACGTACATGCCCCAAAGCTCATTTCTCAGACGTGGCTTGAGTCCAGCGACCCTTGGATCATCAGGATCTAACACAAATATGAAAGATGAAACATTTCGGATAGGATCATTTGGGATAAATTCTCCGTCAAACGCCGTTAATTTATGGCCCGCCTCACCGATAGATAAATGCTGTAAGCGTGTTGCCCAAACAGAATGAATTTCAAATCTGACTTCCGCGTCCGTTTTAAAACTAAACCCCTTCTCACCTGTATTAACTTGAATGTATGCCCTTATTTGATGTTCATTTTGCGTGTCAATATAATTGCGGGTGAGTCCGCGTGTAAGAAAGGCATCAGTAAACAAGTCGCCGTTGAAATCTACGAACACCGCGTCTCGTACATCATAGAGTAGTTTCGGAATTTTAAGAACCCCACTTAATTCTATAAACGGCTTAACCGATATATCATATACGGCTCTTGGATACGGGTTACCATCAATAAAGATCTCCATGCTTCCGTCGCCAGTTAGATCCGTCATCTGTGCCAATGAGGTGTCTTTGGTAATTTGAAAACCTGCTATCTCATTAACATTAGCAAAACCGTTAGGAGTTTGCTCAAAAATCGAAGAAGTTACAAGATTACCAGCTGGATCTGGACGGACCCTACCGGTGACAAGCAGATCAAGTCGTCCGTCATCATTCCAGTCGAACCAGAGGGGGGACCTGCCTCGGAGTAGTGGAAGTGATATACCAAATTCTGCAGCTTTCTCTATTAGCATTCCATTTTCATTGACATAGAAGTGATTGTTATTCTTTGGATTCGTTGCGTTTGTTCCACCACCGCCGCCTGACAATATAATTAAATCCTGATCGCCATCATTATCAAAATCTGCCCATGCGGCACCATGTGTGTCTGCCTGGGGGTTTGCGTCCCAAACCTCGTCAATAATGTCTCTGAAAGTTCCATCACCGTTGTTCCGATAGAGGCTCGGTTTATGTTTATGATTGGTAGCCCACAAATCAAGATAACCGTCACCATCAAAGTCCCCCCAAGCGTTGCCCCAACTCTCTCCGATTCGGTCAATGCCTGCCTGTTGTGACACTTCCTCAAACTCAATGTCACCCGATGCAGAGGACAGAAAGCAGAAAATAGATAGTGTTACTAAAATCCGCACGTTTTCTCCTTAAAAATAAAAAATTATAGTAAAACCGACAATTACTTGGACATTGACAGTTGGCGAGGTTAGAAACCTCGCCAGCGGCGGTGGGGTGTTTTACTCGGGTGTTCCCTACTCACTGAACAGCTGTCTACATTCGGGCTTTACTGTAAATAAAATCGCAGCACACAGTCAAGACTCCTGAGCCTTGACGCTACAAAAATTGTTGATAGACATTCATAATCCGTTCATAATGAATGTCGGCATTAAACTCTGTCTCCATCTTTTGGCGGCCAATGCGTCCCATCTCTGCTGCCTCATTTTTATGCTCCGACATCCATAAGAGTCGTTCTCGAAGTGCTTCCCGACCCCCTGATGGCACGAGAAATCCATCAACACCATCTACAATGAGTTCGGGAATCCCACCAATATCGGCACCAATGACGGGTTTTCCGTAAGCATAGGATTCCAAAACTGACATCGGACAATTTTCATACCACTCCGATGGCAAGACCGTACAGATGCTATTCAGAATCAGTTCTCGGAGTTTATCGCCTTGCTTAAAACCGAGGAGGTGAATATGATCACATTTGTTCTCTTCCACTATCCGCTGAATTTCGGGCATTGCTTCACCATCACCGACGATATAGATCGGGACCTGTTTGAGTGGTGCCGCTGCCTCTATCAAGGTCAAAATCCCTTTACTCCGATGCACCCGTCCGAAGTAGAGGATATAGTTCCCTACGTCGAAATTGGGTGTGATGTCGGAAACATCAACAAAGTTATGAACCGTTGAGATTTTATCTTCCGGGATGCCGTGCGAGATCATTTTTTTTCGGAGGAAATGGGAGACCGAAATGAAATGGTCAAATTTCTTAACAGCACCGAGCATGCGCGATACATAAGCCTCCGTGACACTCAAGGCAGTGCGTGCGAATGAACCTCTGTTGCACCGTTTCGGAAGTGCACGCCAGAAGTGTTTACCTGCACACGCCTCGCAAATCTCATCGTTTGAGAGATGGCTATAAACCGGACATGTTAACTTATACTCATGCAGGGTCTGAATGAGCGGGATTCCTGCTTCTTTGAGCCCCCCTAAAATGGAAGCAGTCAGTTTACCGTAGTAGATATGGAAATGCGCGAGGTCGATATCTGTGTCTTTCAACAACCGTTGGACTGATTTAGCGGCATCGTGCGAATATAAAAAGCGGAGTAAATCACCTGCTCCGGGATGCTCGAAGTCGGCACCGCGTGGGAAATAACGTTCCCATTCAGACGGTTCATTATTAGAGTTCGCCGCCGTGAAGGGAACAACTCGATGTCCGTGTTTTTGCAGCAGTTCGGCGAGTATAAAAAAGTACCGGTCGGAACCGCCTCGGACATAGTGATTTTGAGAAACATTCAGAATTTTTAATTGACTACTTCTGAACTGTTGCGTCCGTTTTAACCATCCACTCGTGCTTTGCTGTCTTGTATCGGAGTCGAGTGGATGGTTAACCTGCGGGTTTCTGGTTAGGTCGCGACTGTGGCTGAGAATCGGTTCGTTTTTCATTTTTTACAAATGCTCCGTTATAGACCGGCGAGAAGTGCCGGGTATGGAAATCCTGCGTCGGGGATCCGCGTATCCGCGAACGGTTCATAATCGACTGTGCCTATCTGTTTAGTCGTCAACACCGGATCAGCAGCATCTACAATCACATTCGCTATTTCAGTCGTATCAGAATTCCCCCACCAATTGTTGGTTGCTACCAAGTCAAATTTTACATTCAAACGGAGTGCGAAGATATTGGCGATCAGATTGTTATTTTGAATAATAGATTGGACATTTTCACAGAAGATGCCAGTCTCATTTTTAGTGATATTGTTTCTCTCAATTCTTGGACGGGTTTGACGCCCAACAGTGCTAATCCCAACATGGTTGTCAAGGATATCGTTATATTGAACGAGAGCATCACTCCCATCGAGCGCGATAGCGGTCCTATTTCGACGAAGGGTGCATTCTGCCACAGTTGGCGATGTCGTTTTGATGTCAAGCGCGACCGTGGCATGCTCTATAACCGCACCTCTGACGAAACTCTCTAAACCGTGTGTGTGATCAAAGAGGATACCGTTCCAATCGCCGGGTGCGGGGCCAACACTGTCCGATGTGAGATGCACGAGTCGAGTTACTTGTTCCTGATCTAACGGTGTTCCGATCTTTAGAATACCTCTCACTGTGAGAAGGGCATCCCGTCCAAATTTAACAGTCGTACCGGGTGGTATGTTGAGGGTTATATTTTGTGGGACCTCTAATGTCTCGTGTATAATATACGTTTTCTCAGGATTCCACGTTTCATTCTCAGTGAGTCGATGATCTTTAAGGACAATCTCGGAGCCTTCTTCAGGTGATATAGGATTAGGTGTTTCTTGCGTTGTACAACCTACACCCACCATTAAACCAAAGTAAAAGATTAATAGGCAGTGTTTTAAGTGCTGAATTTTCATCTTTGTATGGGCATCCCAATCTATCGTCTTATAGTAAAGTCCACAATTAACTATACACCAATGGGCTGGCGAGGTTAGAAACCTCGCCAGCGGCAGAAGAGTGCTTAGGGAAGGCGAGGTTAGAAACCTCGCCAGCGGCGGAAGAGGGCATCTGAATCGCTTGATCTTGGTTGTATAAAAAAACGCCATTTTGTAGCATTTGTTGCAGTTTGGGGAGATTTTCATCAAAAGATTTTGGATGCGAAGGTTTTTTAACTATTAAATGAGGACGTTCAGAGTCTCGGATCGACTGCTTCGCTTTCGAGTGCCAAAATACCAAAAACGCATTCATGAACACGAGAGAGAGGTTCTTGATGAACGAAACGCTCAAGTGCCTCAACACCCAATGCAAACTCTCGAAGTGCGAGGGAACGTTTATGAGAGAGTCCACGAGAACGGAGACGTTCTAAGTTGCGAGGTAATGTATATTCAGGTCCATAGATGATCCGCAGGTATTCGCGACCTCGACACTTTACAGCAGGTTGTACCAATCCTCGCTTGCCTTGAACGATAAAATCCAGAGGCTTGATGACTGTACCTTCGCCTCCGTTGTCGGTGAGTTCCTCCCACCGCTGGATCGCCTCTGTTTGGCTTGTGTCATCAGTTACATCAACTTTCCCGTAGGGAGTTGCGAATAGTAGATGGCTTTCAGAATTTTGACAAAGCCTCGTAAGCGTTTCCATGTGCCACAGGTGGTCTTTGTCGAAGTATACCGCACCTTCCGTCGCGAGTAGGTGGAATGGTGCGAGTTTCAGATCTGCAATAGATTGTACCTGCCAACAGTATTGCTGGTAAGCATTGATGTATTCTGCCACTACCTCTGTCCGTTGTCGATAATCATCCAATATATCATTCACATCAATACCTTGCTCGGCAGCAGTTTCTAAGGAGGCGACCGCTTCTTTCAAAGCGATACCAGCCGATACGCCGACTGGCGCATATTGTTGCCGTAACAACTCTTGCGCCTTAACTGACCACGGCATTAACTCGCAGTCAAGACAGATCCAATCTGTATTCAAGATTTCCCAATAATCGACTTTGTCTATTGCTGCTTTTACCCGTTTTAAGAGTTCGGTTTCGACCGCGGTATCTTCAAAGAAACGTCTGCCGGTCCGTGTATAACAGATGCCAAGGGTGTTGTCTGTAACGCCAAACCGCCTTTTTGCGATTTCTGGATCTCGACAAACAATAACGATAGCGCGCGATCCCATGTGCTTCTCTTCCCAAACGACATTGGATACGCCCTGTTTGCGATAATAAGCGAACCCTTCCGCTGGATGCTCAAGCAATCCTGGGCTGTTTGTCGTTTCGGTTGGCGACATTGTTGGTGGAAGGTATATAAGCCATTTTGGGTCTACAGCGAAACGGCTGATTACTTCCAGTGCGTTTATCGTATTCTCCTCACGGATCGTTACATTATGATGTAACCGTGTGCCGATAACACGTTTTCCCAATACATCCTCAATGTTTAGGATATAATCAGGTTCCTGTGTTTCGGCAGTAGCAGCTGGTTGGTTCACGTCATCAAGAAGCGGTTTCGTTGGTTCATAATAAGTTTGGTGTGCGGGGACAGATACGATTTCCCTTTCAGGGTAGCGCAACGCTGTGAGTTTGCCCCCGAAAACACATCCTGTATCAATGTTGATAGTTCGGTTTATCCATTGGGGTTCAGCGACGGGTGTGTGTCCATAGACCACCATCGCAGCCCCACGATACTCATCAGCCCAATTGACCCGAATTGGTAAGCCGAAATCATCGGTTTCTCCGGTGGTTTCTCCGTATAGTGCGAATTCCCGTACGCGTCCCGATGCCCTGCCCTGTAATTCCGCCTTCATTCCAGCGTGCGCAACGACCAACTTCCCGTTGTCCAGTACGTAGTGGCTCACCAAGTCATCTATGAATTCTCTGATCTGCGTCTTGAATTCGGTTGATTCATTCTCCAACTGCGAAAGCGTCTCCGCCAGTCCGTGTGTCGGCTTCACATTTCTGCCGTGGAGCGCACGCGCCAGTTTCACGTCATGATTCCCGGGCACGCAGATCGCTGCATCTGCTTTCTGCATCCCCATGACGAGGCGTAACACCTCGGCGACCTTTGGACCCCGGTCAACAAAATCCCCGACAAAAACCGCTTTCCTGCCTTGCGGCGGCTTAGCAATAGTTTCACCGTCCGGCTGCGTTGAGATTTCGTAATCAAGTTCTATGAGCAATTCAACAAGTTCATTAAAACAGCCGTGAATATCACCAATGATGTCAAACGGTCCCTGCTCGTTTGCGCGGTTGGTCCACAATGGCTGCCGTTCTATACGGGCGGTTTCAACGGCTTCGGGGGCGGACATTACATAAACGAAATTCCGAAAACCTTCACGTTTGAGATTACGGAGCGAGCGACGGAGTTGTTGATTTTGTTGACGGACAACATGGGGTTTCAAATCTCGGTCAGGACGTGCTTCGTTTCTTTCATGACAGAGTTTGGCAGGCATGTTAAACACTATGGCAACGCTTAAGTAGTGATACTCGCGCGCCAGTGCCAACAAAGGTTTTCGCGCTTCAATTTGGACGTTCGTTGCATCAATGACGGTCAATTTCCCAGCAGCGAGCCGTTTCGCTGCGATGAAACGTAGCACCTCGAATGCATCGTCTGTTGCCGTTTGGTCGGTTTCATCGTCTGAAACAAGTCCACGACAGAAATCCGACGAAAGAACCTCGGTCGGTTTAAAATGCTCACGTGCAAAGGTGGATTTGCCTGACCCTGAGGGTCCAATGAGAAGTACAAGTGAGGGTTCAGGAATTTGTAGAATCATCACCAAAACCTTCAATTTTCATTCCCATTGTGATAAATAGCTGCTTTCTCACGTCATCTCCTTTTTACAATTTTATCGAGTAAAGACCGCCATCTGTGTCGGCGAACCAATGCCTTCAGCTTCTGGTCCGATTGGGTAAAACACAACACTATAACCGAAACGTTCGGCGACACCTTCTGCCCAAGATTGAAACTCATCGCGTGTCCACTCGAAACGGTGGTCCTTGTGTCGATAGTTCCCAGCCTGTAGGTTTTCAAATTTCACGTTGTATTCTATGTTGGGTGTCGTTAACACAACCGTTTGCGGACGGGCAAACTCGAAAAGGACGCGCTCAAAAGTCGCAAGTCGTGGCAAATCCAAGTGTTCAATGACCTCTACCACCGCAGCTGCATCGTATCCAGCCAAACGCTTATCTCGGTATCCGAGTGATCCTTGGAACAGATAGAGTCGTTCTTTCTGTTTGTCTGGCAATCGATCATAATTGAGTCGTTCCTGCGCGATTTTCAGTGCGCGAAGTGAAACGTCCATCCCTACGATCTCTTCAAACTGCTTTTCAGCCAACAACTTACGGAGCAGCTTTCCCTCGCCGCATCCCAAATCGAGAACGCGCTTCGCGCCAGACTTTTTGACGGTTTCAGCGACCGTAGCTAAGCGGACTTCGTTGAGGCCGAGCTGTTCTTCAACTTGTTTTTCTTCCTGCACGTGATCTGCTTCATCAGTCTCTTGCGCGTCCTCTTCGCGCAATAGAGCGAGTGCCTCATCTGTGAGTCGCCGTTGATGTTTCAGGTAACGACGGACAATAGATTCTTGTTCTGGATGCGCAGCGAGCCAATCCTCACCGCGCTTTAAGAGTTTTTCGATCTCCTCACTACCGACCCAATAGTGCTTTTCGTCATCAAGTACAGGCATCAAAACGTAAAGGTGCGTAAGGAGTTCGCTCAAACGACAGGTATTTTCGAGCGTCACTGTAAAATAACAACTCTGTCCCCAATCGGGGAATTGTGGGTTTAGCATATATTGTTCTGCTTCTACTGTATAACCCAATGGCTCGAAAAGTCGTCGCAACAATTTCTCCCCGCCGCGGCACGGTAGGACAGACAATTTCGCATTTAGAGGGATCTCTGTTTCCGCGAGTTGTGGACGTTCTTTGCACTTGCCGGACAACGCACTTCCAAATACCTGCGCGATCGCCACACTCATAAACGACGAGGCAACATAAGGTCGATCGCTGACGTATTGCGCCAGTGCGAAATTGTCCGCAGATTGCCCGTGGGGACGGCGGACAAGTCCAACCGAATCAACATCAAGGAGTAGTGTGGCTGTGCATTTCTGGACATACGCCTCTGGATAAAAGACATGCGCTTGCCCAAAGGCGAGCTTAAAGGATTGAATTCGCGCTGGGTGCTTATGCAGCAGATAACCGAGATCTGTTGCGGGAGAATATGTAGTCGATATTGTTAAGAGCATAGCAAGGTGCCAAGAGATATAGAGGTGGACGTAGGTTGAGTTGAGCGATAAACGATCAACATTCCTCCAGTTTACACCGAGAGTTCCGATTTTAGACAATCTATTCGTGTAGATAGATACAACGAAACCCAACAATCCAACCGTGATTTACTACGTACTTATGTTGAACCCACATTACATTATATCTTCTTTTTCACTTCTCGTCAAGTTTCTTACTAAGTCAACGGCTTTGCAAAATTTGTTTTAAACGCCAAATTGCAGTATAATAGAATCAATCCATCTTACCTAATATTTTGCATTACAGCACCAAAATGTAATGAAAACCAACGTCGGAGGATATTGTAAAATGGCGGATTTTGACGTTCACGCATATACACCGGTATACCCAGGCCCGAATGATGATCTGCTTGAGGCGCAAGCGCGCGTTTGCACGGGACCCCATCAGACACGTCCGTTAGGTATAAATCCTTCGGATTTTCCGCAACCGGAGCCACTGCTTGAAACGCTTCTGCAGTCTCTAAGCGGTGAACTCCCGGAATCGGAGGCGGCTTCAGCGGCGCAGATGGGTGCGTTTTTTGCGGCGATGACGCTCCGTGCATATTTCCCAGAGGAGACACAGTGGAGCCCCGCAGAAGAAGCGGCGTTTCGTAAATACCATTCAGCACTTACAGAACAACTTCCATCGGAAATCCAATATCTCATGAACCCTGAACGTGGTTACGTACCGGCGAACCCGACAGAGGCAATTGTCGTGAATGCGTTAGAAAAGATTTTACGGGCAAAACATCTAAGTTACACCGAAACCCGCGAGATGTGTAAAGCCATCCTTAGTGACGATGTGAAACCTGCATTTAAAGGTGCTGCACTCATCGGACAACGGATGAATCGTGAAACCTATCAGGAGGTGCGAGGCTACCTTGACGCGTTTTTCGGACCGGAGGAGGTCCAACCGATTGACGTTGCGACGCTAACGCATTTTGGGCAACCTTATGATGGTGCAACGCGCTATTTTCGTCCGACGCTGTTCGTCGCTGCAGTGCGCGCCGCCCTCGGCGAAGCATCACTCCTCCACAGTGTAGATGCAATGCCACCGAAGAATGGCGTAACAGAGGAAGCTATTCTGAAAGCACTCGGTGCAAACACACATCTATCGCTTGCTCAGACGGCTTCACTGATTACAAACGCATCGGTAGGGTTTGGTTACATCAGTCAGCGCGAGTATTGTCCTGCTGCCTATAACTTGCGCGAACTGCGGGTGCATATCAAGAAACGTCCGCCGTGGGCAGCGACTGAGAAGGCGCAACAGTTCTTTTCGGCACGAGAAGCAAACTACATGGTGCTTGGTTATTATCATATCGGTTACGAGAAACCGCTGCTGCAATTGGCGTGGGAGCGCGAATTTGATGCTGCAGTCGCTGTGAAGGGAGAGGAAGGGACAAGCCATTACGCCCTTCGGCTCGGGAAACCCTCTACAAGCGATAGAATGGCAATCAACTACTCTCAAGGCTTCCACCGTGTAAACGGTGCCCGTGAAGATTTTGCGTTGGATATAGATCCAGAAATTTATGGATTTGACTATACAAGAAGTCCACGTCCAGAGGTCGTCAGCGCGGCGGCGTTTGCGGAAGCCGGTGTCGCGGCTCTATCCGGTGAAAAAGGACATATCTACGACAGGATTCTCCTAAATTCAGCGATGGTAGATTATTTATTAGGGCTCTGCCCGAAACCTGAAGACGCGCTTGCGCGTGCGAAGTCAGTGATGGACAATGGGAGTGCGTTGAAACATCTGCAGGCGTATATAGCCGTCAGCAATCGGCAGTCAGCGGTCAGCACTTAGAGACTATCCGACTGCTGATGGCTGACAGCCGACAACTATTCTCTAAATATATCCAGTTGAGCCATCGGGTCGGATGGGACAGGTGCGTTGCCAATGGATGTATTCGTTGTCCGTGATCGCCTCTTCGTTTACCTCTACACCTAAACCGGGACGATCACGCAATTCCAAATACCCGTCTTTTGGAAGATACGGTTCGTCTACCCAAGCGTTCCATTCCGTCTCGGTGGGCAAGAGATATTCAAGGATTTTGAAATTCGGACTTGCAGCGGCGAAGTGGACATTAACAGCCGTCGCGAGCGGTCCCATTGGATTGTGCGGTGCGACGCTGACGTAGTGCGCTTCAGCGATTGCAGCGATTTTTCGCATCTCCAATAGCCCACCACAGACACAAACATCGGGTTGAATGATGTCAGCACCCTGTGCTGCGATAACATCCAGAAACTCAAAGCGTGTGTAGAGAGATTCTCCCGTCGCGAGTGGTACTTGCATCTGGGCGCGTAGACGCGCCCAAGCAGGTATATGCTCGGGTCGGAGCGGTTCCTCGTAGAAATACGGATCGTAGGGCGCGAGGGCATTCGCGAGTTGGAGTGCGCGAATTGGTTCAAAGATTTTGGCGTGCGGATCGAAAGCGATCTCCCAGTCTGCTGGCGTGTTATTTCGAATCTGTTCAAAATAGGTAGCGGCTGCGTCACAGACACGTCCCCACCGATTGGCCTCAGGATCGAGTTGGTAAGGCCCCGTTTTGAAGGCGGTGAATCCCCAGTCTTCATGGAGTTTGTGTGCTTGATCGGCGGCTTCGATACCGTCCCTGCCGCCGATGCCACGATAGATGCGGATCTTGTCTCGAGCATGTCCACCGAGGAGCATATAGACAGGCAAACCCGCTGCCTTTCCGCTGATGTCCCAGAGTGCATGATCGACAGCAGAAATGACAGCAAGTCCTGCACCACCGGCTGGGAAACGGAATTGCTGATGCAGTTTCATCATGATATACTCAATCCGCCTCGGATCGTCGCCTTGAATCATCTCAAAGATGTAATCGGCAATCGGCTCAACGGAGAGGTCGGGGCCCGTAGAGTAGGCTTCACCCCATCCATAAAGTCCTTCGTCTGTTTCGATTTTGATGAGGCCGCGGGGTCGATTGCCAAATCGTGCCATAAAGGTCTTAATCGCAGTAATTTTCATCTTTTTAATTATGTGCCTCCGTTTGAAATAGCCGTCAGCACGGATTTTTTCAAAAATCCTTTCAGTCTTAGGCTATCAGTTAAAGAAGGATATTAGCGTTCTAATACCTCTTGTTACTGGCAGCCGACTGCTGATAGCTGATCGCCCTTCTTTACCATGAATCCGTGCGAAATGGTGATGCGGGTAGCCCTTCCTTACTCACGAAATTGGGTTCAGCACTTTGATGCCAACCAAATCGGACAGCGACTGGATCTGCGATGGCATCGCTGGAAACGACAACCGTATCGCCATCAATTGTCGCGTTTGCTTCAAAAAATTGCTTATCCTCACCAGCGATTTCAAACCATGTGAGCGGTTGTTCATCTCGCGATGTTAAACCACTACCGACGTGATCAAACGTAAGTCGGATTGTGTTTCCTTCGACCGCCATTGATTTGTAGAGCGGGCCGGAATACGTCACATCATCTCTGCCGTAATCCTTCGCGAGTGCCCACAACGCAAGCCGCCTGCCAACCTCCTGTTTATTTCGGGGATGAACATCTCTCGGGTCACCGATGTCGGTTGTCACAGCCATACCGGTATTTGGAACAGACAACGTCGCCGTTTGTGCTTCCCAGATTTGTGGCAAGAAAAACTGACCTCTTTCTTGATTGCTATAATTGAAGGGCGCGAGTTGCACGAAATAGAACGGGAAATCTCCTTGTTCCCAAACCTCTCGCCATCCGTTGATGAGTGCCTTCATTTTCTCGTGATAGATCATACCGTCCTGATGGTTCGATTCGCCTTGATACCAAAGGGCACCGCGTATGGCGTAAGGAACTATCGGATGCACCATACCGTTGTAGAGTGCCGTCGGTCTCCCTGGATCCATTAACGGATGCGTATTGTCAGGCATTGGTTTAAGCTGTGCCTCGGTTTCTAATGCCTTACGAGTTTCGGCTATCCACGCTTCTATGGCGTTTATTTTCTTTGGGAGTTGCGAGCGATAGTTGGACTGTATGTTTTCGACTTCTTTGTTTATAGACGTAAGTGCAGGCACACCAGCAAAACCTGTGGGGGGTATCCACGGTTCAATGAGGGTACCGCCCCACGAAGTGTTGATTAGTCCGATCGGAATATCAAGATTTTTATAAAGTTTCCGACCGAAAGAGTAAGCGACAGCAGAGAAATCCGGGATCGTCTCAGGTGAGGTTTCGTACCAATCGGCCTCTACATCTTGTTGAGGTAAGCCTGACGAGATTCTCGGGATATGGAACAGTCGGAGCTTCGGATACATTGCGGTGGCGATCTCTTCCTCACTATCATTTGAGACATTTACGGGCCATTCCATATTTGACTGTCCGGAACAGACCCAAACTTCTCCGATAAGGACGTTCGTCAGTTCGAGGGTGTTACTACCTGTGATTCGGAGTGTATAAGGACCACCAGCTGCCATAGCTGGGAGTTTAGTTTGCCAATTGCCATCAGCGTCAGCAAGGGCGGTGGTTGTTGCTGAAATAGGTTCGACATCTTCGGCTTCAGCGGTGAGTGTCATCGTAACCTCTTCGCCTGGGGGCGCCCATCCCCAGATAGGCACCTGCATGTTGCGCTGCAGGACCATGTTGCTGCCGAAGACACGCGGCAATGTGACCTCAGCGTAAGCTATACTTCCGATGAGAAGTGGTAGAAAACCGATGAGAAATAGCAGGATTAGTTCCATGTCTTTGTTCCTTCAATTAGATAGTTGCGGAATCCATAAGTCAATTCCTATGGATTTTACTATAATGGCTATCACCCTTCTTTACCATGGATGTGTGCGGAACGGTGATGCGGGTAACCCTTCTTTGTTCACGAAGTTTGGTTCAGCACTTTGATGCCAACCGAATCGAACTGCGACCGGATTCGCAACAGCATCACTGGAAACGAGGATTGTGTCGCCATCAATTGTTGCCTTTGCTTCGACGAATTGCTTATCCTCACCAGCGATTTCAAACCATGTGAGCGGTTGTTCATCTCGCGCCATCAAGCCACTCCCAACAGAATCGAAACTCAGCCGTATTGTGTTCCCTTCCACCTTCATCGACTTGTAAAGCGGACCGGAGTGTGTCACGTCGTCTCTGCTATAGGTTTTGGCAAGCGCCCATAACGCAAGTCGTCTACCGACATCCTGCTTGTTTCGGGGATGGATGTCCCTAAGATTACCGATGTCGGTTGTCACAGCCATACCGGTATTTGGAACAGACAACGTCGCCGCTTGTGCTTCCCAGATTTGTGGTAGGAAGAGCGGATCGGCGTTCCGTCCACCGTAATTGAAGGGTGCCAATTGAACGAAATAGAACGGAAAATCGCCTTGTCCCCAGACTTTGCGCCAGCCATTGATGAGTGCTTTCATCTTCTCGTGGTAGAGCATACCGTCTCGAAGGTTTGACTCACCTTGATACCAGAGTGCGCCGCGTATGGCGTAAGGGACGATCGGATGCACCATACCGTTGTAAAGCCCTGTTGGTCTAGCGTGATGTCTTAGCGAGTGTCTATTTTCAGGCATCTGCGTGAGGTGTGCCCCGGTTTCTAATGCCTTCCGTGTTTCCGCTATCCACGCTTCAATATCCTTCATTTTCTGTGGAAGTTGCTGAAGATAGCTGGCATCTGCCTCTTGAATCTCCTTGGATATAGATTCAAGGGTGGGAACACTGGCAAAACCGACAGGTGGGGTCCACGGTTCAATGCGGGTGCCACCCCACGAGGTATTGATTAATCCGATGGGTACATCAAGATTTTTGTAAAGTTTTCGACCGAAATAGTAAGCGACAGCAGAGAAATTGGCTATTGTCTCAGGCGTAGTTTCATACCAATCCGCCTCTACATCTTTCTGTAGCAGTCCTGATGGTACCCGTGGGACGTAGAACAGTCGGATATTCGGATAGTCTGCTGCGGCGATCTCTGCCTCGCTGTCTTTTGAGGCACTAACAGACCATTGCATGTTTGACTGCCCAGAGCAGACCCAAACCTCGCCGAAGAGGATGTTCGTCAACACCACCGTATTACTACCAGTGACTATGAGGACATAGGGTCCCCCTGCCGCGGTCGGCGCCAACTCCACTCGCCACTTCCCTTCCGCATCAGCGACGACACGCGTTAAAAAATCAGGTTCGGGGCCGTCAGCATCATCGACAATTGAATCTTCAGTGGTAAGTGTTATCGTGATTTCTTCGCCTGGGGATGCCCACCCCCAGATGGGGACTTGCATATCGCGTTGTAAGACCATGTTATTACCGATGACGCGAGGCAGGGTAACCTCGGCATGCACGAGGGGTTGCGTAAAGAGGAATAGGAAACCGCTAAAAAACAGTGTGATTCGTTTCATGTTGTTGCTCCTTCAATTAGATAGCCAGTGGTGTAATTACTCTATTTTCAAGTTATGAAGTCGTTAGAAATGCGTTGGGAGGAATCTATCACTCTTTCGGAGGAATTTCTACCTTAGTAGTCACACTTCTATTCCTTCCTTATCGTATTGACTCTACATGCTTCACAAGGGCAGGCTATTTTAAGAATCTTGCACAACTTGCTAAAACGAGAAATTTCAAGTGTAATTACCATAGTTTATCTCGATGAAGATTAACTTTTTAATTCCGTAATTTCTTAGCAAAGTCCGGTGCGGTTTGTAACCGCACCATAGGTGTCAATTTAAGAAGAACTCAGAGTGTTTTTAGGTATGAAA
>CAZGAW010000023.1:0-46644 GCA_964523645.1 uncultured bacterium | reverse complement strand
TTTGGATATTTCATTGTTTTAACCAAATGTTGTGAGAAAAAAATCATTCTTTTTAATTTTCAAGTCAATTAACCATTCAGTTCTGTTGTCGCAAAAAATCCGGACTAAACGATCTTGAGATGCTATCAGATTTTGTTTGTTTTTATCATTGAAATGGAGTATAATGTCAACGAATTTTTTATTATCAGAAAGGAAATGTATAATGTATGATGCGCCCCATATACGAATCAAGGATCTTCCGGAAGATGAACGTCCTCGTGAAAGACTTCACAAATACGGGCCGGAGAGCTTGAGGGATTCTGACCTTTTGGCTATCATTCTCAAAAATGGTTTCAAAGGAACAACCGCTGTTCAGCTTGGTGAACAAATTCTTATGGCGTTTGAAGGCGATTTGAAGCGGATGGCGGATCACAGATCCAAACAATTTGAGAAGGTTAAAGGCGTTGGTGAGGCAAAGGCAGCGCAGATCGTAGCAGCACTTGAACTCGGAAAACGATTGGCACGCTTCCACGCCGATCGCGATAAAATTACGTCTCCCGCTGATGTGGCTGACCTAATGATGTCCAGAATGAGGTACCTACAGAAGGAAATTGTTTGTGTCTTGTGTCTTGATACCAAAGGTGGTGTGACAACCAAAGGTATCACAGGGGATCTGGGTGACGATTTGGATTGGGGCAAAAGATTAGTGTCAGAAAGCACAGTCTTTGAAGGCACACTAAATGCCAGCGTCTTTCACCCACGCGAAATTTTCCGATTCGCTATCGAGGAGTCAGCGAATTCAATTATTCTTGTTCACAATCATCCATCTGGAGATCCACAACCGAGTCAAGAAGACATTCGGGCGACAAAACAGTTGATTGAGGCCGGAAATCAAATTGGGATTAAAGTATTAGACCATATCATCATTGGCGATGGAATTTTTGTCAGCCTAAAGGAAGAAAACTTTATTTGAAGTGTTGAGATTCATTTCACAGCACGTTGTCGAATTACTTCATATAACAGTACACCTGCTGCGACTGATACATTGAGAGAGTCAATTTTTCCCAACATTGGCAGATGAACAAGGTAGTCACATTTTTGCTTGACGAGCCGTCGGATGCCTTTATCTTCACTTCCCAATACCAGGCACAACGGCACACTAAAGTCAGCATCTGTGTATAGACAAGCGGCATTCCCCGCAGCACCCGCAACCCAGATACCCTTGTTTTTAAGCGTATCTATCGTATGCGCAATGTTTGTCACTTTGATGATAGGCACATATATGGACGCACCGGCTGATGCTTTGTGTACAGCTGCTGTGATGCCGACAGCACGATTCTTTGGAATGATAACAGCATCGACATTCACGGCATCGGCTGTACGGAGAATTGCGCCAAGGTTCCTTGGGTCTTGAAGGTTATCTAATATAACTAACAGCGCGTTTCGCTCGCTGCGTTCTATTTTCGTGAGTATTGATGCTAAGTCACTGTAACGCGTTGGACTGACAAAAGCAATAACACTTTGATGTGGTACAGATGGCTCGATCCTATCCAGTTCACGGCGTGTGCAGCGTTTTATAGGAATACCGGCTCCTTCCGCCATTGTGATAATGTGTTGGATACGCGAGTCGGTAGTTCCTTCAGCAATCCATATTTCTTCTACGGTTTGAGTTCCGCGCCGTAGATATTCTATAACTGGATTTCTACCAACAATGTATTCGGACATATCAAAGCCTGGGCGAATTGGAATATCAGCCCTTATCCATTAGTCCCCACGAACGAATTTAACATCTGGGCCTCGCGGCTCAATCCGAATATCTGGGTCGGCAGTTTGGCATTTGACGCAGGTAATATCGCCGACGTTTGCATTTTCCATGCGTGGCGCGAGGGTTCCCAACTTAAACACAAATCCTAAAATGTCGTTTGCTGGGATATTTTCATCACATGAACCGCACGGAATAGCTTCGCCCGATTTGACTCTTGCTAAAAGTTCTGATGCTTTCATGATCTACCTTTCGTTGGTACCTGTTAAATTGGCTTAGAGGAAGTAGCGTTCCTTCTGTTTGTCCAATTTGTACTCTTCGTACGCCTCTTGCGCCGTGTCTACCTCGGAGACTTCCGCGATAGGTACATCCCACCACGATTCATAGCGCGGAACGCCTTGGTAGTAGTCTACATCGATCTTCACAACGGTTGTGTGCTCTGCTTCGCGCGCCTCATGCAGGGCGGCTTTTAAGCTTTGCAAGGTCGTCGCTTCAATCACCTTGGCACCAAGACTGGCGGCATTCGCGGCGAGATCCACGGGTAAAAAGTCGCCTTCAAGTTCACCCGTGTTTTCATCGCGGTAGCGGAAACGGGTGGCAAAGCCTTGCGCGCCAGTTGCCCGAGACAATCCACCGATGCTACTATGTCCCTCGTTATTCACAAGCACGATAATGAGCTTATAACCTTCCTGAATAGACGTGATAATTTCCTGCGCCAGCATTAAGTATGAACCATCCCCCACCATGACGTAGACATCTCGGCTCGGATCAGCCATTTTGATACCTAATCCGCCGGCGATTTCATAGCCCATACAGGAGTATCCGTATTCTAAATGGTACTGTTTTGGATTGCGAGTTCGCCATAACTTGTGCAAATCTCCCGGAAGGCTCCCCGCGGCACAAACCATAACATCTTCAGGGCGCGAAAATTCGTTAACAACGCCGATGACCTCACTTTGACTCGGTAAAGGAGTGTGCCCAAGGTGATAAAGCCGATCAACTTCTTCCTCCCATTCATCACGGTATTTCTCGACTTGTGTGGCATAAGCTGCGTCAACCTGATAGTTTTCTACGGCGGTAGCGAGTTCCTCAAGTGTGACGCGAGCGTCTGCAACGAGTGGTAAGGCAGCATGTTTAAAGGCATCGAATTCAGCAACATTAATATTGATGAAACGAACGTTGGGGTTTTGGAAAGCTGTTTTGGAGGCAGTGGTGAAATCGCTCAAGCGCGTGCCAACTGCTATCACTAAATCTGCCTCTCTGGCAGTGATATTCGCACCTGGTGTTCCCGTCGCGCCTATTGCGCCAAGATTCTGCGGATGGTTGTAGGGCAGCGAACCTTTCCCAGCAAAAGTTTCACCGACAGGAATACCCGTTTGCTCTGCGAATTGGGCGAGTTGTGCTGTGGCTTCGCTATAGATAACGCCACCACCGGCAATAATTAATGGGAATTTACTTTCGCGAATCAATGCTGCTGCGCGCTTAAGAAGACCTTCATCAGCGCGAGGACGAGAAATGGTATAAACACGTTTCTCAAAAAGTTGTGAGGGATAATCATACGCCTCAGCTTGCACGTCTTGCGGTAAAGCTAAGGTTACAGTCCCTGTATCAGCTTGCGATGTTAGCACCCGCACTGCTTCTGGCAGGGCAGTGATTATCTGTTCTGGACGATTAATCCGATCCCAATAACGTGAAATCGGCTTGAAGCAATCGTTCACTGAATAATCTTGTGAACTGGACGATTCCAGCTGCTGTAAAACTGGAGCGACCAAGCGGGTGGAAAAGATGTCTCCCGGTAGCAAGAGCACGGGTAGACGATTAATCGTTGCGCCCGCAGCACCTGTAACCATATTTGTTGCCCCTGGTCCGATGGACGTTGTGCAAGCAAAGGTTCGCAGGCGATTGTTCATTTTGGTAAAGGCAGCAGCGGTGTGTACCATCGATTGTTCGTTTCGGGTCTGATAGAAACGAAACGAATCGGAGTACTGGTGCAGGGCTTGCCCAATGCCAGCAACGTTTCCGTGCCCAAAAATTCCGAACATACCAGCAAAAAACTGGGTTTCTTGTCCATCGCGTTCAACATATTGTTGTTGAAGAAATTGAACGATGGCTTGTCCCATCGTGAGCTTTCGCGTTTTCATAAAGATTATTAGGCATTTTCCGAAAGGAAACTGCCACTCCTTTGGTAAAAGTAATGGATGGCTGCGGTACGGGACCTCGCCAAAGTGTATTACCATCCGCCGCGTTCTGCGACAAATTCATCAACTTCGGGCATTGTCGGCATAAAGTTAGCACAGCCGTGTCGCGTTACAACAATTGCACCGGTCGCGTTGCCGAGGCGGGCAGATTTTTCCCAACCCCAACCGCTGAGATGACCGTAAATAAAACCGCTTGCGAAAGCATCTCCAGCACCGAGTGTGTTGTAAACTTCAACAGGAAAGGGTGCCGCGTGAATGACTTCTCCATTCGTTAGGTGAATGTCTGCCCCTTCAACCCCACGTTTTACTATCAGCGCGTCTGGACCGGCACCTAAAAGTGTTTCAATAGCAAGTGCCATATCGCCTTCAATCGTAGGGTTTGAGATTTGAGAGTGTTCAATTGTGAGTTGTGAAAGATTCGTGAGCGTCGCCGCTTTGATTTCTTCTTCTGTTCCGATAGCGATGTCAATATAACGTAAAGCGGATCGTATGACAACCCCGAATGCTCTTGGGTCATGCCACTGATCTGCCCGGAAATCAAGGTCTAAGAAGACGTGATTACCGATTGCTTGTGCGTGTTCTGCAGCATAGAGCGTCGCACTGCGACTCGGTTCTTTACTCAAGCCAGTCCCAGATATCAGCGCGGCTCGGCTTTCCGCCATTGGCGCGGCGAGAACATCGTCAATAGTGAGTTCAATATCCGCACAGTTATCGCGATAATAGATTAACGGGAACCGATCTGGTGGTTCAATGCCGAGTACAACAGCACTTGTTCGGTGCCCGGGTTTCTGTGAAATAAACTCGATCTCAACACCCTCGTCTTTTAAAAACTTGAGCAGAAACTCTCCAACCGGATCTTCACCAACAGCGGTGAGAAGTGCTGCTTGAAGTCCGAGTCGCTGAACGCCAACGCTGATATTGGTCGGGCACCCGCCAACAAAGGCACCAAAACTTTTAATGTCTGGAAACGCAGCACCGATGTCGTTCGCATAGAGGTCCAAAGAACTCCGTCCGATTGTGAGAATATCGTAAATTTTCATTTTTCTTTTTTGCAGTTTAAGACCTCTGTCGCACTTTTGAATTTCTGGTGTTCCTCGGCAAATTTACGGGTTAGAAGGAAGGCATCATTACCACAAGCAATGAGTTGAACACCAAAACTTAACCACTGTTCACCGCTCTCGAAATCGTTGACGTAACAGCCTAAGGGAATATTACGCCTCTGTGTAAGATTAATGATTTCTTTTATAGCTTCCAAAAGTAAGGGATGGTCGAGCTCACCAGAAATACCCAAAGATGTAGATAGGTCATAGGGACCAATAAACACAACATCTAACTCGCCAGTGGCGAGAATTTCATTCAGATTTTCAACGGCCTGGATGGTTTCAATTTGACCGATGGTGAGAATTTCCTGATTTGCGTTGTGGACATATTCCCTGGTATTGAGTTTTGTAAAATCCCCGTAATCAGTGTGTCCAATACCAAAAGCGACCCCTCGGTCCCCTTCAGGTGCGTACTTTGTCCATTTTTTAATTTTTTCGATGTCTTCACAGGATTCGACTCGAGGAATCATGACACCGGTTGCGCCAGCGTCTAGTACACGAGAGACAAAATGGCGTTCAAGTGTTGGCACACGGACAATACAGGGAAGGTTTGAACCGCGAGCGTTCCGAATCGTCCGCCCGATAGTTTCTATGGAAAAAGAGCTATGCTCCAAGTCTGCGATAATAAAGTCTGCCCCGGCACTTGCGAGAAGTGTTGCAATTGCGGAACCAGCGAATTCAAGCACAAATGTTCCGATAAGCACTTCCCCACGTTTCAAAGCTGCTTTCACCTATGTAGTTCCTTTAATTTTCGACTGTAGTTCCTTTAATTTTCGACCGGGATCTCCGAGATTAATTTTTGTGCTTCGCTAACCATTTTTGTCGGTGTAGACATTTTTTCACCGATCGCCAAGATTAACGTGTAAAAGTCATAAGCGGTTTGTAATTCGCTGTTGAGATGCGCACTTTCAGCAGCGTTAAAATAACAGACTGTCGCCATCCGATGACATTCTTCAACGAGCGATAGCAGGTTTGCGTAGCCGTGGTTGTAAGCAGCGAGGATATAAGATTTTCCTGCTTCTTCCCATGAACGCTGTAACTCAAATTGACGTGCAAGACGGGTATAGTAAATCCCACCCTTTTTTGCATTTTTTTTTGCAAGACGCTGTTTCTCTGCGACCGTATAAGCGAATCGAGCACGTGTATAACAGTTCGCAACCAGTTCTAAATCGTCTTTTTTCACAAAGTTGTTAGCCTGTTTTTGGTAGAACCTACCGAGTTTTCTATAAAGTACATGGCACTGTCGACTCCGCCCCTGTTGTTCATAGATTTGAATTTGTCGGAAGATACGAAACGCTTCTACTTCATGTGGATATTGAATGTCGCTGTGAACCTGATCGAGTAAAAATTCCGGAGATGCCTCTTCAATTACGAGCCGGTAACTGCCGGATGCCCTGACTCGAGGGCGTATAGGTATTACATCTGTCGTTTCTTCTGGCGTTGGTACTTGATGGTCAAGCCATGTACGAAGGACAACCTCTTCATTATTCGGTAATTTCTGAATGAGCGCAATAATGTCTTCAACGGTCGGATTTGCTGGGAAGAGCATGTTTGCATTACCGAGTTCCTCAAACATATGGTCAACAGTTTTGGTTAAATCCTGATCGTCGATATAGAGACTACTTGCTTTGCGGAGTTCAGATAGAACACTTCGGTAGTCTTGGCTTTCGATGTAGCGTGTAGCAAGTGTATAGTGCCTTTGGACTTGGGTTTCCAACTTTTCGCGTTTAATACTTTCCTCTTTCTGTCGTCGTTGAAAAAAGAGGTTTTGGTTCATACGTTCCGCGTCTGCGAGTGAGAGACGAAATGTTTTTCGGTACCTTTCAAGTGCTTCTGCTAATCTTGGGTTGTTGGAATTAACACTTGCATCAATGAGTTGGGAAGCCTGTTTGACATATTCATCTTGGCGGATCCGATCCAATTCTTCATACATCTCATCTGCACTCTGATGGCGCTCTGAGAGTTGTCGGTGAAGAGATTTTTGTAAGAAGTTGCGGAGCACTTCAGGACATCTATGGATTTCTTCTATTTCTCCGGCTGCTTTCTTTTTGTCCATCTCCTTATTTTCACCTGAGAATGGAAATCGTCCGGTTACGGCTTGATACAAGATGAGAGCGGCGGAATAGAGGTCAGCACGGTAGTCATAAGCTCCATAATGTTGTTCGGGCGCCATATAGCGTCGGGTACCAGCCATAGTTTCGGCGAATTCGGTGGTTTCGCCAAATATACGAGCAATGCTAAAGTCGGCGACTTTTGCCTCTTTTTCGGTTGTGAGTAAGATATTTTGTGGTTTGATATCGCGATGCATAATCTTGTGAGCATGCGCCGTTTTCAGTCCACGACAAATATCTAAACCGATATTAAGTGTATCTGTTAGGCTAAGTGTCCCCTCCTGCATAAGTTCGTGAAGACTCTTGCCCTCAACATATTCCATCACTATCCACGCGACATAGTCATCTTCACCGGGTTCAACGGTATGAATAGAGACGATATTTGGATGCCCCCAAATCTTTGACATTGCCTGAAATTCGGTTAGCAAAAACTTCATTCTGCTGGCGGGGTAAGCGGTTTTTGCTAAGGCTTTAATTGCAACAATTCGGTTCGTCATTTCTTCGCGGGCGCGAAAAACCGAAGAGAATCCCCCTGAATTGAGAAACTCAAGCAATCTATATTTACCTAAGATGAGTTGATCAATCTGCATAATAGTCGCTCAAAGCGGCAGGAGTATAAGCCTTACTAATTAAAATTAACAGAATTAAGAATAATTGTCAACATAAAAATACATTTTTAACAAAGCTAAGCGGAATTAAAACTTGAACGGGCGCGTTGTACCTCCTTGACCAAGTGCTCGGCTCTCTCTGTGAGAGTTGCGAATTCACCAGCTGCAATGAGTTGATTGTTAACGAGAGCACTTCCGACTCCTAAAGCAGTAGCACCAGCTGTGATAAAATCAGCAGCGTTTTCCGCATTGATGCCCCCTGTTGGAACCAACGGAATTTGTGGCAGCGGCGCTTTCACATCTTTTATATACGCAGCACCGACACCGCTTGATGGGAACACTTTCACATAATCTGCGCCTGTCTCCCACGCTGTCAAGATTTCTGTTGGCGTAAAGGCTCCAGGGATAACGACTTTACCGTAGCGGTTACAAATCTCAATCACATCTGGTTTTGTCACCGGACTGACGACAAAATCAGCACCTGATAGCATTACAGCGCGTGCTGTTTCTGCATCTAATACCGATCCAGCACCTACGAGAACTGTATCTCCATATGTCGATGAAACGTCGCTAATTACTTGTAACGCATTCGGTGTCGTCATCGTCACCTCAATTACGTTAACACCGCCTGCGTGAATTGCCGCTGCTGCTTCAATCAATTCATTTGCACTATTGGCACGAATTATAGCAACGATACCACACGTTTCGATCTGTTGCATCTGTTCTAACTTTGTCATAAGCACCCTCAAAATTAACACCATTTGTTTGAGGTTAAAGGTATTTCTTAATATTGACTTACAAATAACATTCACAAAAGGTGATATTTTTATTGCGTTTTTTTTGTTAATATGTTATCATTAAATGTATATGAAAGCCTTGATTACCAATTACCGCGGATTCAGTGTACTTAATAGCAATTTTTGGCTCGTAATTCCGCCTAAAATTGTTTTCTAAAAAAGAATGGAAGTTGTTCCACTACTCCCCTATCTGATCGGTTTACCAGGGTTACTTGTCCTCTCAGGCTTTTTTTCCGGCTCCGAGACGGCTTTATGTGCACTTACCCGTGTCCAAATCGAAAAACTCCGTCTTCAAAAGGGCAGCACCTCTGCAATTGTCAATTTTGTTGACAACCCACGCAGATTGTTTATCACCGTTCTCCTTGGTAATAATCTTGTCAATGTCTCGTTCGCCATCCTCATGTTGTGGTTCGTGAAACGGGTCCTTCCGCAATATACAGAAGTGCTCCAGTTTGCCATAGCCACAGCTCTCAGCGTCGTTCTCATGCTTATTTTCGGTGAGATGACACCGAAAAGCTACGCAATTAAACACGCTGAATTTTTTGCGAAGGTCGCTGCCCCGCCGCTATGGATATTTTCTATTTTCATTTCACCATTACGTGGATTGCTACGCAGAATTATTGACTTTCTCGTGCCTATATTTGGCGGACACTCGGCACCGACAGAAGACCTCACCGCAACAGATTTTAGAGATATTGTCGATACCTACCACGAAGAAGCACTACCGCCCGATGAACGGGAAATTGTAAGCAATATCCTCCAATTGCGTGACATTGAAGCCAGAGAGATTATGGTGCCAAGGACCGAAGTCGTTGCAGTCTCGACATCAAATACTATTCAGGAAACATTACAGCAAGCAAAGGAATACGGGTTTTCACGGATTCCGGTTTATCAAGAGCAAATTGACAATATCTGTGGCATCTTCTACGTCAAAGATTTAGCACTCTGGCGGCATGCTGCCGTAAATTCACTTACAATTGACGCTTTTCTCGAAAAACAGAATCAGACTTCTCAAATTTCCGCTAATGCCTCACTCATTCGTGAACCTATCTTCGTCCTCGAGACCCGTAAGATCGGAATGTTGCTGCTACAACTTACACGTGAAAAAACTAAAATGGCGATCCTCCGAGATGAATATGGAGGTGTCTCAGGAGTTGTCACCACCGAAGACATCATTGAACAGGTCGTAGGGGACATTGTCGATGAACATGATAAGGACGACTCTTCACCTGATTTCGTCAAACACTCCGAGGAACCCTTGCTCCTTGAAACTTCCGGACGTATGAGCATCCGTGAACTCAATCAGCAATTTGAATTAAAACTCCATGAAGATGACGTAGACACTATTGGTGGCTATGTTCTTGGACTCTTCGGGCGAATTCCTTCCGTCGGTGAATCTTACACTGACGAGAATAATATCGAATTTGAAATTACCGCTACAGAAGGCAACGCTATTACAAGTTTATTTATCAAAATGCCAGTTACCCACGAATCTCACACGGAAGTTTAACAACAACGGATACCAGATACGAAGCCATTGAAAGTTCTTCTATTATCTCTCTTTTTAATCGGTGCAGGTAGCACAGAACAGATTGCTCTGCTAAGCTCGCTTGTGTTAGCAGTCCTTATTTGCCTTGTACTATCAGCGTTCTACTCTGGCTCGGAAACGGCTCTGGTTTCTGTGAATAAAATCCGAATTAATCAGCTTGTTGAATCCGAGAACACCAGAGCGAGCATTATTCACCGTTTGGTTGAATCACCTCAAAGAATGCTTGCGCTCACACTGGTTGGAACGAACCTTGCCAATGTGCTTATTGCACAACTTGGTGAAGGACTCGTTTCCCGAGGACTCCCGAACCTCGCAGTCAGTCTACAGGGACTCATTGCAACGATTGGTATAACCACCCTACTCCTTATCTTTGGAGAAATTTTACCGAAAACTATCTTTCGGGTCAAGGCAGATGCTTTGGCACTACGCTATGCCTACCTCCTACGCCTTTCTGAATTTGTTTTGGCACCACTAATTTACTTTGTGCAAACTTTGACACAATTTATCATTAAGCTCATAGATAGGAGCGCAAGCACACCGAGTCCTGATGCCCAACGTGAAGAGTTACGGCTTCTCGCGACGATGGGGGAACGTTCGGGGAACTTGCACACTGGTCAGCGACGTATGATTCATAGCCTGCTCAATTTACAAGACCGGACGGTTGAACAGGTTATGGTACCACTTGTCGATATCGTTGCGATCGAAAAAAATGCAAAATGCGAAGCTTTTTTGCAAATCGCTGCTGACTCTGGCTTTTCGAGAATCCCAGTCTACGAAGAACAAATCTATAATATCGTTGGGATTGTTAATCTCCTAGATGTTATCTACAATGGTGTTGAACCAGATGCTCGCGAAAAACTGGAAACCCTACCTAACACAATTGAACCGTTCATCCGAACAGTGTTGCACGTACCTGAATCGAAAAATATTAACGCGCTTCTCAAAGAAATCCAACATACAAGACATACGATGGTGTTTGCTGTTAATGAATATGGCGGCACCGTCGGCCTTGTCACCGTCGAAGATCTTGTTGAAGAAATTGTGGGCGAATTTGCCGACGAACGGGATGCTCCCGAATTTATTCGTTTGATTACGCCTCAGATCCTTGAATGTGATGCAAGAACTGAAGTAGATTTGCTTGAAGAACACTACGGTCTCGCAATTCCCGAAGGTGATTATGAGACAATTGCTGGCTATATTCTGGATCGGACCGGCACCATTCCAGAAATTGGCACCGAACTAGATCTAGGTGATTCTATCATTACAATTATAGATGCTGATGTCCGTGCTATCCGCAAGATTCGCATTCGGCGACGGTTGGGGCGATTTGCTCCTTGAGAACGCTCATAAGCATATCATTAGAATTCCCCTTAAAGAATCCCAAGCGGCGGCATTACAACAATTTCTTCAGTCACCATGCCGAGTGGTTGCTGACAAACGGAGATAACCGTGTCTGCAACGTGTTCTGGTGTTAACATCTGCTCAAAGTCAGGATGTTCTGGAATATTGTCCCAAAATGGGGTATGCACCGACCCAGGTAGCACGGCAGTAACCCGAATATTCTGCTGACGAACTTCGCTCGCTAAAACCTTTGTCAGTGCCAAGGCGCCCGCTTTCGCTGCACAATACGCACCTGAAGCTTCAAACGCGACTTTCGCTGCAATTGAAAGCACATTAATAATCTGTCCACTGCCTTTTTCCAGCATGGCTGGAAGCGCATACTTTGCGCAAAGGTAAACAGCCTTTAAATTGGAATTGAGTACGGTATCCCAATCATCAGGATCGAAATCAATGACTGGTCCGAAATGACCGATTCCGGCGTTGTTGATGAGAATGTCCACGTGTTGGTAGGTATCTAACGTCTGCTGGATGAGTTGCTTCACAGCATCGGCGTTGGTAACATCCGTTGGAACAGCAAGTGCTTCGGTGCCGCTTGCTCGGAGTTCCGCTGTGACCTGTTCGAGTGTATCGCGTGTTCGTGCAGCGAGTACAACTTTCGCGCCTGCCCTGGCGAAAGCGAAAGCGAGTGCTTTACCAATCCCTTTTGACGCTCCGGTAACCACGGCGACTTTTCCGTCAATTCTTCCTATTTCTATCTCACTTGGATGGCTGGGAGAGACCATGTCCACCTCCGCACATTTGCTGGATTTGAATCTATCTGGAAGAGATTAGGATATATAAGTCCTGAGCAATATATTAAGATATTTGAATACACCTCAGAAACTCGGTGCGCGTTGAACTGTCCTCACGGAATGCACCCCGCATGACGTTGGTTGCCATTTTCGGTGCTTGCTTCTCGACACCGCGTGCCATCATGCAAAGGTGTTGGGCCTCTATCACTACGGCGACCCCTCGCGGGTCGAGTGCGGTTTCAAGAGCTTCGGCAATTTCACGCGTGAGACGCTCCTGAACTTGCAACCGACGGGAAAACATATCTACAAGGCGCGGAATTTTACTCAAACCAATAATCCGGTTCCGTGGCAGATATCCAACGTGACATTTGCCCCAAAAGGGGAGGATATGGTGTTCACAGAGACTGTAAAATTCGATCTCCTTCACAATCACCATTTCGTCAAAGTCTTCGTCAAAGATGGCACCATTCAGGATGTCATCAACGTTTTGATGGTAGCCGCTTGTCAAAAATTCCATTGCTTTCGCAGCGCGGTGCGGCGTTCTTACCAAGCCTTGACGGCTCGGATCTTCACCTAAACTCTCAAGAATTTTAGTGAAGAGTCCCGTTAATTCTGGGGTAGCGTTCGCCTGATCATACTCCATTATGTTAAAATGTACCTCCATTGGGCTGTATTTTAATTCCGCTTATCGTCGGGAGAAAAAGATTATTCGCCGTAATAATCGAAATGGTTTTTAGGTGTCTCCCGCAAACGAAGACGGTGCAAAACCACTGGACGCAAATTCGGTTCTAACACGTCCCAAAGCACTTTGACGAAGTTCTCAGAGGTCGGGTTAAGAATCTCAAATTCGGGCGTATCAAGGTTCAAATGCTTATAATCAAAACGCGCATAGACCTGTTTTTGAACGACCTCATCAAGAAAGCCCAAACCCGAAACCAGCCCAGTCCTCTCATCTACATCGCCCTTAACGGTGACTTCAAGAACGTAGTTATGCCCATGTCCAGCTGGATTATTACACTTTCCGAAGATCTCTTGATTCTCCACATCACTGAGCGCGTGGCTGTGTAAGCGGTGGGCTGCACTAAACTCGTAGACTTTAGTAAGATAAACCATCGGTCCTTCCCCATAATAGTCTGCGAAATTTGTCGTACTTTCGTAGAGTCGCACCCTGTACAACATGTCATCTGGCAGAGAAGACACGAGCCGCTGCCAAACCTCCATCGCGATATTTTCGCAGGTCGGTTGCAGATGCGGGTGCTTTGCGAAAATGGGGTGTTGACGGTTCAGATGTTTGTGATCGTAGTTGGCGAGTACTTCTCTCTTCAACAACGCATCCAAAGCCGTCAAATTGATGACCATACCGTCATCTGCATCCACATAGCCTCTCACCATTACTTCAAGTACATAATTATGCCCGTGGCTATTTGGATTTGCGGCGGCACCGAACAACTCAAAATTCTCTGCATCGCTCAATTCAGGAATACGATTATAATGTGATGCTTCAAACGCTGTCTGGCGGGTTAGGTAGTACATAGGTTTCGTGCTGTTACGTTGCGTACCTAAGCTAAGGACCTAAGCATTGTGACGAGGAGGTACCGCGAGTTCATCGTCAATTGACTCATACTGAACTGTCATGAGCCATTCACCTGTTCCGCGTATCTGGACATTACACTTTTTCAGCCATTCGATTAAAGTGACGCTGTCGCGTGCTTCCCATTCGCAAACCATTCGTCCTGACAATGTATCGCACAAGACTCTGATATTCCGCACATCGGCGTTCTCTTCTTCTTTGAAACGCTTCATTAGCCGTGTAACATCTTGGCGCGTCATGCAGGCGATAACGTGGGTGGAAACAAATTTAGGCATTTTTTAGTACCAATCAGCCATCGGTTTTCAGCCGTCAGCGTATGAGGTTACAAATCTCGCGAGTAAGGGTTACTGATAATTCTCGCTGCGAAGCAAACCGAAGGCTGACAACTATTCCTTTAGTCACGTGCAATGGGTGCTCCGACAAGATTACCCCATTCTGTCCAACTTCCATCGTAGTTGCGGACCTTTTCATAGCCGAGTAGATACTTCAGTACAAACCATGTGTGCGATGAACGTTCACCGATACGGCAATAAGCGATTGTCTCTTTACTATCATCAACGCCTGCGCCACCATAGATAGCTTGCAATTCGTCATGGGATTTAAAGGTACCATCTTCAGCGACTGCAGTCGCCCACGGGATATTTGCTGCGCCTGGGATGTGTCCACCTCGTTGGGCGGTTTCGCTCATACCGGGTGGGGCAATGACTTCACCCGTGAACTCGGCGGGCGACCGGACATCAACAAGGTTAACAACACCTTGCCCTAATGTGTCACGAACGTTACCCGCTACGGCGCGAACGTTGTCATCGGGGAATTTCGCCTGATATCCCGTGCTGGCATGATCTGGAACATCTGTGACCAGTTCCCTACCTTCATCGACCCATTTTTGACGACCACCATTCATCACTTTCAATTGGCTTTCGTCGTGCCCATAATAGCGGAATTGCCATAAGGCATACGTTGCGAACCAGTTATTGTTATCTCCATAGAAGATAACCGTGGTATCGTTAGCAATACCGCTATCATTGCAGAGTTCTTCAAACTGTTCTTTCGTGAGAATATCGCGTCGAACCTGATCGCACAATTGTGTTTGCCAATTGAGTCCTACCGCCCCGGCAATGTGTCCTTCAGCATACGCCGAGGTATCAACATCGACCTCAAGCAGTCGGATACCGGCATCGCCACCGTGTTCAGCGACCCATTCCGTACTTACCAAAACATCAGGATTTGCATAATCAGCCATTTCTATGTTAAGCCTCCTTCTTATATCCTATTAAAACTTCTCAGTCTGGGCAGATAAACTGCGCCCTAAAAAGACGATTCTTGTTTATATTGTACATATCTACCCTTGATTTGTCAAATAGAAACGCAATTTTGCTGTCATCTCATCTATTTTTGCAGAATTATCGGATTTTTTAAACAGAAGTGGTTTAAGTCCGTGGATGGATTTCGTCTACGAAGATAAGAGCGGAAATTTCAGAAAAAGAAAAGCCACGTCGAAAATCGACGTGGCTTGTTTTCATGAATAGTTGTGTGCTGTTCTACATCAAGGTTATCACAACTGACTGGCAGCAGCTGGTGCCTTTTTGGGTGCAATATCTGTGTTACCATCGGCAAGAGCACCGACAGGAATATAGTTGCTGTAATCCGAGATGCTTCCATGCGTCACCGCGTAGATGACGATGTTAACGAGTTGTCGCGCAGCAGCTGGCGCGAATTCATCTAAAATCCTATTCCGGTCCTGATAGTGACCGAAGAAAGGTTTCTGGACAGCACCATCCATCACGTGTATCATCGCCTCCGTATCAACGAGAACAGCTAACCGATCATCAATGAATACGCCTTGTAACTGACGATAGGGACCGTGATGGAGAATCGTAGTTCCGATTTTCCGGACTGGAAAACGGAGGGGTCCGTTCAACTCATAGTAACTGTTGTAAATCTCGTGATCTTGAGGAATGGTGGTAAGATGATATTCAGGAAGAATTTGACGCAAGACCCGCAATGCCGGTTGCATCGCCAACTCCGTGTTTCCGTGCGTTGGCATATAGATGAACCCGCCACGGTTGATGACGTACTCACGAATCCGCTGCGCTTCCCGGTCAGTATAACCGAAGGAAGGTCGATCCGCACTTACATTCCAGATATTGCCCCCTAACAGTCCATTCTGGAGGTTCACTGAGGACTTGGGAACTGGCTCCATAAAGATAATGGGTGACTCGAAAAACGCTGCATCCGTAATTTGGACTGCGTCAACCATTTGGGTTTGAATGCCTGTTTCTGCATTCAGCGATTTGACTAAATAGGGCAGACCTGCCCCGAATCGGAGATGTCCGATGCCGCTGCCTCATATATCAAGGTTTGGGTGCAACGGATCATCAAGACGAACGAGATTCAGCCTCCCAATAATCTCTGTGCCGCGACCTTGAATAATGGCACCTGGGCTTCCCTTCGGAAGTTGTGGTACACCATTACCGAGAACCATGTTCTCTGTTACGTCCGACAAGGAGGCATTGATATTCGCAGCTCCGGCACCCGCCACGAGTGAATTCAGTCGGCTACGGTTCTGTGTTCGTCCTTGCCCAAGATCGGATCCTGAACCGAAAGAACCGCGTCCCGTGCCACTACCTAAGCCGTCGCCGACACCCTCACTCAGACCATCCGTAATTCCGCCGCTGCTCGGCAAGCCTGCGGTCGGTAGCGCGTCTGATGTTGTCGGGAGCACTGCAGCCGTCGAAAGCGGTTGTGTAGTATGCTGGAGTACAGGGGACGCATTCGGAACTTTGACTTGCTGTCCTCTTGGTGCTGCTGGCGCGCTCGTCGCTAATGACGCCGCAGGTGCTGCGGCTGTGGACGATCTCGCCGCGCGAGCAAGTGTTGTCCGACGCTGTGTTGTCTCGGTTTGTGGAACGACTCTCAAATCTGGAACAGGGGTTGTTACAACAACTGGTTTCTCAATAATATCCCTTTTTGCCGCTTGGGGTGGTGTAACGATGAAAAAACTCAAATCAATGGTATCTTGTACCTTCAATTGTTTGGATGAGATCGCCACGTATCCTAAAACGACCGCGAAGCAGACGTGTAAGACAAGCGATACCATCCATACGAGAGGCATACGGCGCGATTTCATGGGACGCACCTCCTATGGGGTTAAGCTTTCGCGCTTTAACGTATTGTTACATCTCTGTCGTTCATATTCACTATTGATTCAACGTAAAAGAGGTTTGGAAAATACTACTCCTAACCATTAAAGACACAATTTTACGGTGGAAAGGGTGCATAATTTGAAAAAAAGTAAAAAAATCTGAATTTTAATCCGAAAACCGGCACACGGATTGCGTATACGTACCGCGAGAAAAACTTTTTCTGAGAGTGTTTCAATCCGATAAGACCCACAATTTTCACTATATGCTTCTGCCGAATTCACACTATACTAACAATTTTTGCATTATTTGTCAAAAGAAAATCATTCCTGTTTCCATAAACGAGAAAGACTTCCCATATTTACTAATGAGCCTTACTGAACATTAAGCAATTTTTATGCCAAAAGCACCTGCGTATAAAATTACGTCTAAAAATAACTTCCCGCTAATTTTGCCTGTCAAATTGGTTTCTTGCAGTCCAATTTCTGAACAGTTCTGTTCAAAAATGATGTAAAATAGTTATTAGCATTCAATTAAAAATTATATGCCAAACCAATACCGACATTTAATCAGGAAGATATTCTTTCCAGGATCCGTGAAACTGCTTCGCAAGCGATGCACGGGTCGAAACTCAAGTGCTGCTCCTCCAACATCTTCCAACGCAATTTCACGCGATTGAGACCAAACCAAAAACAGCGTACTCCCCGGACGGAATTCCCAGCGAAAGACAGTATTGCCCCGCAATGAACGCATGTGAAAATCAGGGTTTCGCTTCAGTGGATACGGTTTGAACTTATAAGATCTCGGTTCAACCAATTCCTTGAAATTGGAAAAGTCGCCGATGGTAATGAAGGGTTGCACGTAGAACTGCAGGCTTAGGGTCGGGGTAAAACTGATATTTGCGCGCGTCGTAAAGTCAAGCGTTTGGGCTATTAATTCCCCATAGACGTAGTGATTTTTAATGTGTCCGTTAATGTTTTCTTCTACTAACTCGACCCACTGGGCATCGTAAATTCGGTAACGATACATCGGTCCAATACTCAACTCAATGTTCGACGCAGGACGAATGTTCAGACGAAGATTTACTTCTTTTTCAGAGCTTTTAGTACCATCATCCCAGGCGAAGATCGGATTCAACTCAAGTTGAACCATTTTACGACTATCGGTTTTAAGTTGGGTAAAAATCCACCAGCCTGCAGGATTTTTAATCAGTGTCCCACCGCGTCGGACATCCTCATCCCTAAAGGACTCCAAATTCCGTCCAACCCATAGGTCATACTCCCAGTAGTTTTTCAGTTTACCATCTGTCCATATCTCAGAGTAGCGACCGATGCTGACACCATCATAATTCCACTCTCGCCAACCGTAGAATCCCAAAGAAATTTCTCGGAAAATACTGAACGGCTGCTCTTTTTTGAACATGAGGTCATGGAACCACCGCATCATATCCCCGCGTTGGGCATAGCCTACATCATTTATTTCAAAGTCTGGCGAGAGAACATTAAAATCGGTATAAAGCCGCCACCACCCGCCCTGTTTATTAAATTCAATATGTGCAAGGTACCCTGACTTACGCGCCTCCAGTTTTCCGGCTTGGCTTGCCGCGAGCATTCCGCTTATCTTGTACCGCTCTTTCGCAAACCTCAAGTCCCAGTCGAGTCCACCTGTATAAGCAGCATTAGAGGTATGTCGATTTACCGCTGTCGTTAACAACCCAACACGAGAATTTCCTTCCAAGATATCCTGTGTCACACGACCCACAAAGTAATTCGTCAAGGGTTCAACGAGGTAATCGCGACGCTTACCTTTTTCTCCTATCTGTGCATGCTCCGGAGCAGTGATTGCTTCCATGAGACCGAAAGAGGTGTTGCTGTTGGTCCTTCCAACGATTTTTGCAGCACCGAGAATCGTTGTCGCTTCTGGACGACTCAATTCCGTGGCACCTTCTGGCAACTCAAAATGTTCGGGTTGCCGTCCGATTCGCCGTGAGTAAAAGAATTGTTTTTCTCCGCCTCCGAAGTTAAAAATGGAGGATCCTTTGACGAAAAAAGGTCTGCGTTCCTCAAAAAACTCCTCATAAGCAGAGAGATTTAAGGTAGCAGGATCTGCCTCTACTTGTCCAAAATCGGGGTTGATTGTGGCGTTAAGGGTTGTCCCCGTCGTAATTCCATACTGGACATCGCCGCCAACATTCCCCCACAAATCAGTATCACTGTTTAAAGTTGTTCTCCCCATCGCATACGGTATTAATTCCAAATGCCGAGATGGATGGATATTCTCTATCCCTACCAGGTCTCCGAAATGCGATAGCCAACCCGGGTCACCTTTTTTAATCAAACGCCAGTGGGCACGCTCTTTTCTCCGACTAATCTCCCGTTCCACTTGTAGTCCCCACGTATATTTATCTTTCGGAGAGAAACGAAACATATAAAACGGAATTTTGCATTCTACTGCCCACCCATTTTTATGGATGCGGGTTTTTGCTTCCCACACGCCATCCCACGCATTGTTCCAACCGTCCCAACCACCACCTCCGACAATGCCGTCTATGACAGAGCCGGAAGGATACACAGTAAAGGAAAATCCGCGCTGTCGGTTGTAATGCGGATCAAGAATAATCTGGACTTTATCGGATTCAACGAAATCGTCCCGCCTGACGAGGCGGGAAACGATTTTATCGGGTTCACTATCATAGCACATAATCCCAAAATAGAGTGCCTCGTCGTCATAGGCGACTTGGAAGGTGGTGCGTTCTGTTGCGGGTTTGCCCTCATCTGGATCGCGTTGACGGAAACCTTCGTGAAGGGGCGCGGTTTTCCAGATATCATCATCTAAAATGCCATCTAATTGTGGCGGCGCGCCTTTAATTCGGATGGCGGTCGCAACTCTGTGAAGGGATTCTCCTTGGGTTTCAGCTTTTACCGCGCCTGGGAGTTGTCCAACAAAAAGCACTATTAGTAACACCCAAACTCGCCAAAAGACCGATTTAATTTTCATTCGTTCTTCCTCGTTTCATGGGCTTGTTTATTCCACCTATTGAAACCCGATTGAAATAACAAACTTCAGAATTTTAGTCACGTTCAACTGTTCCTCCATACCAAAGTCATTGCTTTAAACCCGATGTATCAGTTGGATTCCTTTAAAGCAGTTCTTCGCAATGCAATTCTTCAAATGCGCGCAAGTTGTTGGCAAGCACCCAATCCGCAATTGGTATCCTCGTCTGGCGTGCTGGCGTAGGTGTGGATATACGCCTCTGACACGTAAAGTTCGCCGCTGATGGCATCGCTAAGTTCCTCCCATCTCTCTTCGTTGTTCCAATAGTATGCATGGATTTTGGCATAGCCATCAATAATCTTTTCTGCCGACAGGCGATCAAATTCTGGCTGCCATTGTGTTGGGGGCAGAGGTGTGAAATGCGTTTCGGAGGCATTTTCGAGCAGCAGATGACAGCGTCCAGTGTCATCATTTATGACAGCATCATAGCATCGGAGTACTGGCAAATCGGGGATATTGGCAGTTATTGTTTTGTAGAAATAGACCTCTTTCCCAACGCACCTATCCACGACCCTTTTAAGTTTAAAGAACAGACATTTCGGAGCTTGAGGCGACGCATTGGCAGAGTAGGTAAGGAAGAGGTGAGCGAGAATATATCCCTCGACTCCGACATCGGTTGTCCGTGGGTGCAGTTCATATTCTATTCCTATAACATCTCCGCGTTCAAGTGTTCCGCTTTTGCGGAGTATTTCAGTGAGGCGTTTGGGAGTGAAGTGATTCAAGTCAGTGATGAGGTGAGACATATCCTTATCTCCTTCGGACCATCTGTGTGATGCTACGGTGATTCGCAACAACTTGTTAGCGTCGGTGTTACAAATCTTTCCCACAACTTTGAGTTTGTGTGCAATACTTTCCTGTGGTTTAGGGACCGGATTTTAGTTGCAACGCGAGCTTGCCTTTAGGAATTTACCGTAGATGAATGAAACCAACGGTTTCTCGGCTTTCCTTGGCAACGAAGAGCCGTGAACCATCAAGCTGCCAGCCTTCATTCTGAATACCTACTTCAAATTCCGATGGTGTCAACTGATAACTTAAGGGTAAACACTCGCACTGTTGGTTATAGTAGCCCGTTAGTTTCTCGATGTCTTGAAAATTCCATTCAATGATTTGCATCTGTACCCTTTCTGATAATAACGACCACTCGTAAAATTATCAATCAGTTCGTGTTTGATTAAGTTAGCAAGTTGCTGCATATTGTCTCCTTACACGCCAAACCAATACCGACACTTAATCAGGAAGATGTTTTTCCCTTCATCCGTGAAACTGTTCCGCAAGCGTTGAAATGGTCGCAATTCAAGATCCGATGCCTCAACAGACGCCAAAGCCGCCTCACGCGATTGAGACCAGACCAAAAACAGCGTACTTCCCGGACGGAATTCCCAGCGAAGAACTGTGTTGCCTCGTAACGAGCGCATGTGAAAATTGGGGTTTCGCTTTAGCGGATACGGTTTAAACTGGTAAGATTTCGGCTCAACCAACTCTTTGAAGTTGGAATAGTCGCCGACCGTAATGAACGGCTGCAAGTAGAATTGAAGGCTTAGCGTTGGCGTAAAACTGATATTTGCACGCGTCGTGAAGTCAAGTGTTTGAACCCTTAACTCCCCATAGACGTAGTGTTTTTTGATGTATCCATTGATGTCTTCTTCAATTAAATCGACCCACTGGGCATCGTAAATTCGGTAACGATACATCGGTCCAATGCTTAACTCAATGTTCGACGCAGGACGGATATTTAGACGGAAATTTACTGCTCTTTCAGAAGTCTGGTTATTATCGTCCCATGCAAAAATCGAACCGAATTCAAGTTGAACCATTTTACGACTATCGGTAGAAAATCGGACAAACGTCCACCAACTCGCAGGATTTTTAATCACAACCCCACCGCGGCGGACATCTTCGTCGCTGAACGACTCCAAGTGCCGTGCGATCCACAGGCTATAGTCCCAGTAGTTTTTCAGCTGACCACTTGTCCACGTCTCAGAGTAACGACCGATGCTAACACCATCATAATTCCATTCCCGCCACCCGAAAAACCCCAAACTTACCTGTCGGAAAACGCTGAAAGGTTGTTCTTTTTTAAGGAGGACATCATAGAACCATCTCATCATATCACTACGTTGAGCATAACCTATGTCATTTATTTCAAAGTCTGGAGAGAGGGTCTGAAAATTGGTATGAAACCGCCACCATCCGCCCTGTTTGTTAAAGGCAAAACGCGCAAGGTACCCCGACTTGCGTGCTTCCAATTCTCCTGCTTGGCTTGCCGCGAGCATCCCACTCACTCGGTACTGTTCCCCTACAAACTTCAAGTCCCAGTCAAGTCCACCGACATACGCCGCATTGGAGGCACGCCGATTCACCGTCGTTGTTATCAGTCCGATGCGAGAATTCCCTTCCAATATGTCTTGCGTTGCACGCCCCACAAAATAGTTCGTCAACGGTTCAACGAGATAATCGCTACGGGCACCCTTTTCTTCAATCCGCGTATACGCCGGTGCCGTAACAGCCTCTATAATACCGAAGGAGGTATTGCTGTTGGTCCTTCCAATGATTTTCGCAGCACCGAGAATTGTTGTCGCTTCTGGACGACTGCGCTCCATAGCACTCCCTGGAATCTCAAAATGTCTGGGTTGCCGTCCGATCCGACGCGAGTAAAAGAAGCGATTTCTTCGGTCACCGAAGTTAAAAATGGATGCCCCCTTAACAAAAAAGGGACGACGCTCTTCAAAAAATTCTTCATAGGCAGAAAGATTTAAAGTCGCAGGATCCGCCTCCACCTGTCCAAAATCCGGGTTGACGGTGGCGTTAAGTGTGATTCCAGAAGTGATGCCGTATTGAACATCGCCACCAATGTTCCCCCACAAATCCGTTTCGCTATTCAGCGTCGTTTTCCCCATCGCATAAGGTCTTAACTCCAAATGTCGAGATGGCTGAATATTCTCAATCCCTATCAGGTCACCAAAACTCGATAGCCAACCGGCTTCACTCTTTTTTATCAAACGCCATTGGGAACGCTCTTTTCTACGGCTAATTTCCCGTTCTACTTGTAGTCCCCATGTGTATTTATCTTTCGAGGAAAAATGGAACATGTAAAACGGGATTTTACACTCTACTGACCATCCCTCTTCATGAATCCGAGCTTTCGCCTCCCACACACCGTCCCATGCACCGTTCCAATCATGATCGCTAATGCCTGTAACAACGCCATCTATGACAGAACCAGAAGGATAGACCATAAACGAAAACGCACGCTGTCGATTGTAGTGCGGGTCAAGGAGAATCTGGATTTTATCGGACTCAACATAATCATCTCGCCTGACGAGACGGGAAACGATTGTATCGGGTTCACTGTCATAACACATAATCCCGAAGTAGATTGCATTGTCATCGTAGGCGACTTGGAACGTGGTGCGTTGGGAAACAGGTTCGCCTTCATCGGGATCGCGTTGACGGAAACCTTCATGGAGGGGCGCGGTTTTCCAGATATCATCATCTAAAACACCGTCCAATTGGGGCGGTGTGCCTTTAATGCGGACAGCTGTCGCAACTCTGTGAGCGGATTCTGTTTCTGTTTCAGCCCTTACTACGCTTGAAAGTTGTAAAGCCGGAAATATCGCTAACAACACCAAAACATGCCAAAACTCTGATTTAATATTCAATCGCTTTCCTCGGTTTCTTGTAGACGTACTTATTTACCTACTGAAACCCGATTCGGACAAAAAACTTCAAAACTTCTGTTGGCTATTCAGCAATCTCGGCACCGCACTGCGGACAGGTATCACCCCACGTTGAACGTTTGCCTTCGCCGCAAACATCACAGACACCGAGCGGAAATTCATCGGGTTTCGCGCGAGCACCGCCTTTCTTGTAGGTGATGATACGCCATACCTGCTCACCGTCCTCTTCATAGCAGAGCCAAACGCCTTCTTTTCTTCCATCGGCGGAACTGCCATCATGTTTCCGGTAGGGACCACCCCATTTGCGGTTTCCGTTCTCGTAATAGCACATGTATTCGCCTTCGTTCTTGCCATCACGAAAGGTCGCTTCGCTCGCTTTGTTTCCATTCTTGTGGTACTGAATCCAAAGCCCCTCTTTTTTCCCTTCAATGTAGCTGCCTTCGCTCCGCTTATGGCCGTTCGCATAGTAGGTGACCCAATACCCGTGCTTTTCACCGTTGCGCATCTCGCCATCTGTCAGTGATTTTGCCATTTTCTTAATTTTCCTTTCGGTTTTAAAAGCAATCAGTTATCAGTAAAGAGGGCGTACCGCTTAAACAAGAACCCTTCCTGCTACAAAGTCTTACTGACAACCGACCGCTATTTTTTTCACTACTGACCGCTGACTGCTATTCTCCTGATATTCCCCCAGGTCGTTGTCAATCTACCAACTGGGGAAACAGATAGTGCTTTCTCAAGCCCTTTTTCCATGATGGAATTCAGGTCCTCTTCATCGAGAGCAGTATTGAAGATAGCGACTTCGTCAAGAACCCCCGCAAAGTCCCAACCCGCGCCACCTTTCCAACGGGTTAACCAGATTGAACCGCCATCGTGATCCTGACTAAAATCCGGTTTTCCGACATCTAAATCCGCGACCGCCTCGCCATCAACGTAGAGAGTAAGCGTCTTACCGTCGTGTGTTAGCGCGACAAAACTCCACTCATCCATCTCCCAAGTACCGCCTCGGATTTGACTATTATCTATCCCGCCTTTGAGAAAACTGCCATAAAAGTCGGTTGGACCGATGAGAATGTTCGGGTTATGCCAATCCCTTTCAATGAGTCGAACGTGCGGACCGGAAGGGTTACGCAGCGGTTTTGCCCAGAGCAGGTACGTAAATCCATTGAGGAAGTCGTCCGTGGTTTTGCTTGCCGGGATGACCACATGATTGCTTCCATCAAATTCGATTCCCATGCCTTCTTTTCCTTCGACCCGTTTAGCATCAACGATTTTTCCATCGTTTCCGTTCGGCGAGGAGTCTTTAACCGTATTCCCTTTCCCTTGATCAAAGAGCCACATTCCCATAAGGGTTTCTGGGTCAATTTTCGCCGTGCTTTCCTGAATCCATACTCCTGAGATAAACAGAACTACCAGAATTATTAAAGTACGTTTGGCTTTCATTGTTTAGCCTCCTTTTAAAACTTACGCATTCAGTTCGGCACCGCACTTCGGACAGGTACTACCCCACGCCAAACGTCTACCTTCACCGCAAATATCGCAGACACCGAGTGGGTACTCATCCGGTTTCGCGCGGCTACCGCCTTTCTTGTAGGTTACAATTAGCCACACTGTTTTGCCATCCTCTTCGTAACCGTAAAAGGGACCTTCCTTTTTGCCATCGTAGGATTTACCCACATGTTTCGGATAAGCCCCTCTGGATCTAAGGTTCCCGTTTTCATGATAGGTAATACAACGCCCCTCGTATTTATCATCACGGAAAGAGGCTTCGCTTGCTTTGTTCCCGTTTTTGTGGTAAGTAATCCAAGGACCTTCCTTTTTGCCATGGATATATCGGCCTTCGCTCCGCTTATGTCCATTCGCATAATAGGTGACCCAATACCCGTGCTTTTCACCATCAACCATTTCGCCATCGGTAAGTGATCTTGCCATTTTTCTAATTTTCCTTGCGGTTAAACGATACAGGTTTGAACTTTGGTGTTCCGTTCTCAAGTCCGCTCTCCATTACATTACGAGCTACGTACTTTGATTTACTTCTTTCCACCAAACCCCTGATGTCTCGCCCCAATTTCCTCCCATTGGTTTTTTGTTGTTAGATGTCGCTGGTGAGGATGAATCCCCAATCCCACTTCTCCATACGATGGTGAATAACTGTAGCCGTGGCTGATGGATAAATCGATTGATGCTTCAATGCCCCAAGCAGTGGGTGATCCATCGAAACACAGAACATGTGAACATAACCATCAAGTGGCTCGGTTTGTTCCTGCTCCGCGCAGGGCCCGAACTGAACGTGTAACAGGGGCATCGGGGTACGCGTACTTTGCAGAATGATGTCTTTTTTGCCTTTCAGTGACAAATAAGAGACGCGTCCAAAATGTTCTCGCAAGATCGGTTCAACTTTTTGCATTTTCTTGGCATCTAAGGAAACGAGCCCTAACTTTGTAGCGATTGACATCGGTGCAAGCGGAAAGCGTTTTAGCATCAGAGCAACACGGTTCGGACGCTCACTGTCCACATCCATGGAGATAGCGTATGCGCGAGAAGAGAGCGGATACAGTTTTGGAAAGGCATGAACGAATATTGAAACAGGAAGGTATCGTCCGCGGTATTCAGGATGAACTTTCAGGTCACAAAGATACCATACTGCTTTTGGTTCTTCATGGCTGGTAGTCGGTACACGACGTAAGATCGCAGCGGCTACCGCGACCACCCGATCTCCCTCAAGCACCAGATAGTAGTAGAGCCGGCCCAGACGCGTGAAGAAAGCGAAATAATCTTCACCGTGGTCAATCTCAAATCGATCATCACCCAACGGGTAACTCGTACCCTTTTCTAAGCCTGCAATCCGAGATTGAAAAACTTTCCACTCATTCTTGTGTAACTCTCTAATATTCAAAGAACGGTTTATCCGCATCTGACACCTCAACGCTGCTACGATGCCCGCGTATGGGGGCCCCGCACATCGCGATAGATACGACGCTTTCGTGCTTTGTAGAGTCCTTCATAAAGCGAATTGAAGACGTAGGCACCGAGACGCAACCCCTGTTCGATGTAGTATCTGTTTTCGATATCAGCCTCCCATGCAGGACGAAGCACATCAAAAAAATCGTCGGCATGTTTAATATCAAGGTCTTTATGGAGATTATAGTGAATCAGCTTTTTCGCGGGGATCCAGCCGTGACGCACAACCTGTTCTCCGATCCATCCTGCAATATCTGAGAACATCCGCTCAATGATTCCCATGACACCAGCACCAATCAAGTATTCATCCATCACACAAGCACCGACAAGTACCGTATTAAAGGCGCGAACTTCGGGCCACATCGCACGCTTCGCAATATCTTCGGATTTAATTCCAGCCAGTCGATCAAGAAAAGTGAGAAATGTTTTCTCGTGCATGAGTGACGTGTTGCCTTCACCATGTTCCTCCCAAACATTGCGAATGACCTCTAAACGTAACTCTGATGTCGGAATCTTCGCAGCGAGCGCTGCCATTGGACGGTTGAAGAACACAACGGCAAAATAGAATTGAATTTGTGTTTCCACAAAATCATCAAAATCAAAAGTATCGTCGCGCAAAGATTGAAAATACGGATTCATCCAGACATTCGTCTCTTTCAGGATGTTGTCAATGCTTATGTTCATTGGCATTTATCTCTTTCTTCCTACATGAACGCTAGAATAAAATAAGCTGCGTTCAATCGCTTGAAATTGGACTCCCAATGCCGTATCGAACTCGAATGAATCACCAAAATAGGTTGAAAGATCCGTGTAATTATTGAGTTGACGATAGAGAACACTCGCGCCAGATTCCATGTCGTTTTGGAGATGACTGATGAGGGTCGTAATCTCAGTTAACGGCATCCAGTCCATTATGTTTGATAAAGATATCAGATCGAAACGTTGCAGCTCGGGCACCTGATCCAGTGTACCTTCGATCATTTGAAAACGGTAGTCGGTCGGTGGTGCTAAGAGGTAGTCGGGTAAACTGGTCGGACGTTGAAGATAGTATCCAAGAAATACGTGGTGAAGAAAGTAATTATCAAATGCCTCTGCAGCTGTCAATCCTTTTTCAAATAACGTCTGAAAGTAACGCGGATAACTCCCAGGTTCAGCGTGCTGTGTAGCATCTGGACCAAACATTGCATTCAGAAGTGAATCGCTAAAGTACAGGTCAAATGCCACTTGCCAATATTTACTCGAGAAGAGCACCTCCGAAACATTGGCAAGTCGACCTTTCTCTTCAAACAAGACACGAATTTCCGATTCGTCAGCAACCAGATCAAAAATGAACTCTCGTAAACCACGGAACAGCGATTCAAAGTTACCATGCTGATTGAGCCCTTTTGGATCGCTGGTTCCAATATTAAATCTCCGACATCGCGTCGCTCCATTGACATCGCGCAAGGCACTCATTTTTTCCCGAACCCGTTCTAACTGTGCAGGATTAAAATCAAATAGAGTGATATGCAAATCAGGAAACAGTGCTTGCAATGTTAGGGCAGTACACCCACCGGAAGCGATTAACAGCACGTTGCTGGCTTTCGACAAACGAATCAACGCTGCTTCCACCATCGGGTCTTCTCTGACAACCGCAAACTGGACCTTATTATCGCGCATATCCTGCCGCTCCACAGCTGATAACCGTTGCCTGTACTTCTATAGGTGCAGCCTAACCCGTCACGCGTGTCACCCTCACCCCTTAAAAGAATAGCACACATCGCGAAAAAGGTCAAAAAATCAGATCATTTCTTTAGGGCTATTCAGATTTCGGAAACCTTCTGTTGGTTCTGTGGGGTACATCGCGACCGGGAGGTTGCGCCTACAGCGAGGTATTGAGATTCGGGAACCCGTCCTACAATACCTCATCAAGATACGCCTCAATTTTCTCTAAGGTCTTTTTACCGATGCCACGGAACCCCTTGAGCTTGCCTTCGTCAATCGCTGTTCGTAGAGAAGCAAGGCTATCCACGCCAACTTCTTCATAGAGTCGCTTAATCGTTTTGGCACCGATCCCAGAAATAGGTACGAGTTCCACAACAGTTCGTGGGGTATCGCCAGCGAATTCCTCTAATTTTCCGCTCGTGCCAGTTTCCACGAATTCCTGAATGATTTCTGCGATTATTTCACCAACCCCTCCAATCTCCTCAATCAACCGTCCTTGGGTGATCAAATCTGACATCGGTTCTGGAAAGCGAGAGATGGAGTGTGCTAAGCGCGGATAGCGCGACGCGTGGTCCTCTGGATAATCAGCAATAATGAGGAAAGTATGAAGTTCCAAGAGTTTTCGCGCGATATCTTCGTTCTGATGCCAGCGTGTACGCCCTTTTCCGTCAATGTACGATCCTTCTCCTAAATTTGTCTTATCACTCATTATTTTCCCCCCAATGTAATATTTGAATTGTTGTATCCCAAAGTGCTACTGCCAAATAGTCACCATTTGGCGAGAAGGCTAACGATTGGATACCCGTCGGATAGGTTTCCCAAATTACCGATGCGCCTTCGGAGATATCCCATACCCGAAGATGACCTGATTCGTCCCCTGAAGCGAGATAATCCGAAGTCGATGAAAAGGCGAGGGCTCGTGTCCAATATGCTTCAAATCCTGATTTTACAAGGAGTTGTCTGCCTGTTTCAATTTCCCAGACACGGATTCCAGATTCAGCGTTCTGCTGGGTATCAACGGCTAATAGCGTCGCGTCTGGTGAAAACAGCAGGTTCCATATCCCTAAAATCTCGCCCGTGTTGTAAGTTTTCATTGGGTGTTCATCGGCAGCATTCCAAATCTCAATAATCGTCCGATGTCCCTCACCATTACGGTAGCTTCCTTCCGCGGCAGCGATAAACCGACCGTCACCAGAAAGCGTAAGACCGTTTCTGACCGGCAGACCTGTCCGAAGTGTTCTCAATTTTTGAGCGGATCCCTCACTTTTCTCGGTCTTTGGATTCTGCTTTGCGAGTTGCCAAACTTCGATTTCATTATCGCCTTTTGACAGCACTGCAAGCCTGCCATCCGCAGATAGGCTACCGCTTTCATATTGCCCATCCGTTAATAGCGTTTCATCACCATTTGCCAGCGAAAGGTTTGTGATGTTGTTATTCGCGCCCCGGACTAATAACTGATCGGTTCCAGCAGAATAGGCGAACCACCGCTTCGCATGGATGCGGCTTATTTCTCGCTTTTGTCGGCTCTGGATATCCCATTCTACTACGGTGCCGCCCATTCCTTTTGCGATTAACCTTGTACTATCACTGCTGAAAACCATTTGTCGTGCGACATCAGAGAGCAGCCTGTCAAGTCGTGGTTCCTGCTGCTCGCCGAGTTCAAAAGCGGATTCTAACGTTGCGGTCTGAGCAGACAAGCATAACAAAGTAAAGAAAAGAAAGATAACCAAATTTTTCATCTGATACAAAGAAATAGGGTGAGCCTTGGAGATCTCACCCTACTCTCCCAATAAAGTGTACTATTCATAGAGTTCCGTCGCCGTTTCACCCCGCGCGAAACGGTGTGCAGTTTGAACAGCGGAGTCGTTTCCAGCATTTCTGCGAATATCCGTCGCCCATCGTGCCAATCCAACGATCAACTGGTTCCTGGCAGGATGCGTTTCACAGGTCTTCCATTCTTCAGACACTACGTGAATCGAACTGAGGAGATCGTCTCCGTTGTCGTCCTTGAGGATACATAACCCCATTTCAGCCAGTAACCGTTCTGCGGAGCACCCTGAATTGAGATACTCGCGGGTACGTCGTCCGATTTCTTGGATACGGACAGATTCAATCCCATCTAAAATTTCAGAGAGTGCCGTGTCTTCATTGAGGGCAGCTGATGTGGTAGATGTTCTTGGCTCCGTAATCGGTTGATGACGGATGTTCAGCCATCGGTTGTTGAAAAATCGCCATGCGGCGTGGTAGAGTGCTTTCGCGGCAATTTTAGTTCCGCCGTGTCGAAGCACTTTTCTGATCGTTGATGCGATTTCCATTTCGTCCTGTAAATCCCACCAACCCGGGCTCATATTCACGGGTGTACGAGCCATTCTATCTCCTGCTGTCATGACCATGGTTGTAGCAAGCGTGTTAATGGGGACACCCGCGGTGAGCATTTCCGTGACGGCATCAAAAACTTCGTCGAGATCTCCACTCACGAGAGCCGCCGAAAATTTATCTTCGTCATAATCAACGGAACTCTCAGCTGATGTTTCTTGCGGAAGTTCATCAAAGATATGATCAATCTCCTCTAATTTCTCAATCGCTTCACGGTGAAGTTCACCGGGTCTGCCACGTCCTTGTCCAAGAATCTTTGCACCGAGACTACAAACTAACTCTCCGGTTAACTCCCATCCAAATTGCTCCAAGAGTTCAGCCAAGTGCGCGAGATCGATAAGATTTCTGTAATGGTTGAGGAAGAAGGGTTCAACCGCACACTCAAAGAAGAGCGGAATGATTTTTTCATCATGTCCGCCTAAATGTCTGGCGGTGATAAGACATTTCTCAATACCTTCCCACTCTTTATCAGTGGTGAACACGCGGATCCAGTCTTCAAGTTTCTGCCAGTCAATCGGAGGTGGAAGTGGCCGGCGATCCGGGCGGTCGCCGAGTCTACCCGCTGCACCCGACGCTGCCATCATCAGTGGAATAAGCCGATCTTCGGGTTCGTACGTGCGGGCGACCTTTACCCCGTTCATCATCATTGCCAACTTTCTACCACCATTGAAGGCATCCTCATCTGTAGAGATATGCCGTCCCATGTGCCTCACCATGATTTCCAACGTCTCTTCTTCCGAAACACCCCTCGCTAACATAATGGCAATCGCTTTAGAAAGCGTCCAACTGTCAGTGGATAGCAACCCTTCCTTCAACAGGAGGAAATGCGCATCATCGCGTTTCTTTCCACCACTCGCAACGTCCACATAGATATCACCGTTCCGAACTTCAACAGGGAACGTAGCGAGGTCGTCACAACCGCCTGTGAAGCAACCGCCACCTTCCATGTCATAACTCCAACCGTGCCAATCACACGATAAAACGCCCTTTCTAACGCGTCCTCTCACGAGCGGATAGCCCATGTGTGGACATTGGTTATCTGTGGCGTAGACAGCACCTTCATGCTGAAAAAGGGCGATGCTGTGTCCTTCAACCCTGACTGCTCTCGGTTTTCCCTCTGCTACATCACTGAGGGCAGCGACTTTGACAAAATTTCCATTTTCGGATAACACGATATTCTTCTCCTATCATATCACTGGTAAGACACATCTGTTCCTACCGAGTCCCCGTCATTCACGGCTTCAATAAATTCCGCACGTTGGAAGTGCCAACCGTTTTGGTCCATTAGACCTTACTCCTCAAATACCTCAATTGTCGTTCTACCTTCTGCAAAACGCATTGCGGTTGTCGCCGCAGATTTGTTATCCGTGTTCGATCGGATATCTGTAACATAGCGAGCCAATCCGACCAGCAGTTGGTACTGTGCAGGATGCCCGTTGGTGTGCTTCCACTCTTCAAACACAGTGCGCAATGTTGGCAGCACTTCACTGCCTGTATCATCCCACAGCACCGTATGACCGATTTCCTCCATCAGTCGTTCAGCAGAATAACCCGCATTTAGGTAACCCAGCACTTTTAGTCCTACACCTTGAACATCGAGCGTCTCAATTGTATCGATAATATCCTTGAGTCCCTCTGCCTCATTCGCGACATCCAATTTTTCTTGGCTTAAGGGTTCACTGAGCACTCGCGAAGGAATGTTTATCCAGCGATCTGCGAAGATTTGCCATGCAACGTGGAACAATCCTTTCGCTGCAATAAGATTTCCACCAACCCTTTGCGCACTCCGCAAAGATGCCGCAAGATTGAGTTCCGTTGTTAAGTTCTCCCAACCCGCGTCTACATTCACGGGTGTACTCGCCATCCGATCTGCAGCGAGAAGGACAACCGACGTGATAAGTTTATCCAACTTAACGCCATCAGTTAAGACGGCTTGCACTGCCTCAAACGATCGTTGGAGGTTGACACTCGTGAGTGCCTCAACGAAAGCATCCTCATCAAATTCAGAAGTTTGCTCTAAAGCAGCATCTTCAATCGTAGGAAGCATCTGCCGCATGAGTTGAATCGCGTCTCTACGGTATCGCTCTGGCTCATCTGGACGATGTCCGACGAGTTGGGCACCGAGATAAAAAACTAATTCTGAAGCACGTTCCCATCCAAATTCATCAATCACTTCTGAAAGATAACTGACGTAAAGCGGGATATGCGGTGCATCAATAAAATTCGGTTCAACCGCACACTCAAAAAGCAGTGGACACAACTTATCTGCATCGCCTTTATGATATGCCGTGAACAAGCATCGCTCAATTCGTCCGGATTGTCCCTCATAAGAGAAGTTCTGGACCCATCGACTGATCTTCTCCCATGCAACAGGCTCCGGCAATGGGACAACCTCAAGCCGTTCCGATGCCGGTCCCGCGGCAGAACACGCCGCAGTTGTAACAGCGATGAGCCTATCGGCACCATTGTACTTGCGCCCGACTTTGAGTCCGTTGATGAGTCGGGAGACATCACCTCCACCTTCTGCTCCGTGGGAACTGGCGATGTGGCGACTGACGTGTTCGAGAATTGTGCCCATGACTTCTTCTTCGGGCACACCGCCTTTTAGTAGGAGCGAAATCGCCTTGGACATCGTCCATCGGTCTTCGCTTAAAAGCCCTTCTCGGAGTAATTGTTTATGCTCTTCAGCGCGTCGGTAGGTCAAATCTCCGGGTTCTATCCAAATCTCATTACCGCGGACATCAACCGGAAAAGTGCGCAGGTCATCGCATTCAACGTGGAAACAACCGCCACCTTCCAGATCGAAACTCCGACGGTGCCAATCACATGTTAGGATGCCATTGCGAACCGTCCCTCGTGTTAGCGGATAGCCCATGTGTGGACACTGGTTATCCGTTGCGTAAATTTTTCCTTCAACATTGAAGAGGGCAATGCTACGCCCTTCTCCCATCTGAACCGCTTTCGGTGTTCCTTCAGGAACCTCGCTTAACTCGGCGACTTTCACCCAGTTCTGTGTTTGATGCTCCATGATTTACGTTCCCCCAAATCGTGTTTTTCATACCGTAATTTCAACAAAAACTTAACTAATATAAATTATTATATCACAAAAAACTTTATATTTCAATAGAAAACTAAAAATCAGTAAAATAAATTTCAGAATTATTGAAAAGTAAATTTTAGTTTAGCGTGGTACTTTTCAATAGATATACACGATAAAAAATCAATGGACGTTACAAATTATTTCGCCAGAATTAGGTTTCCTTCTACGCGCGATTTATATATTCTGTGAGGAAATTTTTAACAGATTTCTTCTTCGCTTTTTGGGCGTAGTCGAGCGGTGTTTTACCGTCCGCATCGCGTATGTTAGTATCCCCACCGTGTTCGATTAACACCTGCACCTGATTTTTCCCCACGCCTTTCTGCGCGATGATATGCATCGGGGTCCGTCCTTTGTCATCTTTTATATTTGGATCCGCACCATTTTCTAACAGACACAGGACACCACGCGTCAGACCGCGTTGTGCTATCCAGTGTAAAGGTGCCCACATCCCATGCCGATGCTTCTGACGCGCGTTGATGTCCCAACCTTTAGCAAGAAGTCCTTTCACCAATGTATCAAACCGCTCAGGTCCCTGCCCCACAAGCACATACCAATCTCGAAAGTTGATTTTATAACCTGCATCAATGAGCAGATCCACGATTGCTGGTTGTTTGGATTGAAGTGCTACCTCAAGGAGTGGCATCGTAGGTCCGACCTGATAGGCATAGACATGCCCACCGGGAACTTCATCCGTTTGTTTGGTGTCGGGATCAGGCGACTTCAACGTTGGTATAATATAGCCTTTAGCAGATTTTACATTAATTCGGAGCTTGAGGAGTTCTGAATTTTTCTGAAATTCTGCCCTTGCCCGTTCAACATCACCCATCACACAATAGAGGACGATATCCGCCTCGGCTCCCCGCTCAAGGAGATAGCGACACACCTCAGGCCGTTTTTTCATCGTCCATTGTGCTGCAGTTCCGTAATGGTCGCGGTCTCGTAGGTTTATGTTAGCCCCCTGTGTGATTAGGAGTTCTGCGATTCGGGGTGTCGCCGCGAAATGGAGTGGAGACATGCCATCTGTAGCAAGTGCGTTGACAACTTCGGGGTCTTCGCGAATCAGGTCGGCGAGTTTCTCGTACATGTCCAAACCTGCAGCGGCGTGTGCATCAAGGGTCGCGCCCTGCTCAATTAGGTATTTGGCAAGTTCTTCGTCGTAGTTTAGCATGGAACCGGCAGCGTGATGTAACACCGAAGTGCCCCCTGCCCACCAGCTGCTCTTGACATCAATGTTCGCTCCAGCATCAAGCAGCGTCTTAATGAGTTCACGGTTTCCGGATGCCGCTGCAAACACAATCGCGGGCGCATCAAAGCTGAACCACGGCGCATCAATTTGTGGAGCGAGTGTCTTATCGGTTGCCAATAGATGCCTAACTGTATCTACGTCACCGTCCTGTACGGCAGTGATAAATGGCTGCTTGTTTGTCATAAAAATTTCCTTTTTCTATACATGTTTTTGCTAAATATTCTTTACCTATTTTACCCTATTAGATTATTAAATGTCAAGTAAAATGTGTTCATTGTCTGAAGCAGGATTTTCAGGATTCAAGGATAGACAGGATTAGAGACGCTCTGGAACTGACACTTGTCTTTTATAGATAGCAAAAAGCGGATGAGGGGACCCTGCCCCTACGAACACACAAATTGAATGCCAAAATTCATAAAAAAAGTTAACGGGTTTGCTGAATTCCCACTTTTTTCGCTATTTATGACATTTTATGCATTTTATGCACGAAATCGCAAAAAAAAATTTTGTCTTTATATAGTATCAGGTGATGGTTTGCACTTAACCGGGCACTGAACTCACATTTTTTTGTAACCTTTTTACCCATTTTTTACACTTATATAGATAGGATGACTCTGAATGTCAACCGATTACGAAAAATACAGCGATGCCGAACTCTTGCAATCTTATCAGAAAGGCAATGAAGTCCCAGGAAATGTTCTCTTTCAGCGATACGGGGTTCCGCTCCACAGGTTTTTCAAAAAGAGAATCAGAGGGAGTGAGGAAGATGTAGAAGATGTCCTCCAAGAGACCTGCCTTGAGGCACTGAAAAGCCTAAAAAAGATTCAGGCTCCGAAAAGTTTCCCGGCATGGCTCTACACGATAGCAAGGCGTATCCTGGCGAGATGGATCAAAGACAAGCAGCAGCAAAGCACGCATGTATCGCTGGATCCTGTTTCAGCGGATGAGAGGGAGCAAGGGTCTCCCGCAGGATCGCTTCCCGCACCCGTGACGTTTCAACCCGAACATGGAACACTTGACAACGAACTCGGTGATATCCGCCGCCGTTTTGAGCATACACTGAGTCTGGGAGAATTAGCGATCTTCCGATTAAGGCAGAACAGCGGTATGACATTCCAAGAGATTGGACACGAACTGGGTATCAAGTCGAATACTGCTAAGGTTCGGTATCACCGAGTGGTAACAAGATTTAGAGCGTGGTTAGAGAAATATTATCCTGATATCTACTATTCGTTCATTGAAGGAGGTGAATAGTTGAATAGATAGTTATTGGCTATTTTCGTCTTTTTTCAGGTAATATGGCGAAATAGTTTTTGTATGTGGCAGTCTCCGATATTTTTTGAGGAGTGCGCCGAGGGTGGTAGTGACACCGATCGGCGCGGCACTGCCATAACCAGTCTATGACAGCACTAACCTAATTGTAGCATAAAATTCCATAATTTTGTGAGACGTTTAGGTTAGCATCTCATGTAACGACGGATTGCCAAGAACGTAAAACACCTTTCCCTGTTGCCTTCCGAAAGCAATCCCTAAAAAATAATAGGAGAAAAAAGTGAAACGAATCCGACAGATTTGTGTAATGACTTTCTGCGCTATCGCAATGGCTTTTCTTCTGACGATGCCGTTTATATTAGAAACTGCAGCAGATAATTGGTCAGATTGTGATGGTAACGGAAATGGGTATAAACATAGTTTTAATGCGTGTGTCGATGCACGTGCAAGTGCCTATAATATATGCTCGGCGTGGTATCACTATCAGTCGAATTGGTGGAAGTGTATCTTTGTCGACTGTCTTTCTTTTGCGACACGGTGTGATGCAGCGAACTCTGTAGCAGACAATATGTGTGAGTGTGATAGTTAGTTCAACCAACCTATCAACCCATATTGCCTTTCCAGTTCGCTAGAAAGGCAATATGGCATCAAAAGGAAAGTAATCCACATGATCTCTAAAAGATTTTTCTACATCCTTATCGTGATCGCGGGGCTCGGCTTCGGAATTTATACCCTTTGGAGAACCGACAAACTTCAGACAGCAGAAGTTATCAAAGTCTATAAGGCACAATCTGTAGACACACTGACAAAAGAGGAGTCCGAGCAAGTTCCGGCAGAAGCACTCTCGAACATTGAACACGAAAGAGAGATGCCTGAAAATGGGACTGAACTCGTCAAATCTCTGATGACAGAGGAACAACGCGCACACATGCAGGACTATTTTAAGGTCACAGAATCCGATGAATTTCGCGAATTTTTGAAAACGAATCCTACCTTGGAAGAACGATTTCATTTCCTCTCAGATAGAGGAATAGGGGATCTGCCCCGAAATCTGAATATGTTGCTTTTTCGTAAATCCTTTCCAACTGGGGAACCCGCAGACTTTGAACCAGAGATGCACCAGAAATTAACACAAATGTTGATAACGGGAGGTGTTGTCCCTATTCCGACGGAACCGCCTCAAATTACATCGCGTGCTCAAGCACTAACTCCTGAAGAGATAGATCATATCGGTGGACTCTTGGATCAATACGGCATAGAAGAAACAGTTCATAGACTCCAAGCATCAGATCCCGCACTCGCCGAGGTTGTTCAATACCGCATTGAAAACGCGCCTGCCCGAATGGAGGTGCAAGAAATCATCCGTGAGTTTTGGGCGGATAAGCGAACCTTTCATTGGCAAATGGGGTATTTTAAGGGGAATATTTCTGGAGAAGGAGGTTCTTATGAATGGTCACAAGAAGTTCTCGCTCAGGTAGCCTCTCCCCGAGCTGCTGAACCTGCATTTACCGAAACCTCTGATCAACTTTCCCCTATACAGGATGAGAGGTTTGATGTCCAAGGAGTCCCTGCTGGCATGGAACCCACAGATTATGAAGAACCCTCTCTTCCAACAGCACCACCCGCCGCGGACTTAGAGCAGGAGATACCAGACGATGTAGGAAGCGAAGAAGTCGTTAATCTCGCAGAAATGTTCACCGAATTCTCTAAACAATTCACAGAAGAAAGTTTTGAAACGACACTGCGAGAAAAGTTTTCACCCAAGCGACTTGAAAAATCCATGCAACTTTTGAATCGCTACGGTCCCAAAGAAGGCCTCCGCCGACTCAAAGAATCGGATCCAGAAGTTGCCAAACAAGTTGAACGTCATATTCGTAAAGCCAAGGAGGAATGATAATGAAAATCAGACACGGAATTTATAGCATTGCAGCCTTTTCACTGGGAATACTCCTCGCAGCTGTCGTGGGTTATACAACTGGAACTCCACAGCCGAATATAACGGAGCCACAAGCGACGGTACAAACACAAACAACGGCATCCGAAGTTGTAACTGTCGACACCTTAAAAAAGAAATGTGGGTGTTGTACAGAGAGGCGAGAACGCATCCAAAAGATGATTCAACAAGCACGCGAACGTAGACAGGCGAAAAAGCCAAAAATTACCGCAAATGCTCCCTAACGCCGCTCTGCTGAAAAAACTTGTACCTCACCTTTTTTTTATAGGCATCTTGTGTGTTGCCTTGTTTATTCGGGTTCAAGGGGGTTCACCCCTTCCTGAAAATCAGTTCGCAGAACCAGATGCCTATCTTTACTGGGCACAAGCACTGACAATCACAACGCACGGATATCTCCCCCCATGGGATATGCAGCGCTGGTTGCCCCTCGGAAGAGACAATCGTCAACTTTTATCGCTCTATGCCTATGGGATTGCATACGCCTATAAGACACTTCGCGTAATTTTTCCGAAAATTACGCACTATCAGGTGCAACTGTATGCGCCATCCCTCTGTTTTACTCTGGGTCTTGGTATTTTGTTTCTGTTTTTCAAAAGAACGCATGGCATCCTCTTTGCTGCTCTTGTTACTTTACTCTTAGCGACCCTCCCTGGAAGTGTAGATAGGAGTAGTGTCGGGTTTGGGGATAGAGACGCGTGGTGTTGGATGCTGGGTACACTTTCCGTCATAAGTTACTTGTGGAAAGAGCAGATGGCACTCGGATGGCGTAGGTGGCTGATAACAACTCTTTCTGGATTTCTTATTTTTCTCGGTGGGTTAAGTTGGGAAGGCTTCGGGGTCTTTCTACTGATAATACTCTCAGCAGAACTCTGGAAGTTCTATACCACGGATACCGAAGAACACTTAAAAGAGTATATTCTCTGGGGACTTATGTTTGTGCCGTGGCTCTATCTGATCAGTCCGGCTTATCGGAGCGGGTACGGTTTCTCGACACATGTCGCCTCGCTCATGCTCGCACCACCGATCGCTCTATTCATACTACGGATCATAAGACACGTGTGTATAGAATATAGTGAAAGGCTGCGTGTTCATTCCCGTAAACTTGCTGTAGGATTAACACTCCTCGGTATCGCGACAGGCGTAGGCTACTTTTTTCTGCAAGCAGACACTTTTGCTGCGACCGCTTTTCCATTTCAGGAAAGCGAGTTCATGAAAAGCATTGATGAATTAAGCGATCCGAATTTTCCATTTTGGGTTTACCGATACGGCAGCATATTTGTATTAGGAAGTCTAGGATTTATCATACAAAGTGTCCGTTTATGGAAATGGAAAGGTGTTTTTCTGTCAATAGCCCTTACCCTCTTTACGGCGGCAACGTTCTTTCGGCAACCTCTTGAGGCATGGATTGGAAGCAGTGCAGGCGATAGCCTCTTTTTTTCTACTTTAGTATTTGTCCCTATGGGTATTGGTATTGCTAGCCGACGGAGGAAAGAAACGAGGACAGAACTCATAACTCTTATTGCGATCATGTGGTTTTTCTTATGGGTAGCACTCGCACGTGGAGGGAAACGATATGACTTTTTTATTGGCGTACCGCTTGTTTTTAGCACGGTTTTGCTCCTGTCTACGTTTGCATATTTTATCAATAGACTTGAAATGACGAAACGATTGTCTCAATTGGTATCCAAACAACTGATAACCACAGGTATCGCAATCTCCATATTAGTTCCAGTTGTCTTTCTCGCTCCTCAGGGTGGAAACCTACAAAGGTCCGTTCACATAACCGCTCAAATGCGACAACACAGACCCGGACAAGGAGAAATCACAAAAGCATTTAAGTGGATGAAGTCCACACTTCCACAAAACGCGATTGTTGCTGCGGACTGGACGTTTGGGAGTCAATTGAATGTGCTTGCAGGGGTTAAGACCATCATAGACCAGGATCACTACATACCGCATTGGGTGGTTCTTTATAACCAGCATGTCCGCAATGCTCGGTTCCAACACGAGGCTTTGGAATTTCTCAAAACCCACGGTGCAACACATATTATGTCCACCCAGGCGGAAGCCAAGAATTTCCAACGTGGCTCTCTCAGTCATGCATTCAAATCTGTCTATCCAAAAGCCAACTTTGCCGATGCTGATGTCAAAATATGGAAAATTTACTACCCACCCCACATCAAAACAAACCCGAAATATCTCGCGACACAACCGGAGTATTCTGATGAACAGTGAAAACATAGACATCTCCATCGTGATGCCTTGTCTCAATGAGGAAGAAACACTTGGCACCTGCATTCAGAAGGCACAAAACACTCTCAAAAAACTTGGCATTCAGGGTGAGATAGTTGTCGCAGATAACGGATCCACTGATGCTTCTGTCGCAATTGCTGAACGTCTTGGTGCGCGCGTTGTCCATCAACCCTTGCGTGGTTATGGTGCTGCCTACCTTGCGGGGATTGCCATCGCGGAAGGACAATACATTGTCATGGGTGATTCCGATGATACCTACGATTTCACAGACTTAGAGCGGTTCATTATGCCCTTACGCGACGGTTATGATTTCGTCATAGGAAATAGGCTAAAAGGTGAAATCCTTCCCGGAGCGATGCCCGGACTCCACCGCTACCTCGGTAACCCTATTCTGACTGGAATCCTGAATGTGTTGTTTCGATCGGGTGTTTCGGATGCACACTGCGGGATGCGGTCCTTCACGCGTGAAGCTTATCAACAGATGGAACTCCAGACCACAGGGATGGAATTTGCCTCAGAAATGGTTATCAAGGCAATAAAGGCTAATCTGAAAATCAAAGAGATACCGATAACCTATTATCCTCGTAAAGGGGAATCCAAACTTAATTCCTTTCGTGATGGTTGGCGGCATTTGCGTTTCATGCTGATGCTCTCACCGACCTATCTATTTCTGATCCCCGGTATTCTACTTTTCCTGCTGGGCTTAGTTGGAACAGTGACACTCATCCCAGGTCCTTTACAGCTAGGCAGTCGCGCCTACGATATTCATGTAATGGTTTTGGCATGTCTTTTGTGCCTGCTGGGTTATCAAGTGCTCTTATTAGGGCTCTCTGCTCGAACTTTGAGCGTCACTCGCGGTTTTTCCAGTAGCGACTCACTTATCCAATGCGTATATCGCCATTTTACCCTTGAAAAGGGATTACTTCTCGGATGTGTGATATTTGCCGTGGGATTCCTGATTGACAGTTGGATTGCGTACGGTTGGGTGAAAAGTGGTTTTGGTGAATTGCAGAAGGTGAGACCCGCACTTTTCGCACTGCTCTTGATGATATTGGGGACGCAGACGATTTTCTCTGCTTTCTTCGTGAGTATGCTTGGAATTCCTACGGAAAAGAATATTGGTTATGAGGACCCTAAGAGTCTGTAGCGCGTCAGTTCAATTTGCTTAAGGAAAAGAATCGCTTCCTGTCTGGTAGATAGTAGAAATGGAGACCACTCGATTGCTTAATTTTGACGAATATCTTCTCATTGAGCGCACCCAACGCGGAGATATCGAAGCCTTTAACCCCCTAGTGAGAAAATACCATCCCAAAGTCTATAACCACATCTTGGGACGTATCAAAAATGCCGAAACTGCAAAAGACTTGACCCAAGAAACATGGATAAAAGTATTTCGCGCCATTAACACCTTCCGCGCAGACGCTTCGTTTTACAGCTGGCTCTACCGCATCGCTGAAAATGTCTGTATTGACTACTACCGAAAACAGAAGGTAGCACACATCACCGAACCCATTCACGACCTTGATGAACGTCGTATCATAGACACACACCCTTGTCCAAGCCACAACATTGAGCGGCAGGAACTCCGACAGCAGCTTCGGGAGGCAGTCAAGCACTTGGCACCGACACGTAAACGCATCTTTCTCCTATACTATATTCATGAAATGCCGATCAAAACCATCGCAGTGCTTTTGAAACGTTCCGAAGGTACCATCAAAACACATCTCCGTAACGCACGTCTCCAACTCCAAGAACTCCTCACGCCTTACCTGGAAAATCAGCATATTTCTTGACTCACATGACCTTTCAGAAAGAATTGTGCAAACACTCCGGAACCTCGCATGGAATTCTATTGCTAATCACACTAAATCGGATTTTTTTAGGTTGTCAAGTAAAATTAAATCGTTCTATAGACGTTTAATTTTCTACCTCTCTTCTATAAATTTCGCTTTTTGCAGAATTATGCATCTATTTCGACCACAAGTCGCGTCACTATGCGTTTAATTGCGAAATCACGAAACGATTCCTTTCTGGAGGTAGCTGATGAAAAATGACGATGTTGAGCTGATCCAAAGCGTTCTCGCAGGTGATGACAACGCCTACTCGGCTCTCGTGAGAAAATACCAGAAACCGGTTCACGCGCTCGTCTGGCGGAAGATCGGTGATTTCCACATCGCTGAAGAGATTGCGCAGGATGCCTTCCTGAAAGCCTATAAGGAGTTGGCAACCTTGAGAAAACCACACCGTTTTGCGCGTTGGGTGTCTGTGATAGCGGAACGCTGTTGTATCGCCTGGCTACGTAAAAAGCGTTTGTCAACACAGTCCCTGGAAGACACGAGTCACACGCAATTAGAAAAGGCGACGTATTCGGGTCATGTGATTCAGGAAAACGAGCGAACGATGGCAGAAGCGCAGCGCGAAGTCGTCCAAAAGTTGCTTACGAAACTACGAGAGAAAGAGCGCACTGTCATCACGTTGCACTACTTTGGCGAGATGACGCATGAAGAGATTAGCGAGTTTTTAGGAGCGTCGGTGGGTACGATTAAGAGTCGCCTCCGTCGTGCGCAGCAGCGTTTGAAGAGAGAAGAACCGATGGTTCGAGAGGCTTTAAGCGGTTTCCAAATTGCACCGAATTTCACGGAGAATGTCATGCGCGAGGTTTCGCGTATCACACCTACCTCTTCTGCCGGTGGAAGTCAATCGTCTATGCCGTGGATAATAGGAGTTTCTGTTGTGGCTGCGGTATTATTGACATTGGGCATCGGGTACCATTACTCGAACCGTTTCGAGTTGCCCTCCCACGCCAAAGATTCTTCTACAATGACGGCCCCGGGAACCGGGAAAGTCGCATTTGCATCCAACCGAGATGGGAATTGGGATATCTGGACGATGAACCCCGATGGCAGCGATCCAGTGAATCTTACACGAGATGTGGCAAGCGATTTTCATCCAGCGTGGTCACCTACTGGTGAACAGATTCTCTTTGTCTCCTTCCGAGAAAAAGGAAAAGAATCAAGCCTTTATCTCATGGACGCAGACGGAAATAATATAAGAAAAATTCTCGATAATTGGTACAGCAGGTCCCCCGCAACATGGGCACCCGACGGAAAACGGATCGCGTCTGTGCGCGACGGCGTGCTTTACATTATAACGTTAGATGATAAATCAGTCGTGTCTGTGGCGGAGACTGGCTTCGGAAGTGTCGGTGATCCTACATGGTCTCCAGATGGAACGGAAATCGCCTTTATCTATCTTTGGCGAAAGCAGGGTTATGAACTTCGCCTTCTTGATGCCCAGACCCTCAAACAGAAGGTTGTTCTGGCGCAATTAGAGACATATCCAGTTAAGTCCGATCCAGCGTGGTCCCCGGACGGAAAGCAAATCGCTTTCGTCCTACACAAATGGAGAACCATATTAAATTTTATAGACGCAGCAAACTGGCAGGATGAGGAAACCATCTATGTTATCAACCGAGATGGTAGTAATTTGCGCCAACTCGTTTCAGAAAAAGGGCCGGACGCGCTTCATCCGACGTGGTCTCCACACGGAAATGAAATTATTTATCAGCAGGGAATCCATCTACCAGAAATTGGAGATATCAGGCAACTTTTCAAAATTAATATAGACACCGGTACGAAAACCCAACTGACGAACGTGGGTAGCAATAGCGGTGCGGATTGGTCTGGACCTCCGGCATTGCCGGTCCAGCCCAAGGAAAAATAGTTAGTTTTTATGAAAATAAAGAATCCCAAATCTGAAAGGAATCAGATTATGAACATTAGATTTTTTTTCTTCTTCTGTTGCATCAGTTTTTTGCTGTTCAACAGTGACATCTCGACATGGGCAAAAGCACCGACCACCGCAAAAATTGTATTTTCATCTAACCGAGACGGGAATAGTGAAATTTATGTCATGAATCCGGATGGCAGTCAGCAGGTAAATTTAACTAACCACCCTGCTGCCGATTTTGATCCAATCTGGTCTCCGACAGGCGATCAGATTCTTTTCAACTCTAACCGTGACGGAGATAGAGACCTCTACCTCATGGATGCGGATGGGAAGAGCATCCGAAAAGTGTTTGCAAAATCGGCAAACAGACTTCATCCGACATGGTCGCCCGAAGGAAAACAGATTGCTTATCTGCGGCGTGATAAATGGGCTATCTATATTGCCACAATAGATGGAAAAACAGTTGAAAAAATTGCTAATACAGGGGAAGGTGGTGGAAATCCAGCGTGGTCGCCTGATGGGGCGGAAATAGTTTTTATTCTGGCAGGAGCAGCAGAGAAATTCGGCATGCGCTTACCTAACAGTCGACAACTTCGTGTCCTCAATCTAAACAGCGGTGCAATGCGGACACTATATGCAAAACACTTGCCAATAATGGAAAATCCAGCGTGGTCACCCGACGGAGGGCGGCTTGCCTTTTCTTGGATGAACAGGGACCTATGGGCAAAATGGGTCCATGACAAATGGGGAAAACAGGTGTTTGATGCACAAACTATCTATGTTGGAGCGCGCGACGGGGGCGAGTTTAAACAAATCGTTTCTGAAGAAGGACCTTATGCGCTCGAACCAGCATGGTCACCGCTTGGAGACAAACTTCTTTACAAACAGCAAGTCGGGAATCAATTAAATCAATATCAGATTTTCAAAATTCCTGTAGAGGGTGGTAGGGCAGAACAACTCACCGACACAGGGCGTAATAGCAGCGCAGACTGGTTTGATCCAGCAGCACTACCTGTTCAACCCAACGTAGAGTTGTTAACCACAACCTGGGGAAAATTGAAGCAGAAATAGGTGTGCTTTTACAAATGAAAGCACATTCATCCTTTCAACTAATTCGGCGCGGTTCAAAACCGCGCCTACTCTTCTCTATTTTTAATCGACGGTGAACTGGATTGTATCAAAACGACGCGCCACTTCTGCGACCTTCGGCTTGAGCTCTTCGGGGGTACCGCCAGAGAGTGCTGAAACAATACATTCCGCAATGTCCGGCGCATCCGCTGCGGTCATCCCCCATCGGGTGACCTCTTGAACACCCATGCGCAATCCAGATGTGCCGACTTCCGGTGACAATCCTGCTGCACCCGCAATAATATGGCACGCTTCCAGATGATTCGCGAGTGCACCGCCTTCCCCATACTTATCTACAATCAGTATCAAGGTATGCGACTCCGTGAAGCCGAAGTCGGCACCGAGTATCGGAACGCCGCGTTCCGCTAACGCTTGTCCGAGTGCCTTGGCATTCGCCACAATCGCATCTGCCTGTGCTTTACCGCATTCCATCCACTCTATAAACGTGCCTGCTAACGCCGGAAGCCGATTCAGATGGTGATTGCTCATCAACAACGGATAGACACCCTTCGCAACGCGCTGCGCAATAGAGGCATCGTTCGTTAGAACCATCCCGCCCTGCGGTCCCGCGAGTGTCTTATGCGTGCTGGAGATAATGACATCCGCACCTTCATCAAACGGCGATTGAAACCGTTTACCGGCGATAAGTCCGATAACATGTGAAGCATCGTAGATAAGATAGGAATCCGGATTCGCTTGGCGCATCGCTTCCTTCAACTCCCGTACAGGTTGCGGAAAAAGAAAAACACCGGAACCGATGTTGACGATGTTGGGCTTGTGTTCCGCAATCAGTGCAAGCGTTGCATCGAGATCAATGTTTGAACGTCGTCCGTCCCACGGAATTGATATGGATTGTAGTTCTACTTTGAGCGGTGAAGATAGCAGTTTTTGGGCGTAGTGGTGTCCGTTATGAACCTCTAATGCGGTATCACCTGGCTTGGCTAACGCGAACGTTGTTGCGATCCCTGCGATGTTCCCTGATAACGGACGGAAATCGACGTGCGCTGCCCCGAAAAGTTCCTTCGCTAACGACTGCGTGTACCCTTCTATTTCAGCGATATAGCGGTTGCCCTTGTAATTCCGTTGATAAATGTCAACGCCAGAATAGTTCCCGTACCGCCGCGCCAACCGCTCGTCAAAGAGTTCTTCTACCAACGGCGAAGGCGTGTTCTCCGAAGCGATGAGATTGAGACAGGTGTCCCGATACGTTTGATGTTTATCGA